>JBBPYR010000164.1:0-2915 GCA_038199755.1 Ktedonobacterales bacterium | reverse complement strand
TGCTGCCTCCTCAAGCGAACGGCCTTCAAATAGGACAATTTCCAATATTTGTTTGTTACGTGCTGGTTTGGCATGGGTAGACACATATTCACGTAGTGCTAACACCGCTTTATCTAACTCATCACGCGTTACACATTCATCCTCTACAGTGCTTGACATACTAGCAACAACGGTACTACCTTCGTGTTCAGGATCATCGTTAAGCTCATCTAAAGATGTTGTAAACAACTTTGTCCGCTTAGTTTTTCGGTAGTCATCAATAATACAGTTACGAACGATACCAAAGAGCCAGGTTTTGAGTGAGCATTCATACTTGAAGGTTGACAAGGATTTATGTATCCGCGCCATTGCATCTTGCATAATATCTTCCCAATGATTGGGGGCAATATTTTTTGCGTGATATCTGACAAGCCGCATTACGAAATCTTGACACGCGTACCACTGTACTGGGGAATCTCTCAACATCTGTTCGACTACTGTTCTGTCGTCCGCTTCCGGCCAAGAAGGGTAAGGTTTGCCTTCTGTCATTTGACACACTCCCCTGGTTGTTGCTGACTTTTTTGAAAGTACAACATGTATTGCATATGAGGAGAGTGTTCTTCTCCCCAGATCGCTTGCGGCATCAAGCACTGCAATTTTTCCTACAATAGGTATTTTTGACTATGACAAAAACAATTTGCGCATCGCTCTTCCCGTCTCACATATTTATGACGTGTTTATTCTGTTTTACTAAAATATCTTTTATGGAAAAAACTAAATATAGCGGAACAGCATTTTACAACACCATTCCCTCTTTCTCTGAGAGGTGAAACGGACGCGATGGATCAAATACGCGAAGGTCCAGTGTATGACGCTCGAATGGCTGTGGTAACTGAACCTTCCCATCTGTAACATCGCCAGCAAGCAAGGCTTCAACTAACAAAGAGGTGATGGGCGCATGCATCAAGCCGTGACCAGAAAAACCAACGGCATGCATCAGGTTGTTCAAGGTAGTGTCAAAACCAATTAGAGGGTTTGCGTCGGGTGTCATGCCATAGAAACCGCTCGTCGTTGCCGTTAGCCCGCCAGCTTCCGCGAGCAATGGCGAGAAAGCCATCACCTGCTCTAGCAAAGCATAGCCGAAATTATTCACACCGTTGCGATGGTTAAAGTCAGGATCAATGCGGTCTTGATCTTCATCACTAAAGTTGTGCTCAGGGTCGGCTTCATGTCCCCATGCGAGGAGGAGAAGATCGCTCTCAGGGCGCGAGTGAGCACCACGACCACTTCCCACACCATAAATAGTCATGGGCAAACGCTGCCATTCGTTACTGCTCATAAGAGGTGTAACAGGCTTCATGAAATAGAGATAGCGTTTCGTCGGTGCCACTTGCAGCGACATGCCACCAATGCGCTGACTCACTCGCGCCGCCCACGCATTCGTCTCATTGACAAACCAGTCGGCTTCAAGAGACCCTTTCGTTGTCTCTAGCGCAACAATTCGTCCATGACGTAACGTAGCACCAATTACTTCCGTATTCTGTAGCAGCGTAACACCAAGTTCCTGTGCTCGACGGAAACCCTCGGTATAGATCATTTGGGGCGCGAGAAAGCCATCCGTCGGTCCCCATGTCGCACCGACAAGGGGCGCGGCTTCAAGGTGAGGCCAACGGTCATGCACTTGTTGTGGGGTCAATAGCTCGACAGGTTCCCCAATCTCCTTTTGTAGGTTTGCATTTGTTTGCGCCATTTGCCATACTTGGGCCGCCTCTCTTCTGCGGGCTGGCTTCCAGACAGGTGCAGCTTTCTCAGGGTCCTCATACAGAAAGAGGTAGCCATTTTGCGTGAGCACCGGTTGTCTTCTGTCAGGAGGTGTTTTCAGTATATCGTGGAAGTGCGTATACCACCACTTAGCATATTGCATGCCAGTGATTGTCTCTTTATTGCTGAATTGGGCGCGAATACCCGCCGAGGAGCGACTCGATGAGCCGTTGCCAATAGCTGCTTTCTCAACCACCGTAACCCGAAAACCGCGTTCAGCCAAGCGAACCGCCGTCAAAGCAGCAGACGAACCACCACCGATGATGATTACATGCTCCGCAAAGCTACGCTGTGAGGGAGGTAAAGTGTTGCTCAAAGAATCTCCTCTTTCAATCTCAGCCTTTCATCATAACAGGCTCTGTACAAGTTGTACCAGTTCTGTCTCTGTACCTGTGCTGGGAAATAGATGAATGTTTCCATGCTGAACGATTTCGGCGAGGTCAGGAGTGGAGAACGAGGAGGGCTTTTCCTGCCAGAGCACGGCGATCTCATCGGCTACCCGTCCACTACCAGTAAAGAGAATAATAGGACGGCCCTGCCGTACATTGTACAGTATCTCTTTTTTGGCGATAGACCCACCATTGACAACTATTGCTACCGAGGGACAACCCTGAGCGTAGAGTTGCGCTAGCTGATACATGGTCTCCATCTCGCCACCCCATTCGTTGGTCTCGACAAGCACAAAATGCGAGTGATTTGGATCAAGTGGTACACGTTCATCGTCTACCATAGTGTGCGGAGACTGCCCTGGATAGCTCACTACTCCTGCTGGAGAAACGCCAAGCAGTGGCGAGCGATGCTGCTGCGCGGCTACGCCCTTGCCCATTAACTCCATTACACCCGCCTGAGAGCCACCATCAATAATCAGAGCCTTATGCATGGCGGCAAGATGGGCAATACCGTGTGTAAAGAGGTTTTCAAGGTTGGGATACAGCTTTTCATCCATCAAAGAAGCTCCCCCAACTAACATAATGAGTTCATTATATGCAGGAATGTTTAAAAGTGGAAGCAGGTCATGTGCGTCTGTACCAACCGGAGGAAATATAGACCGTGCGTAATTGCCATTAGGGAAAACAATATCCTGCATCTTGATCGCCTGTTGGCCTGAATGCATA
>JBBPYR010000163.1:0-12137 GCA_038199755.1 Ktedonobacterales bacterium | reverse complement strand
TGTCTTCATAGAACAAGTCTACCATCCTATCACAGAATTGCCAATTATCAATTTCTGTTGAAACATTGTAGCATGTTGAGATGGTCGGCATTCCTCCCCCTGTTTAGAAAACAGGGGCATCCTGCCGACGTTTGGTGAAAATCTTCTTCGAGAGATAAATCAACTTGTGCTATTGTCGTCGTCAGTCCTGATACAGCACTTGCAAGAGCTTGTCTTCGCCTTACAAACGCCTGAACGAAGCAAGAAGCCAGGGGTGTGCCTCATGCTTGTGATGAGGCACACCCCTGGCTTCTTGCAGTAAGTTTGTTAGATTGAAGCAGTAGCTGCGGAACTGGCAGCCTCTGCATCGCGTCGCTCAATAATGATGTTATAGAGGCCGAGTACCAGCAGCATTGAGAGTTCAGGAACCTCGGCGGCTTGTGGTGAGATCATAACCTCTACCTTGCGCGAGAAGGAGCGCGTGTGGAATTGAACGTAGTCGATGATACCCATCTGGTCGCGCCAGGCTTTTTCGTTGCCCCAGAAGTTTGTTTTTGTCCATTTCAGTTGGCGACCATCGGGGAATTCCAGCATGCCGCTTGTTCCCGACCATTTGCGCTGATAGGTCGCAATGGCGGCACCTTGTTCTGCGGCGTAGATGGTCGCTTTTCTGCGGGATAAGCCTTCGAGCTGCATCAACAAGATGCCTTCTGGAACCGTAGCTGTTGCTTTCGTTGTCCAGTTGCTCATATCCAAAGAGGCGATGGTGGTGTCGCCTGTTACGAGGTCGAAGCGAGTTTTAAAGGTGGCAGTAGGAACCCATGTCATTTCTTGTCCGATCCAGTCGCGTAGTGAGGGCATATGGTTGTATCCTCTCTTTTATCTTGTGTTGTATGAAAGGAAGAGTATGTGTTTATCTTACTTACGTACAGCCAAGGGTAATGTTGTATAAGGTATGGTTCAAATGAACCTTACAGTTTTCAGCTTGTAAAGGCAATCTTGGTTGACAATATTGCCTTTACTTGAACGATGCCAAGATAATCAAGCGTTGCTTTTTTGTAACTTATATGTTACAATACAGATATGAAGTGGACGATAGAATATTTTGAGCAAGCAGACACAACACAACCTGCTGAAGTGTTTGAAGATGAACTTGATAGCCATTATCCAAAGCTATCGGGGAAGTTGATGCGTATAACCGTTGAAATGGAGCTTCACGGTCATCAGCTAGGTGGAGGCTATATAGAGAAGTGTCGTGAATACGAAGGAATATGGGAAATTCGTGTTATCTATAGTGGAATGCTCGCGCGCGAATTTTTTGGATTTGATGGTGAACGAATTGTACTACTTCATGGTTATACGAAGCGTGTCGGTGAAGCTGCCTCAGAACGTGATATGAAAAGAGCGCACACGTATTGGCTGGAATATAAACATACACGTCATGTCAGCCCTATACAAGTAGAAATTGAGGAAAGTGATGAATAGATTCGAACAACGCCGACAAAAAAGGTTACAGAATAAAGAGGTCGCTGCTGGCTACCAGGAAATGGATGCAGAACTAAATATTATGCATGCCATTGATGAAGTACGAAAAAGACAACATATTACACAAGAAATGCTGGCTACACGTATGGGAAAGAAACGGGAAGCTATATCTCGCCTTCTATCGGCTGAAGATAGTAACCCTACGTTGGGTACGCTTGTAGAGTTACTTTCCGCTCTGCATCTAACGGCTGATATTATCCTGCGTGATGCCCATGACGGAGAAAGCCCCATCAAGATAGCACTGGAATCATAAAAATAGTCCTTGAACATTCTCGCTCAAGGGCTATTTTTGTGATTCTATTAACTCTTGTCCAGAAGTGATGATACTGTTATAGTATTAGCAGTCATTTCTGGAAAGGTCTGGTTTGCTATGCAAACGGTTGATGTGGGACTTAATTTCTGGTTGACACAGTGGAACTGGCAACCGTCCATTATAGTGGGATGCGCTGGCATCATCGCCCTCTACGTCTACGCGGTAGGGCCGTTGCGCGTCAAATATCACCTGTCTGAACGCTTTGAGACATGGCGCGGTGTCTGCTTTGTGTTGGGCGTAGGGATTATATTTTTGTCGCTTTTCACCGCTCTGGATAAGCTGGGTGACGATTACCTGTTCAGTGCGCACATGGTGCAGCACTTATTTCTCACGGTGGTTGGGCCGCCATTGATGGTGCTGGGAACGCCAGGATGGTTATGGAAGGTCGTTTTTCGCAATCCGACACTCTTTAAACTTGGCAAATTTGTGACGTATCCTGCGATTGCCTTCTTCCTGTATAATGCTGATTTCTGGCTTTGGCACACCCCACCCTTGTACGATGCAACGCTTACCAACGATTATATACACATTCTGGAGCACCTGACCTTTATCGTGTTCGCCATCATTTACTGGTGGCCGGTGCTCAACACCTCGGCGGAATTACCGCGTCTCTCGCTTGGTGGGCAGGTGCTGTATATTTTCCTGTCGGGTATGCCCACTGTGGCACTTGGTGCGGGCCTCACGTTTGCCGATCCCCTCTATACGCCGTATATCCATGATGCGCGTGTGTGGGGACTCTCGCCTGCCACCGACCAGCAGCTTGGTGGCCTGATTATGTGGATTCCTGGGAGCATTTTGAATATCGTAATTGTCAGCATCCTGTTCATTCAGTGGATGCAGTTGCAAGATAAGAAGCAACACGAGAATGAGGCTCTGCTCTATGATGCCGATGTGGAGGAGGAGGAGGAAATAGAAACCGTGTAGGAACTATGCTACAATTGCAAAGAAGAAGTCTGGCGAAAGGAGCAAGGATAATGCGTCTACGTGACCTGTTACAGGCGAAACGTGAAGATGTGTTGCGCCTCGCGGAGCAGTATGGCGCACGTAATGTGCGTATCTTTGGCTCGGTGGCGCGTGGAGAAGACGACGAGCAAAGTGATATTGATCTGTTAGTCGATATGGAGCCGGGACGGAGCTTGCTCGATCTTGGGGCACTACTCATGGATTTACGTGAGTTGCTTGATTGTGAGGTTGATGTCGTGACGGAACGCAGTCTGCGTGAGCGTATGAAGGATCGCGTCTTGCGAGAGGCGGTTACTTTGTGAGAGATATACCAGCGCGACTTCGTGATGTTCAGCAGGCAATCAGCAATATTGTGAAGTATACGAGTGGTGGAAGACAGGCTTTTGATACAGATGAATTAGTAAGAACATGGGTAATTCATCACTTAGAGATTATAGGTGAGGCTACACGTTCTATGCCTCAAGAGTTCAAAGACCAACATCCAGAAATTCCCTGGAAGGGTATCAGTGGTATGCGCAATATTCTCACTCACATATACTTTAATATCGACCTTGATGCCGTGTGGGACGTAGTTGAACAAGATTTGCCAACACTAAAGGCGAGCGTTGACGCTTTATTGGGAGTAGAATAAGATAGTGCCCTATTAAAAACTATGTAACAATTGCAAAGAGATGAGTCTGACTATGTTGTACGGCGCGGAAGGAGCAAGGATAATGCGTCTACGTGACCTGTTACAGGCGAAACGTGAAGATATTCTGCGCCTCGCCGAGCAGTATGGTGCCCATAATGTGCGTATCTTTGGCTCGGTAGCGCGTGGAGAAGATGACGAGCAAAGTGATATTGATCTGCTGGTGGATATGGAACCTGGACGGAGTTTGCTCGATGTTGTTGGCTTATGGCAAGATTTACAAGAGTTGCTCGAATGTAAGGTGGATGTCGTGACAGAAGGCAGTTTGCGTGAGCGTGAGCCGATACGTAACACTGTCCTGAAAGATGCCGTTTTGTTATGAGAGATACGCCTCAGCGATTACGTGATATTCAAAGAGCCATTTCCAATATTGAAAAATATGCACATCTAGGGCGCACGATTTTAGATGATGATTTTGGAGAGCAGTATTTCATCCGACATTTGGAAATTATCGGTGAAATCGTGCGTAGCTTGCCACCAGAGCTTAAGAGCAAGTATCCACATATCCCATGGAAGCAAATTAGTGGAATGAGAGATATGCTCATTCATCAATATTTTTTAATTGATAAAGACGTAGTTTGGACAGCGATAGAGAAGGATATCCCCATCTTGAAGATTGTCATTGATACGGAAATTCGCGCTATTAATGACAGTGTTTGAATGTCGTTATCTATTCAGGTGCTTGTAAGGTGGCAACGTTAAACTGCAAGCCGCTTGTCAGGCACACTCTTTACACTACGGGTAACGTGGAAAAATATGTCATAAAACTACAGACATCATCTATCCATATCTGTTCATGTTTGTTGGTGTTTGTCCATCGTCAAAACCAGACTAGCAAACTATGTTTTAGGAGTTTAAGACGTGAGGATGCCTTTATTTACTAAGCCAAAACGCTGGCTGACGGGGGGCCTCGGCATGGTGCTGGCCTCACTCCTGCTGAGTGCCTGTGGGAGCCCAGCGACCGTTCTGGATACCTTCGGCCCCGTAGCAGATCAGGAAAAAGGTCTATTCTACATTATCCTGATTATCGCAACAGTGGTCTTTGTGGGCGTGGAAGGAGCATTGATTTTTTCTATTGTGCGTTTCCGCGAACGACCAGGGATGCCTAATCCGCGCCAGAATCATGGCAACCTCAGAGTTGAAGCGTTATGGACGATTATTCCTGCTGTGATTCTTTTTATCACGCTAGGTTTTACCATTCAGACGCTGTTCGCTGTTGCATCACAGCCAGCAGGCGATGCGGTTCAGGTTGAGGTAGTAGGCCACCAGTGGTGGTGGGAGTTCTATTATCCCCAGTATAAGATCACGACTGCCGATACACTGTATGCACCTGTCGGCAAGACGGTGCATGTGGAGTTGTTCTCAAACAACGTTATTCATAGCTTCTGGATACCTGCGTTGACCGGAAAGACCGACGATATTCCTGGTCATAACAACCAGAAATGGTTTCAGGCGAATAAGACAGGGACCTATGTCGGTGAGTGTGCCGAATTCTGCGGTATCCAACACGCGCACATGGAGTTCAATGTCGTCATTCAGAACGGCGATGATTTCAATACCTGGGTGAGCACGCAGCAGCAAGCGGGCGTGACGCCTACGAGCGGTAGTCTCGCGGCACAAGGACAGACCGTTTTCAAAAATCAATGCACTGGCTGTCATGGTATCGTTGGCGTAAGTGTCAAAGGCTACTATGATCCGAAGGTGTCGTGTTATAACACAGTGGCACAACCAACGGACGGGGAACAGTGTAAAGTAGGTCCCAACCTGACACACTTTGGGTCTCGCCCATTGATCGCTGGTGGTGTCTTGAGGAATAATCCCGCTCTGTGTACTTCAACTTCTTATGACGAGTTAATAAAAAGTTGTGAACTGGCCCAATGGCTCAATGATCCGCAAGGCATCAAGCCCGGCAACGATATGGCGGTCAATTTGACACATGATCAGATTGTACAACTCGTAGCGTATCTGGAGAGTCTCAAGTAACCCTAGACATTGGAGGAATTGCCAATGGCAACTCGCGTTATTGATAGCGCAACGACAATAGCGGTTCGCCGAAAGAGTTTCAGCGAAACCTACATTGGCGAGTGGATCACCACGACCGACCACAAAAAGCTTGGTATTATGTATGTGTTCACCGGCTTTTTCTTCTTCTTGGTTGGCGGTATGGAGGCTCTACTCGTTCGCACACAGTTAGCCGTGCCGAATGGCAAGGTGTTGAGTCCCGACGTGTATAACTCGGTCTTCACGATGCACGGCGTCACAATGATCTTCCTTTTCGTAATACCCGTGCTGATTGGCTTTGGTAACTATGTGGTACCACTGATGATCGGCGCACGTGACATGGCCTTCCCACGCTTAAACTCGTTTGGCTTCTGGGGGCTGCTCCTGGGCGGTCTCTTTATGCAGCTGAGCTTTGCGTATAATGCGGCACCTGACGGTGGTTGGTTTATGTACACACCATTGAGCCAGTCCAACTGCGGTGCTCACGCTGTCATCTGCACCCCTGGCATGAATGCTGACTTCTGGGTGCTAGGCACCTTGATGCTCGGTATCTCGTCAATTGCCGGTTCGGTCAACTTTGTCGTCACCATCTTCAAACTACGTGCCCCTGGCATGAGCATCAATCGCATGCCGCTGTTCACGTGGATGGTGCTGGTGCAGTCTTTCCTGCTGCTGTTCGCCTTGCCGAGCCTGACCGCGGCTGACGTGTTCTTGCTGCTGGATCGCCACCTGGGTACACACTTTTATCAGTATGCAGCTAATGGTGACCCACTGTTGTGGCAGCACCTGTTCTGGTCCTTTGGCCACCCAGAGGTGTACATCCTGATTCTGCCAGCCTTCGGTATTATCTCCGAGGTGCTGCCAGTATTCTCGCGCAAGCCAATCTTTGGCTACACATTTATTGCTTGGTCCGGTGTGGCTATCGGTTTCCTAAGCTTTACGGTGTGGGCGCACCACATGTTCGCGGTTGGTCTGCCACCGATCGCACAGGCGTTCTTTGCCACAAGCACGACGCTGATCGCTATTCCAACAGCTGTAAAAATCTTCAACTGGATTGGTACCATCTATGGTGGCAAGCTAAGCTTCAAAGTCCCTATGCTCTTTGCTTTGGGCTTCATTGGGATGTTCCTGATTGGCGGCCTCAATGGTGTTGCTCTGGCGATTGTGCCGGTGGATTATCAGCTCACTGATACCTACTTTGTGGTGTCACATATTCACTATGTGCTCTTCGGTGGAACCGCATTAGGCGTCTTCGCGGGTATCTACTATTGGTTCCCCAAAATGACTGGTAAGTTCTTGGGTGAGGGTTTGGGAAAAATTCAGTTCTGGCTGTTACTGGTTGGCTTGAATCTGACATTCTTCCCAATGCATATTGCTGGTTTGTTGGGTATGCCGCGTCGTATCTATACCTATCCAGATAATATGGGTTGGAATGAGATGAACCTGCTGGCAACGATTGGCGCGTTCATTATCGGCATTGGTGTGATGGTCTTCGTGTACAATGTCCTCGTGAGTTTGAGGAATGGCGTACCAGCGGGTGATGATCCGTGGGATGCCTTCACATTGGAATGGGACACCTCGTCACCACCGAAGAAGTATAACTTCTTGACCATTCCCGTTGTGCGGAGCCGCCGCCCATTGTACGATAAGAAGCATCCAGAAACTGCCGACTGGAAATCAGTAACACACTAGGTCTGTTGGGACGCGATAATAGACATGAACAAATGAACCTGGTAATCGCGTTGGCCCCTACGGTTGGGTTTCCATTGTTACTAAGTTCATTTGTTAACCAGCATCATCGTGTCCCTTCAAGATGCACATTTGTGATAGATAACAGAGGTTATATGGTGTCTCAGGAGCAAGAACAGCAAGAGAAACAGGAACAAGTGCAAGAACAGCCTGTGGAAGAGCAGTTGCAGCAAGCAAATCTGCCACTGCAAGCACAATCATCTGAAGAAGCGCGTGGAGTCGCTAGCGATGATGTGTTGGAACAGCCCCTGAAAAAGGGCAAAAAACGACGCATTGTAAAGAAAGAGCGACAATATACTGCCGCTGAATTAGAGGCTGTTAGCCCACGTCCGAGCTTCTGGCCCATCGTGCTTGCCTTTTCCGTGGTGGTGTTTTTGTTGGGAGCCATCGGTAGCAGTCCGATTCTTCTCACGGCTGGTGCTGTGTTTATTGTTATCTGTGCCATAGGTTTGGGTCTGGAACGCCGCTAAGGTTCGATTAAATAGGGAGCCAAATTATTATGAGTAGTGTTCATGGCGAGCAAGTCAGGGTGCTTGAGGAGCACGGAGAAGAGACAGGTGGCCGCAGTATCAACTGGTGGGGCATGATCTTCTTTATCTCCTCGGAGGCTTTGATCTTTGCCAACTTGATTGCCGCCTATCTCTATCTAGAGATTCGCGGTCAAAGTATCCCCGGTGGGCAATGGTTGCTGCCAAATGGTGAGCACCTTGACTGGAAGTATCCATTGTTTAACACGGTTATCCTGCTTGCCAGCAGCTTTCCCGCCATTTATGCGCGTGCGGGTATCGCGAAGGGCAACCAGCGTCAACTCGTGCTTGGTTTGCTTGGTGCCATTATCCTTGGCGTTATCTTCCTCGGTGGTCAGGTATATGAATATACCAATCTATTCGCAGGACAGTTCACGCTGCAAACAAAGACGTTCGGTTCGGCCTTCTTTACGTTGACAGGTTTTCACGGCTTGCACGTAACGGTTGGTGTGCTGTTCCTGACCATCTGTCTGATTCGTGCGTTACGGGGCGACTTTACCGCGAAGAAGCACTTCGCGGTTGAGGCGGGTGAAATGTACTGGCACTTTGTCGATCTTGTGTGGATTGTGGTGTTCAGTACTGTATACCTGCTGCCACTGCTCCTGGTGCGTTAATAGAGATGAACAAATTAACATAGTGATAGTGTGAGCAGCAGCGAAGCGCGCTGCTCACATTATTACCAGTTTCATTTGTTAAACATGATAAACAGGGGCATACTGTAAGGAATACGGATTCTCTATAGGGAGCAAGAAGGGATGATAGGCGACGCTCAAAAGCGTTGTCTATCATCCCTTCTTGCTCCCTATAGATGCAGTAAGGTACCTATTTTTTACAGTACCCAGATGGGTACAAAAAAGCCTCTTATAACGTGGCATGTATAACCTTACATTGTGATACAATGAGATGAAATGACATCACAATCCACTGCGAAAATTCTGGTGTGGGTGTCTTCTGCGGCGAGATAAGAGAGAACAGTACAGCCTGAAAGGATAGTGCCGATGAAAGAGGCGATGCGGAAAAATGATGCGCTTATGTCTGAGCGAGACGAGGGTTCACGTCGCTCACGTAAACGTATCGCGGCACGCTGTTCGGTATGTAACTCACGAGTCTTCTTTCATTCAATCCGTTTGATGGAGCCAGAAGGGGTGCCAGAGCCACGTCTCACATGGACGTTGTGCCGCGCCTGCTATCATGTCTTGTTAGAAGAAATACGCCGATCTCCTATCAAGTCACCTTTGCGTTTGCGTATCGCTATAGGGCTGGTGGCCTCGGACCGTTGGCCTCAGGCATATCCTACCCGTGTACGGACATATATTAGTGACCGCCGCTGGATTATTTTTATCGCTGGCGGTTGCATTGTGGCTATGCTTCTTCACCTTGCTCTCATCGTTGCTATCAGTGGCATGCACTAACACTAACCCTTTCATATTGACAATCATCAATCGTCGGGGCGGAACACTACGATGTTCTGACCCGACGATTACTATTGATTCCTTTACCTTGACTCTTGCATTAGAATATAAGTGATCTGATTTTTACATCAGTATTTTATGGGAAAGGTTTTCCTCGCATGAATCCCTCTCAGGGAGACAGTAAATATTTAAGTACAAATAAGTATGGTTGGTGGTCGCAGGATGATACTATTTCAGCACAGATGACCGAGCAGACGAAACAGACACAACAAACACATGGTTCACCTATTACACCGCTCGGTTTCACTCAAGAATATCGCATCCTGGCAGAAGTAGCTGCGAATATGAGCAGTGGTTTTATGCTGCTCAACAAGCAGGAATATATTACGTATACAAATCCCCATGCTTTACGCTTATTACATATTAGTAAGAATGACCTGAACACGGAAGGGGAATTTGATCTACGGAGGCATCTGCTCACACTTGCGACCGATCCATCCCATGCACAGCCACAACTCGACCAGATGTGGTTTCAACAAGAGCAAGAGTCGTCCGTAGACCTGGCTCTTACCGATGCCGCTGTATCATGGTTGCGCGTGCGTAGCTTTCCCATCCGCGATGCTGGGGGGACATTACTGGGGCGTGGCGTGCTGCTTGATGATATTACGTTGGAGCGTTCCGCGCTTGAGATGCGGAGCGAGGCTCTTTCGCAGGCGGCACATCAGCTCAAGACCCCACTCGCCATTATTAAGGGATGCGCGACAACACTGCTGGGCGGTTCTGCCCGTTGGGACCCCGCGATGCAACGCGAAATGTTGCAAATGATTGATCTACAATCGGACCGCCTTTATGATGTGCTGAATACCTTGCTGGATGTCTGGCGGCTTGACGCGGGCGCACAACATCTACGCCTGACACAGGTGCAATTTCCTGAATTGCTGAATGTGCTGGTGGAACGCTGGCGTAAGCAGGCACCACACTACACTTTTCACGTGATGATGACTACGCCACTTCCTCTTATCACGTGCGATGCTATGCGGGTTGAGCAGGCTGTCAATCACCTCTTAAGCAATGCTGTGACGTATTCTCCACAGGGCAAGCGTATCCAGATAGTGGTTGAGGCGAATGATGTCGAGTTGCGTGTCAGTATCACTGATGAGGGTATCGGTATTGCCCCTGAGCACTTTGATCGCATTTTTGATCGTTTTTATCGTGTCAACAATGAACTGCCGTTAGATGGACGACCAGACGGAAGCGGGCTCGGTCTGGCCGCGGCACGGGCCTTGATTGAAGCGCACGGCGGCAAAATCTGGGTCGATTCGCCTGGTATTGGTTGTGGCGCAACCTTCTATTTCACGTTGCCATTTACGGGGGGCGCGATAAATCTCGCCCCTACGGGGAGTGGGGTGCGGGCGATAACGCAATCGTTGGCTTTTAAGCAAGATCGACGGGTGCGTGTGCTGCTGGCGGAAAATGATCCACGCCTGACACGGTATTTGCGTGCCAATTTGGAGGAGCAGCGTTATCGGGTTCAGACGGTCAATCATGGTGTGCAATTTCTGCGCCAACTCGATCTGGAAGAGCCTGATGTGATCATTCTGGCAACGCGCTTGGCCGACATGAGCGGCATTGAACTGCTGCAACGGTTGCGCGATTTCTCTCAGATACCAGTAATCATGCTGTGTGACGATTGCGACGAGGATGAGCGTGTACAACTCTTCGATCTCGGTAGCGATGATCTGGTCATGAAGCCCTTTGGCATGAAAGAGTTGTTGGCACGTATTCGTGCGCTGCTGCGCCGTCAGGTCGCCCCTGTTGAGCAGGTTGGCAATCAGAGCCTCTTTATCACTGGTGATCTCACGATTGATTATGCGCAACGGCTGGTGACGGTCGAGGGGCGAGCCGTACAATTGAGCCGCACGGAATATAAATTGCTCTCTGTACTGGCGCAAAATGTAGGGATGGTGGTGACGCATGAACTACTGCTAGAAAAGGTGTGGGGGCCAGAATATAACCGCGACATTGACTTCATCTGGGTGTATATCAGCCGTGTGCGCCGCAAGATTGACGCCGACTCGCGCCATCCCAAGTATATTCTCACCGTGCCGAATGTAGGCTATAAACTCGCGAAGCTATAAGCAAGCATTAACACTAGGGCGTTTACCTGATTTTTATTCAGGTGGTTGTAAGGAAAGTGCGTGCTTTATTTAAGCATTCGTAATGTCTGGCGGCTATGCTTCTTAATGAGGAAAAGAAGTATAGATATGCGGTAATGGCATGGAGACGATAACACATGGCGCAGGACACGAGTAGGGTTCAGAATATTCTCATCATAGAACCGGACCCCTCATTACGCTGGCTGATCTCGCGTGGATTGCAACACCAGGGCTTTCATGTAATCGAAGCAAGTTCCCCTTTAACCGTTCCTGTACTGGACGCTCAACAGTTGCACCTGCTCATCCTGGACGTTGATAACGACACGCAGAGCGACTGGTCACTACTAGAAGCTGCTCAGGCACATCCACATTTCGCAAACCTGCCAACGATTGTGCTATCCTGGGAGCAATCATCGGCTGAACCTCGGCAACGGCAACAAGCCGCTCGTGTGAACACGAACACGAAAACCTATACGCAAACTATCTACCAAAGCAAACCCTTTGATGCTCGCGTCTTGCTGGAAAATGTGGAGCACTTACTAGCAGAAAGTGCTGCGCAAGAGGCGGTTGTAGCCGCACGCGCCGAAGAAATACTGCTTGCCGCCTATAGTGCGAAAACGCCGCCCAGCATCTGGCCGCTTATAACAGCCGCTGGCATTTTACTTGCCCTCATAGGTCTTATGCTGCAAATTACGTTCACTGTGCTGGGAATTCTTATAGCCGTAATCGGCTTGTTGTGGTGGACGTTGGGAAGCAAACCCTCACAAAGATATATTATGTGAGAAAGCAGCAAAGAAACGCGAG
>JBBPYR010000162.1:0-5710 GCA_038199755.1 Ktedonobacterales bacterium | reverse complement strand
TCAAGGTCATCAATGGCAAGCCAGATGACAGGCCGAGCGAGATTCTATACCATTCTCATGGATGACCTCGAACTCATCCTTCGCGATTGGCTTTTGAAGAGCCGCGAAGCCTATACACTAAAGTTGTGGGTAAAAGACAGCATTTATGACGCCCTGGCTCGCCCACGGATACGCATCTCATAACGTTGGCAGCGCGCTTCGCTGCTGCCAACCCATCCGTAGGGGCCAGATTTATCGCCAGAGATCCAGCGGATTTCGCCTGATAAATCAGGCGTGGGGCGCGATAAATCTGGCCCCATAGACATTAAGTTAAGGTCCAATCGATGCCGCTGAACAAGAGTTGAGCGGCACACGGGCGGTCTTTGCGCAGGGTGACGTGACAGCCTTGGTGCATCATGGCTCGCAGATCGGTGAGGACGGTGGCCACTGAGTACCGTCCGCGCAAGGCATAGAGCAGGCCGAGGGCATGTTTGCGCACCACCTGTGCCGCTTTGACCAGACTGCGATAGGGATCATCCCAGAGCCCATACTCCAGCAACCACTGCTGCAAGAGCATGGCGATCAATTTGCCATAAAACTCGCAGAGGATGCGCCACGGCGGCTTGCTGCGCCAGTCGTCAATTTGCCCCTGCTCTTTCCAGAGTTTAAAGAGCAGCTCAATTTGCCAGCGCTGTCTCAGCAAGACGTAGACCTCACCGATGCCGAGCACACGACGGGGCACGGTGGTCAGCAAAATGGTCCATTGGGCCAGAAACCACTGCTCGTCAGAGACCTGGCGACCATGATCGTTGGCCTCCTCTTGCAAGCGTTCGCGGCGTTGTTGCACCACCTCCTCGGGCAGCCGCACCATCAGCAAGCGCACTGGCAGGCACGCTTCCACCCCCAGCAGCACTCCCATCTCTACCACCTTGCCCACCTGCTGCGGCAGCAACGCATGCAACTGCAGACGATGCTTGCTGCGCGTTTGCAGCACCGTTCCCTGTTTGAGACGCATCACCACCGCTCGTTTCTTGCCCGACTCTCCCCGCTTGCAGAACGCTTTGATCCATGCCAGCGCGAAATAGCCCAGATCGGCGAGATACAAGCAGCCTGCGGGGGCGGTGTCCGTCTCATCGCCTTCGCTGCGAAATGGGCTCGAATTGTCACTCAGCGAGGCATCCGTCAGCCGCAATCCCATGATCGCTCCTGTCAACAAATCGAAGCGCACATGCACTTTGACGGCGGCACTGCTGGCATTGGTACTCCCTCCACAGCCTTTCCACACCTCCACTAACGCCTGCGGCAAGGTGATGGTGGTACTCTCCTCCACGATCACCGCCTGGAAGTGGCGCAACACCGCCACCTCCACCGGGTTTGCTTTCAGGCAGAGCCGACTGGCACGGTCGAGCAGTTCGCGCAAAAAGTCCGCCGCTTCGCGCGTAAAGCGTTGGCTCAGCCCCGACTCGCTGATGAGCAGATCCGACGCACGCGCCATCTGCACCACTTCTCCCAGGCTCGAATCCGCCTTGGCCAGCCAGCTAAACACCAGCGTGAGAGCAAATTTCGCTCCCGTGATGGCTCGCTCGCGCTTGACAAACGCGGTGTCTTTGGCCAGTTGATTGGTTTCTTCGCCGAACAAGGTCTCCAAGGCTTCTTCCAATTGTGCTACACTAATCATCAGGATGCTCCTTTGGGTCGGTCTGTGGATCAGAAAACATTTCTTCATTCTACCCTGTTGAGCATCCTCTTGTCTTTCTTTTTCCTTAACTTAATGTCTATGGGGCGCGATAAATCTGGCCCCTACGGATGGGTTTTTATCGTTGCCAGATTATTTCGTTCATGTCCACACCTACTGCGCATCCGTATACCTCTTCACAGGCGTGTTATGATAAGGTGACACACGAAACTAAAAACAACTGCTATAGAGAAAGGAATATTTACGAATGGCAGAGCAGAAAGAACTGGTGGCAACACCACGCACCATAATGGGCAAGGCCAATAAACGCCTACGCCGCGAGGGGCAGATTCCTGGCAACATCACAGGGCACAACCAGGAGCCACTGGCGATCCAATTCAGCGCGGACGCCCTTGAGCGGTTACTGCGCAAGGGTGGCACACGCAGCATTCTCCGTCTCGTCATGGACGGTTCACCAAACCTGACCGTGCTTGTGCGTCATATCCAACGCGGACCAGCGTCGGGCAAGCCCGTACACATCGATTTCACACGCGTCAACATGAATGAAACCGTCACCGCCAAGCTATCCCTCCAATTTGTTGGTGAGGCACCCGCCGTCAAAGGCGCGGGCGGCAGCATTTTACAGTTGCTTGAAACTATTGAAGTAGAATGCATGGCGTCAGATATCATTGATGCCATCGAAGTTGACATCTCGTCGATGGTAGATCTCGACTCCACAATGTACGCCCGCGACATCAAACTGCCAGAGAACTATAAGCTTCTCACCCCTGGTGATGAGCAAATCGCCAAGGTCACGGCACCACGTACCGCAGAGCCAACCACTGCCGCGGAAACCACTGCCGAAGCCACCCCAGCCACACCTGCTGCGGAAGGCTCCGAAGCATAGTTCTATTAGCAGGACACCCGCAAGGCTACCTTACATTCTGCCTGAGCGCGACAGCGCGTTGGCAGAATGAGTAAGAAGCAGATGCCCCTACCATGATAACGCCGCGTTATCATGGTAGGGGCATTCCCCTTGCGGGTGCCCTGCTTTTGTTTTCTCTCTTATACAGAATGCGTATTCCCTGCTTATGGTATAGTAAAAAGAGAAAACAGGCCTAGTAGTACGATAGCGAGAAGAGAGCAAGACACATGCGTATTCTAATTGTCACCGATCAATATCCCCCGATGGTCGGCGGCGTTCCTAATGTAACACACGGTCTCGCGGTCGATTTCGCGCAGCGCGGACATAACGTCTGGGTAGTGGCCCCAAGTTACGGCCCACGCGACACACATCGCAGCGAGAACCACGTCCACGTCTATCGCTTCTCTTCCTTTGCATGGCCCACCTATGAAGAACTGCGTATTCCTTTTCTGCCCCTGCTACCCGTGCGCAACCTGCTCAAGAAACTCGACCCTGACATCATTCACCTACACTCACCAGCGGTGCTCGGCAATATCGCGCAACTGATGGCGGGCGGTCTGCGCAAACCGCTGATCGCCACCAACCACTACCTGCCCATCAACATGAGCCGCTCGCTCTCTGCCGATCCCGTTCTTAGCAAGCCGTTTAACAACGTCACCTATACCTTCCTGATCAATTTCTGCAATCGCTGCGAATACGTGACCGCCCCGACACAGACCGCGCTCAACCTGCTCTATGAACACGGCTTACGTGCACCCGCAAAGGCGATTTCTAACGGCATCGACCTCACAAAGTTCTTGCCCGGCCCACGTGACCCGCAGATTCGCAAGCAATTCGGCTTACCAGAAGATGTTCCGCTAGCAATCCATGTCAACCGCTTGAGCGAGGAGAAACGCAACGACGTGTTACTCAACGCGGTAGCACAAATGACCGTGGCTGGACATGTTGCTCTTGTTGGCACGGGACCGCTGGAAGTAGAGTTACACGCCCTGGCTGATCGCCTCCAGATCAATGATCGCGTCAGCTTCCTGGGCTATGTGCGTGACGCGGAACTGCTCAGCCTGCGCCGCAGCGCGGACCTGTTCGTGATACCATCCGAGGCCGACCTGCAAAGCCTTTCTACGATGGAGGCCATGGCCTGTGGCCTGCCAGTCATCGCCGCCAACTCATATGCCCTGCCAGAACTGGCCCACCACGGCGAAAACGGCTTCCTCTTCCAGCCAGGGAACAGCGAAGAATTAGCGCGTCAACTCGACCTGCTCTTCACAGATAAAGAACTGCGCCAACGTATGGGAGAAGAGAGCCTCGCTATCATTGCCAAACATGACCGCCTGCTGGTACTCGACGAGTGGGAAGCACTTTACCGTCGCCTCGCCAGCGAATTCGTTGACGCGAAAGCACGCAAACAACTGTTCCGCGTGCGCAGCAAGGCTCGTGGTGTGCCACAACCAGAAGAGTATCGCTCACGCATCCGGCGCACCGGCGATCTCGCCTTCGACCAACCCACAAACAAACCACCCGAATAAATGGTCATTCATCAAACGTATCGCTCTTTATCAGATGCATGAACGGTTGCAAGTGCTCTTGCGCGCCCAACTTCTGCTCTTCGGACAGCAGATCGGACTGTTGCAGCATCACGTGCAGCCCGGTCAAGTGTCGTCCCAATTCCGCATCATTACCTTGAAACTGCTGGGCGAGTTCCGCAATCGCCAACCCCAACAGAGCGACATCGGCATTGTTCATCGCAGGCAGCAAGAAGTAGCTGGCGGTGACATGCCTATTCAACACCTCACGCGCATCCATTTCCCAAAGATTAATCGTCTGGAAATTGAATGCGAACATGATTTTCCCGCCAAACTTATCTTGTATCGGCTCTGGTATGTTGTGCGGAAAGGAACAGAGCACCATTGGATACGCATAGGTCGTCACGAAAGTGCCTTTCCCTTCCTCAACCCTCTCCTCCCGGTCCTCTGGTGCCATATCTTGTTTTGCATAGTGGTCTACCTGCACATGGTTAAGCACCAGCCGTCGCGGTAACTCTTCGTCCTCGCGGTCCGTCTGAAACTCAATCACCAGATAGACAGGCTTACTCGTATGGGGACCCTGAGCACGATAGGCACGTTCAAATTTGCCAGAGTGTTCTATAAATTCAGTTCTATACGCTTTAAGGATCTTTGCTTCTGGTAGTGCGAGTCCCGCCAGCCCTACAATACCCTGCTCCAGCACGCTCGGAGGCTCTTCCATAGGAATTTTTTTGAGTTCCGGCAATTCGACATCTATAACGCGTGTTACCTGAAATTCAGGTAGCAGGAGAGGAATAATCTCTGTCGCCTGCTCATGAAAAAGATTTTTGAGGATATGCTTATAGGGTCGTTTACTTTGCATCTTTTATAGCCCCTTTCTATTCATTGAAGGAAATAGCGCACCATTTTCCAGAGTATATCACAGCAATAGAGACATGCCAATTCCCCCATACAATGCATCGTAAGACCCGACGAATCCGCGGGCAAGAGGTTTTCGGTCTCTACTCAATCCACAGAGGCATTACACAAGAACATTACTATTACATCTAGGCTTGCATTATTGACAAAGGAGAATATACACCCTATACTAAAACCGCGCGTGAAGCAGTATCATATGATATACGATATGTAGACGCGCCTATTATATTTTTTAGCCTGGTTCAGCCATCAAGCAATGAAACCAGGGGGGGAAAGGGATTTGCTATGTTGCCAGGAAGCGAGGACCAGCCAATATCCACGTCCACGCCACCAGTGATGTCAACATCAGAAGCAGGCCGTAAGGGGGGAAGCACGGTCCGCGATAAGTATGGTGAAGACTACTATCGACGCATCGGAAAATTGGGAGGAACCGCCCTCAAAGAGAAGCGCGGCAGCGATTACTACCGCACCATTGCCCAGAAAGGGGGAAAGGCCAATGTCAGCAAATACGGCCCAGACCATTTCTCACAGATGGGCAAAAAGGGTGGCAAGACGACAAAAGCGCGTCAAGACTCAGAATTTTATAGTCGCATCGGCAAGCTAGGCGGAGCCGCCAAGCGTCGCTCAAAACCCAGCGAGTAATTATTGATTTTTATTCCGACAAGAGAAGGGCACATGTGCGGCATGCAT
>JBBPYR010000161.1:0-58891 GCA_038199755.1 Ktedonobacterales bacterium | reverse complement strand
CGTCCGCCGCCCCCGCCCCTACTGAATCGTCCGCTTAAGGGGGGGTATTGCCGGCACGGGCGACCCAAGGGTCCCAGCCCCGCCGCGTCCGCCGCCCCCGCCCCTACTGAATCGTCCGCTGTAGTCTATTGGGCCAGATTTATCGTGCCCCATACGAGGCAACGCCAATGCTCAGCACACACAAAGCAGTCGTGAGCAGCGACAGAAACAGTGCAATGACCAGCGAATTGAAATGCGTTGCCCCGACCTGGCCCTGCATGAACAGCGCGTGACTTACCGGATTGAGTGCCAGTGTATGGATTGACAGAGCCACACAATTGACGAGCAATACACTTCCCGCGCCCATGCAAGCACCCAACAGAGATGCGAAACGCCCCTCTCCATGACGACGAAAGCGCATAGTCACGGCTCGCCCCAGCCAAAGGCCGAGCGCAGTCAAAGCGATGAACGCGCTCAGCAGCAGCAGAAAGCTGATGGGATGGCGCACCAGCAAACCGCCAAAGCCTGCGAACGCGATCAGCAGCGCAACCGTGCTCATCCCTAGCAGCACACGTGCAGTATCTTGAACCAGTGCATAGACGCCGATGGCACACACCATCACGCCCGCCACGAGCGCCGAGAGATAGACACCATCATAGCTGAAACGCAACACAGACGACGCACCATAAGCCGCCGTTGTGAGCGCATTGCCATCCTCTAGTAGATAAAGATTGATACTCGCCACGAGCGAGACCACGAATGCCAGCAGCGTTGCCGCCAATGCGAACCACAGACGCAGCGGCAAGCCACGTTGATAGCGATAAGAAGAAGCCATTGCTCTGTCCCTCCTTTGACATACTCTATAGCTTAAGTATGCCAGAGAAAGCTATTTCGCGCCATGCCTTGCATGCCACGCCGCGTTCACACGCGTCACCGTTTTGAGGCACACAAACAGGTCTAATCCAGTGTGTGCGCCTCCTCCACCAGATAGCCATCGGCACGCAGGCGACGCAGCAGCTCTTCGCACTGGGCGCGATTACGCGTCTCAAGCGTGATCGTTTCTTCGCGCTGCATGATAGGTAGGCGGCTAGAAAGGCGCTGGTGACGCACGTCAATCACGTTAATACGCATCTCGGAGATGATCGACAGCATACGCATCAGCTCGCCGGGGCGGTCAGTGAGGCGCGTGTGCATCACAAAGTAGCGTCCGGCAACCGCCAGACCGTGCTCAATGAAGCGACCCACAAGATTGATATCGATATTGCCACCAGTGAGCGGGACGAGCACCTTCTTGCCAGGCAACTTCACAGCACCACTGAGCATAGCGGCAAGTCCAGCGGCACCAGCACCCTCGACCAGCATCTTACAGCGTTCCATCAGCAGCAACACGGCCTTGATGATTTCCTCGTCTTGAACGAGCACGACCTCATCGACCAGATGTTCAATGATCGAGTACGTTAAATCGCCAGGACGCTTGACCGCGATCCCATCAGCAATCGTGCTCAGGCTCGGAAGCGTTTGCAGTTCGCCCGCTTCGAGCGAGGCAAAAGAGCTGGCCGCACCCGCCGCCTGCACACCGATGATCGTAATATCAGGCTTGAGGGCGCGGGCCGCAATAGCGATGCCGGAAATCAGACCGCCACCACCGATCGGCACCACCAGAGCATCCGCGTCGGGCAGATCATTGAGCATCTCCATACCGAGCGAGCCTTGACCAGCGATGATATCGGGATCGTCGAAGGCGTGGATATAGGTCGCACCGGAAATCTCTTGCAGTTCGCGGCAGCGTTGATAGGCATCGTCATACGTCGCACCATACAGCTCTACCTGCGCACCGTAGCCCTGTGTCGCGATGACCTTCGCCAGAGGTGCATTTTCTGGCATCACAATCGTGCAGGGGATGTTCAATTGGGCCGCAGCCATGGCAACCCCTTGCGCATGGTTGCCAGCGGAGGCGGCAATTACACCGTTCGCGTACTGCTCAGCTGAAAGGCGCGATATCTTGTAGCTGGCACCACGAATCTTGAATGAGCCTGCACGCTGCATATGCTCGCACTTCAAATAAATGTCGGCTCCGGTCATGTCTTGCAGTGTGCGCGAGGGCGTGAGCGGCGTGTGGTGAATAATCGGTTTCAAAAATTTATACGCTTGCCAGATATCGGCAATCGTGACAGGGACATCTAAGCGACTCTCACGTTTGCGCTGTGTGTGGGTTGTCGCTGCATTTTGTGGAGATTGCGTACTTCCACCCGGTGTATCGTTTTCTAATAAGCGCATGACCTAATCCGACCCCTTTCAGTCCAACTCTGGACGCGCCCACGGTCGTCGTGAGTCTCTATCCCTTGCACCGTTGCCCGGGTTTTCTTTGCAAATGATTATAACGCATGCAAACAGAAGTAGCAACCTATGTTGACAATCCCACCACTACCCTCTACAATCCAGCTAATAACCTTTCATTATAGTCAGGGAGTCCCTTCCTGGCGGGCTGGACATAGGGAATTTATGAGTGAGCACGAGAGACGCACAGACGCCGACATACAATATGCACGTGGGCTAATGTATAGCACATCAGCCGAGGGAGATCGGCAGATGAATCTAGCACGTGCAATGACCTGTTTTCAAACAGCCCTCGAAGTCTATTCTCCCGATACCTTTCCTATCGCATGGGCGAAAACGCATACCGCCATTGGTATCGCATATCGCGACCTGCTCCACGGTGATCGCCAAGTCAATCTCAAAAAGGGCATCGCCTCCCTGCGCGTCTCGCTCGAAGTCTATACGCACGATGCTTTTCCGCTAGAGTGGGCGCACACCCACTATCAACTCGGCCTCTGCTATCTCGCACTCCTCGAAACACAGGGCTTTGGCAACGTTTCGGTGCTAGAAAGAGCCTTCGCCGACTTTCAAGCGGTCCTAGCAGTGTATACCATGGAAAACCACCCACAGGAATGGGCCAAAACGCAGATGAGCCTGGGCAACATCTATTGCCTTTTACCCAACACCGACCGCCAGACAGCACTGGAGCAAGCGATAACCTGCTATCAAGCGGCGTTACGCTATTTTACGCGTGAGAATGCCGCCGAGGACTGGGCTATCACACAAAACAGCCTGGGCAACGTCTATGCCTTCTTGCCCTATGGCAATCGCTACGACAACCTGCTCCAGGCGATACTGTGCTATCGCGCCGCCCTACAGGTCAACACCGCGCAGACTCACCCGCGCAACAGTGCCGACACGCTCTATAGCCTGGGGAATGCCTACCGAGGCCTCTCCAGCGAATCGCGTGATAAGCGCGAGATAGCCACCAGCTTACGCGAAGCCATTGATTGCTATAAAAGTGCCCTCAAATTTTATACCCGCGAAGAGACACCGTTAGAGTGGGCCAATGTGCAACGCGGTCTGGGCCTCACCTTCACACTGCTGCCCAATGCCGACGAGGTGCTGAAACTGGAACAGGCCATTCGCCACTTCCAGGCAGCATTAGAGGTCTTTACCCGCGAAACCTCCCCCATCGAATGGGCCAAGACGCAGAATATGCTCGGCCTGACCTATCTTGACCTTTCAGAGGTAGAGGAGCCAGAAAGCCTGCTGCTAGCAATTACCTGTTTTGAGGCCACCTTGCAGGTCTACACTCGCGATGATTTCGCCCTCGGCTGGGCTGCCGTCCAGAATAACCTGGGCAATGCCTACTATAATCTTGTCGGTGGCAACAGACAACAGCACCTGCGTAAAGCTATCGCAGCCTATGAAGCCGCCCTCCTGGTCTATAACCACAAGGCGTTTCCAGCCGAGCGAGCGAAGATACAATACACACTCGGTACGGCCTATATTGCGTTGCGCGACGGCGATACAGACGACATGCAAGAACAATTGAAGAAGGCCATCAATTGTTTTCGCGCCTCCCTACTCTTCTATGATCGTGATACCACCCCGCTTGAATGGGCCTCATTGCAGTTTGGCCTCGGCAATGCCTATCACGACCTACTAGCGGATAGCGAAGAGAAACGCCAATACAATTTGAAGCATGCCATTGCCTGCTATCAGGCCAGCCTCGAAGTCTACACCACACAAAACTTCCCCTTTGAGCACGCCTCCAGCCTCAACAACTGCGGCAATGCCTACCGCGAACTCAGTAGCGGCAACCTGCGCGCCAACCTCGAACAGGCCATCAACTGCTACGAAACCGCGTTACAAACATTGCAGCAAGCCACCTACGACGTGACCAACTTGCGTGGCATCCACGAAAACCTAGCCAAGGCCCGCACCGCCCTGCAAGAACTCGCCTAAAAGCAGTATTCTTATTTTTTCCTATTTGCATTCATAACAAATTAGTAGTAAGCTAGCTATACAAGAAGTAGAAAAACACATGCCCTCACGGCTACTGGTTTCAGGGGATGGTTAATGGTGGTAGTTGGAATGCAAAAACGTATCAGTACAATGCCGAGGGGCATTTATTTTGGCCTCAGTGTCCTTATAATCGCGACACTGGGCGTTGGTCTTTTAGAGAGTGATGGGAGCGATCCCTTCCACCTGCTGGGACATGGCCCCACTCATACAGAGGCCAACCAAAGCGGCTTTATCACAGGAGCTCACGGTACCTTACAACTGAATGGTAAACCATTTCGTTTCGCGGGCGCGAACATGCATTGGTTGCCTTTTGGCGACTCCACCAACTACAGCTCGCAATTTCAAATCAATGACGGCCTGGATACCGCCAAAGCAATGGGCTTGACGGTGATCCGCGCTCACGATCTCGGTATCTCCACCGGGTGCCACAACTGCATTGAACCTGCCCTGGGGGTGTTTAACAAAATCGCCTTGCAGCATGATGATTATGTCATCACCGCTGCCGCCAAGCGTGGCTTGCACTTAATCATCCCGCTGACCGATAATTTTCACCATCCTGCGGGCGGCAAACACAATTTCACCGATTGGCGCGGCATTGCCGACGAGAACCAATTTTACAGCAACCCACAAGTAATCTCAGACTTTGAAACCTACATCAGTGTGCTACTCAACCATGTCAATAGCTATACAGGGATTGCCTACAGAGACGATCCTACCATTCTTGCCTGGGAGACGGGCAATGCGCTAACACCGCCGACCAGCTGGACGCAAACGGTTTCTACCTATATCAAAAGCATTGATTACCACCATCTGATCGTAGATGGTCGCTATGACATAGACCCCCAAGCTACCAGACTCAGCACTATCGATATTGTCTCGACTCACTTCTATCCCAAAAATATCTCCCACTTAACAGAGGATGCCACGATTGCGAAAAAAATGGGTAAAGCCTTTATCGTGGGGGAATTTGATTGGAACGATGCCAATGGCGGGGACACGCTGCAGAGTTTTCTCACTGCGATCATGTCCAATTCTGCTATTGCCGGAGATGCCTTCTGGGAACTATGGCCACACGATGACCAATATGGCTATATACATCAAGAGGCAAAATATGACCTCCATTATCCCGGCGATGCGCTGGCGATGCAAGCAAGTGTGCAACTCTTACGCTCGCACGCGTACAAGATGAGAGGTCTGGCACTACCTCCTGACAGCATACCGGGAACGCCCTTGCTAGAAACCGTGATCAGAAACGGCACGAGTAATGTGCTCATCTGGCGAGGAACGCCCGCTACAGCCAATTATACGGTAGAACGTTCGATCATTGGTGCCGACGGCCCCTGGTCTGTGCTCTGCAATAGATGCGCAACCGATAATAATACACCATGGGTCGATACACAGATACCCAAAGCCTCTCTCTGGTACCGCGTAATCGCGTACAACGCCTCTGGTATGGCGGGGCCACCTTCCAGCGCGTTTCAGGCTGGCTCGACAGGTTTCAGGATTGATAATCTTAATGATTGGAGCGGGGTGTATCAGCATAGCCCTAATCTGGGTTTTGACACTACAAATGCGCAGTTCATGTGTAGTGATACCTCTCGCGTTTTAAGAACAACAGCCACCCACGAATTCGTGACCTGGCGGCAGAAAAATATGCTCTCCTTCCAGGCGATCGCGTACTTTTGGTCTTACGAGCCAGTCTCTCCTCTCTCCTTCTACACCTCGGCAGATGGCCAAAGCTGGACAGCAGCTACGCCAACTGTGGTCGCCATACATGGCGACTGGCAGGAAGATATCTACACATTGCAAAAGTTAGCAAACGTCAACTACGTCAAAGTCGTCTGGAACAACACAACCGGCCAGCCCTGGAACCCCAACCTCGGCACCGTGTCCATCCTGTTTTAATGGCACCCGTACCCATAGGGGCGAGCTTATCGACATGAACAAATGAAACGGGTAATAGCGAAGCCCATCCGTAGGGGCCAGATACCTCCTTTCCGACTGCCTAAGCGTCAGCTAGCGCGAGAGCCTTCCTTGCATTCTGTCTGAGCGAAGCTAGGATGATAGTCCGTTGACAGAATGAGTAAGGAGTTCGTTGGCAGTCGGAATACAGAGATGATCGCGCCATACGCTCAATTCATTGAGCGAGATCCGCCGAATCACAGGCGATAAATCGCCTTGGGGCGCGCTGCAAGCTCCGTAGGGGCCAGATTTATCGCGCCATACGCATCAACTTAAGCGGACGATTCAGTAGGGGCGGGGGCGGCGGACGAGGCGGGGTGGGGACCCTTGGGTCGCCCGTGCCGGCAATACCCCCCTTTTTTGGGCGTTTGTCCCACCCCACGGGCGACCCGAGGGTCCCTTCCACCCGTCCTCACCACCTCAGCCATTCTTAGTCTATTGGGCGCGATAAATCTCGCCCCTACGGGCGGGCAGCGCGCTTCGCTGCTGCCATTAGCTATGCCAATAATACGTTTGCGGCCACCGTTACATTGCTGGAAAGCACATACCACCCATTTGCCGTTCTCCCTTGATTGCCTATCTGATAAGTAGGGTTGTGATCTTGTGTATTTTGAAACAGTCCAATGGCAAGTTTGTACCTTCCCGGCTGAACATGGCTAAAGGTAATTGTTGTATTTTCCTGCGTAATGCTTCCAGGAGTCCAGGCATTAGGATGTGAACCTGTAAACCACTGTTGTTGTACTACATGATTAGAACTATCAAGCAATGCCACCGCAAGCTTACCGGGTTTGTATAGGTAAGCAACCCCTTGATTGTACCAAGCAAGGCTAATCCTTGTTGCTTGGTTATTGCTTATCACGGTCGGAATCGTTGCTCTCTTAAGCACAAAAAAATACCCCATGCGGTTCGTCAGATCACGAATGAGGGTATACTCATGGGCAAGCATGATCTCAGCATCATTCCCCCACTGACCCATACCGATATAGCTCGGCCTGCCATTCTGCACTGCCGTGAGCAGTTTCGCCTCGCTCCAGTAGCCATTATTGACCAGCCACTCATAGCTGCCATAGAACTCGATAATCGCAGGACTCTTAGCAAAGGCTCGCCTCAGTTCACTGCCATTGGAATCGACCATTACCCCATCACGGCGCAACCCCACCTTATTATTGATCGCCCAATTGTACACGTTGTTGTAGTCTGGTGCCCCCCACGGAACAATGATTTGCACGTGCTTAAAAGCATCTCTATACAGCTGGATGTGCAGAAGCACCCCCGCAGCTGTCAGGGAGGTGGAAGAAGAAATTCCATACGTGTGCTGCTCGCCCCAGTTGCCATAAGAGCGCACATCGATGAAGGCGATATGCAGATTAGTATCGTAGCGCAAAGCCAGAGCCGTGAGAAAATTCTTCACCTTCTGTAAGAAAATGGGGTCATTCCATCTAGGCACATACTGCACACTGGTCTTATGTGTCAGGGCATCACTGATCTGGCTTTTGACGTAAGCGGCCCCATCAGCAAAAACCCAATGAGGTGTAATGTATGGAACGTTCCAGCGCGTGCTATCGGCATTCATCACACCAAAGGCAAATTGCTTGCCCTGAGCCTCCCATGCATGCAGCGCATAATCAATCATCGCCCAGTTGTACCTGCCCTCCTGCGGCTCTATATCCGACCAGTCGTAACGCATGTAGCCAACAGTGGCAAAGTGCATGGTGCTGGCAGAATGATTGGCAGGGAGGCCATACAGTATCCACCCTTTGCCTGGATTTAAGATGACATCATTGCTGAGCGGCGGCCTAATGGTAAGATAACGGTGCGACGCCACAGTAGCTTGGCTCTCTGCCATGTCCTGCGCTGCAACATTAGTCTGAAGTGCAAGCAACTCTATCATCAGAAAAATCACAGAGATGACAAACATCTTTCTATGAAGAGAGTGGATAGCATTTTGCTGTGTCATACTGCTCTTTTTTCGTTATTCTGCACCATTTCTACCAATCATCGCGGGTTGAAGTGAGGGTTGTGAGGTATTTTCGTCAAGCAGTTCGCGATATATCTGCTCGATACGGTCAGCAACCGGGCCAACAGTAAACAAACGCGCACGCTGACACCCAGCCTCACCCATCCGTGCTCGTCTAGCAGGGTCTAGTAATAAAGTTCGTAATGCTTCTCGCAACGCGCTCACATTGCCCGGCTCAACTAACAATCCCGTCTCATCATTTACAACTACATCAGGTATACCGCCAATAGCAGAAGCGACAACTGGCTTGCCACATATCATCGCTTCAACAACTACTTGGCCGAATGGCTCAGGCCATATTGATGGTACGACACCAACTGCACAATGCATCCAACTAGCCATTACCTGTGCATGTGGCACATTGTGTACTACTATTACTCCCGCAGGAACATGCTTTAATAGGTCATCATCTCCGGTGACTATTAAGACAAGAGGCACTACATCAGTTAATTCTGCATACGCTGCGAGTAGCACATTGAGGCCCTTATGATGGGAGGCGTGGCCCACAAACAGAATATAGTTGTCCGTAGGAGGTAGAAAGGAAGGTCTCTCAATAGAACTGGCCTCATCCACCGCTGTATCTGGAATAAATGTTGGTACTACCTCAATTGGCCGTGGTGGTTTGCCTGTTCCCATAATGCTAGCATCACGCACTGCCGAACTCACCGCTATATACTTGTCAACATGGCTATGTAAGTGGCCGCTCAGATGTAAGCCACTCGTCAATAAGACGGCTTTCCCAAGTCCATATTGGGAACGCGCACAACGTATACATTTTATATAGTCTGGTCCTGTACACAATTGGCCCTCATGAAGGTAAGTCAATGTGGGACAAAGTAGGCTATAATCATGCAATGTAACAATCAGCTTAGCACCACTCCACGCTTTCAATCCTGCAAATGAGTACAGCATCCACCTGCGGGCGTGTACGATATCGGGATGCTCCTGTTCTATCACACGTCGTAGACCCGCCATCACGCTGGGATCGGGTAGAGGAGGATGGAACTGGCGACCCTGGTCCTTGTAAAAGGGTGCCAGCATGCGATTCAAACCCGTTAAACGATGCACGCGAACTCCCTGATCGTCCTCAAAGTTGGCTGTTCCTTTTTGCTGGAGCGTCGCCACTGCAATGGAATGTCCGCGCTGCACCAACTCGTGCGAAAGTGTTTGAACATGACGCTCCATTCCTCCAATAACAGGGGGATAGAATTCGGAAAGCATTAATATGCGCATTAGGCATCTCCCATATATTCCTCAGATATTTAATCGTATTCCTACTTTTATGCTTCTTAAATTACAAAGAAGCAGCAAGCCTACGAGTGACGTTTTTATTTGAAAATACTTCAACACTGAGCTTTGGCATCTTTGCTTCCACCTGAACCAGCATTTAAGGTCATATGCACTGTACGATATATCCCTGAGCTGTCTGCTTTATACAGCTTAGCTTCAACATAAATGCTTTTCGTAGATACAATGGGTACTGTTACTACATGATCCCATTCTTCTTTGGGAGCTAAAGTGACAGATGACCAGGTATTAACTGGTACCTCATTGGCTGTAATCGTTATGCGATAGTTGGTGGATGTTTGCTCAAAATTTTGTACACCAACGCGAACAGCACAACTTGTAGTTGTTTGTTGCGCAGGGAGCATCCAAAATTGTGTATAAAAGTTTTGTGTTCCTGGCGGTCTGATGATAGCGGCAAAAATGGCTATTGCTGCTATGACTATACTTAGTCCAAATAAAATATACTCGTAGAGAGCAATACGCGTTTTCGTTATGCGCTCGTGTTGCCCTTGATCTCCACGCCGACGGAAGGCGGCAGCTAGGGTAAATACTATTGTTATTATTGCTAACGACAGCGTCCACGATTGTGCTTGTAATCCTACTGGCAATACATTAAGCGTAAAACCTACTAATACAGCAACTGCCATGCTCAAGCCGAGACCAAGCGTAATATGATCAACAACACCTACTGGCTGCCCGAGTTTTAATCTTGGTTGGAGAATGAGAGTATCCTCTGTCTCGGATAAACTTCTCACAAATAAAGCCTGGGTAAGTGCGTAACCTGGCAGCGCAAAGATTAGGGGCAAGGCAAGCATAACGCCTATCGGCCAGGGACGATAAGGTAACTGAATATACACGACGTTTACAACTACGACAACTATCACTGCCATAAGATCAATGTTTTTTAAGCGCATGGCTAAGTCCTCCATCTACCAGCATTCTAACGTTGGCTTCAACTATGTAACAGATTATCTGGAAACTACAACCAGAGTAGTTTTAAGTGGTTGGTTAATTGCTCAGTGCTCCGACATCATAAATGACAATATCACCGCTCTCGAAGATTTGTTTGATCTGCGGGATAGCACTGAATTTTGTGAGGGCAGCTCTACTTATTGGCTTAGTGAGACGGTAGGTTCCAGGTTCACCCTCCTCAAAATAGAAGCCAATTAATGGCAGTGATGTACTTAAACGCAAATCAACCACGAGATAGCGTATCTTGGCAGTTCGCAAAATGCCTATCTCTTCAGGGCCAAGTGTCGCTGCGTAAAAAATGGGCGAAACATCTATTTTATCATTTGAACCTGTTACCATTCTCTGCTGGCCATATGTGCTTGATAACAAGCGATTAATACGATCGGTCGCAACCCTGTTATCTCGCCCAAGATGCGAGAGCGTCCAAGTTGCTACCTGAATGCCTTCAGGCTCTACGGAGCGTACATCAGCTGCAACTAGATAAGGTCCTGCAACATTGGACCAGATTGGGCCAGATTCTAACGCTACTCCTCCTAAAAATACCACCGCCAGTAGACAAGTAATTCCTACCGTGGTTCGTCGGTTGATTGTACGAGTTGGCCAGAAATGGGTGATGTAAATGCTTAAGACATACGCGATCGGTAAAAAGAGGAACGCAGCAGAGCGATCCGTAATCTCGGAACCGAATTGTGTAAATCTGAATACCTGTGTCAGAGGATAGAAAAGCGCGAAAATACCAAACATAACCGCTAGTGCTTCATGACGGTGTTGTTGCCAGAGGCAGAGCAAACCGAAGGGGAGACTGAATGCGATGATTGCTACAGAGCCTAACATCAGGAGTCGGTCCCATATCGGGGCTCCTAGACCAGAGGAACTAACGAACAACGGTCTAGCTACACTCGTGCCAGTAATGATATGTGCCATTTCATTAAAGGCAGAACTGTAGTAAGAGGAGAGGTATCCTACAGCGGGATTTCCTGTAGAAAATTTAGCATACGCAATGGATAAAACAATGCCGCAAAAGGCTAATGGGACTAATACTTTGCGTATATTGCGTGAGGAAATTTGAAATAGACTTATCACAGACCAGAGCAGGAGCAAGCCATCGAACACATAATCTGTCATGTGATGTGTGATGGTAACGGCAAGCAAAACCAGCCAACCAGTAAATAGCAGCCAGCGAAAATTTTTATTGATCGTTTGATAGCGTGCTAATAGGTAAAACATAAAGGTTGCCAGTGGTAATGCAAAGGATTCATAGTTGAATAGTGCATCAAAAAACAGAAAATGTGGATTTGTCATATAGATGATCGTCGCAATTCCTGCCATCCGACTCGATCTTGTTATTTGCTCGTACAGCAGAAAAAGCGATAAAACCATTAATAAGCGGGCTAAAGTTATGAGAATGGTAAATGAATGAAAAATACTCAAGCCACTAATGGTGCTCAAGCCTGTGATGATGAGTTCTAAACCAGGATAATACGGACTCACAGGAAGCATAGGGTTATTGGTAAAAAGGTGTTGCGTTCTGATAATATCAGCTGCCGTGCGCCAGTGCAGAAATTCATCAAAAGATGAAACATAGTTGGGACTTACCATAAACTGCACAAGATAAAAACATATACCAGCAATACAAAGCAGGCACATACGTTCAAATCGTGAAGCCGTGGCAGATAACAGCCGTACCGTTATCGGCACAAAGATGAGCAGTAAACCAGGGAAAAAAAATATCTCTAATAATAGGTCTCCATACGGCGAAACATAGTAGGCTGTTGATACCATCAGTAAGCCTAGCGCACATAATAACACCACCATCGGAATGTGTCCCAGGTTATTCTCCGTTTTAATTGCTTGCAGACCACGCGTAGAGAGTCCTTCTGGTTGAGGGTCTTGCAGACGAGCAAGACCCCTGTTCACGATATTCTGTAGCGTTAGGGGCAGCTTATTTGCCACCTTACCCGAGCTAGCAGGAAGTGCCCCTTCTATAGCTGAATGCGTAGGCTGATCTTCTACCTGGGCATTTTTCTTATATTCAAGAGCTGCAAATTGTGTAGGGAGCCGTTTTCTCATGAGATGCCTACTTTCGATGTCTGTGATACCATTCTTTGTTTGTAAACTTTTCAATACGAGCCACTAGAGTATCCCGTGCGCACAAGCATTATGATGCGTCTTGCGACCTCGTCACAACGTTTTCATAAAGCGTTATAAGATTTGCGGTGCAATCATCCCATGTTGGCAATTCGACATTCTCTGGCACCAGCGGATCACGTAATTGTGCTATCATTGCTGCTGCAACATCCTCTGGCTTGCTTTCGAGAGGCACAGCGCGAACAAGACCGAGGTCAACGAACTCCCGTAATGCAGATGTGGCAGCTACGAGGACCGGACGCTTCTGCGCCAGTGCTTCCAGCACAACGATCCCTTGAGCTTCATGCTCACTGAGGAGCGTCACCAGATCGGCTCGGCCTATCAGCGCAGCCATTCCTCCCTCGTCTCCTGGGGGAACCGCTTTAATTTCCACACGCTCTGAGAGGCCAAGCTCCTGCACCAAATTCTGCAATGTGGATTCATAGGGGCCAACACCCACAATGCGTAGCCGAGCGTCTGGGACTTGTTCCAACAGCTTTGGCAAAGCCGAGATAACGCGCTGATGCCCCTTATATCGTTCAAGCCGTCCAATGGAGAGAATGAGTGGCGCATGGCCTGTCTTCTTCGCTGGAATTATTGTTTCAGGCAAATGATGCGAGCCATTGGGAATAACGGCAAATTTTGAGCTTGGAAGCTGCAGATGCTTGCCAAAAAACTCTACCTCCCATTTGGAGGGACCAATTAAGCGTTCCGCCCTTGCGATCAGAGGTCTGAGTGCTTTTCGCTGGGCACCACGCAGTACTTTGCGGTGCCAGGAAGAATCGCCACCAGTATGAAATGAAAGGACATACGGGATCTGAGCTTGCCGTGCGGCTACCATCGCTATCACAGGAACAAACGTGTGATAGCCCTGGCAATGGATGAGATCCCATTTAGTGTGCTTAACAATCGAATATATTTCAGGTGCAAAGTAGTAGTCACGCTCTGGTGGCCACGCTGGTACGCGAATGACGCGCATCCCGTCATCGCTCTCCTCTTTGGGAAGTGGATGCGAGAGTGTATGTGGCATAGTTGTGACAAGTGTTATGTTGACACCACTCTTTGCCAGGCGGCGCCCAACCTCTCGAACATGCGTTTCCAGACCGCCCATATAAGGGAAGTAACGGTACGTTACCATCAATATGTTGAGCTTATTTTTATCTCTAGTCATTCATCTTACTCCATTACTACGCAGATTACTGCTGTTTTCAAAAAGAAAGTAGCCTAAGCAAAGCGATCTTATTCCGCTCTCAAGCTACTAAGGACATTTCTGTAATTTAGTAGGTTTTAGCCGATTCATGGTGCTCCCATTGTGCCGACTTGCTACTTCTACTAACTCTGCGATATTGTTCTTACTTGGTTTTATATTGGCCTGCTCTACAGGTGCTACTTGCACTAACTCCGATATTTGCACCAACCCTGCGATGTTGTTCTTACTTGGTTTTATAATGACCTGCTCTACAGGTGCTACTTGCACAATAGGATGTGCAGCGGTGTCTGCAGCCCAGATAGCCTCTGCTTCCGTGTACTGAAAGTTCATAGCAGGCAATGGAGATGTGTCTAGCAGCCAAATGGCTTCCGCTGCAATTCCTATATGGCTTTGCTCGATAGGCAATGAAGTTGGTTTTATAACTACCTTATAGATTGTAGGGAGCATGAACATCGTTTCCACGTAAGTTGCTACAACCCAACATAAGCTCAATCCTGCTAAACCACCAAAATGTGCGCCCGCTGCTGCTGCCCCCAATTCAAGAAAACATCCTGGAATTATTAGGAGCATCGCAATTTTAATCCAATCGTGAATGCGGCATATTGAAATGTAGTGGTTCTTAATAACCAGAGGAAAGGCTGCTAGTGTCAGTATGCGTAATGTCCAGGCGGCTTCTACATAAGAATGGTTAAATACACCCAGTACCTGCTTTGCGGTGAACTGTAACAGACATGCTCCTAACAAACTGATAACAAATGCAAGCCCTATGGTAGTACGAATTCTATTAGACAATGCCGATTGCTGCGCAGAATTCATAGCGTGTAACACCATAGTGAAAGCCACGGGGATGTAAAACATAAAGTTTACAATCATCCAGGAGATATAGAATAAAGCATTCATCTTTGCCGAAAGTAGTACTGTGACTAATACTGGCAAACCATACCCAGGAAATTGCAATGTTATATTGAGCAGATGATGTTGTAGCGCAGTGGCACCCAATTTTCGTAGTAAGCTCCATTGTGGTACATAGCTCTTCAGCGGTTTTCTCTGCCTTAGTAAAGCGATTACGACAATCACAGCCAGGGATAATAAGTTACCTATCATCCAGGTAACATAAATGGTCATTCCTGCAACTTTTGAAACAAGAAAACTAACTAGGAGAAGTGCAACAAGCTTTACAACAGCAAAAAGTGTATTCCTGAATAGCTGTTGTCCCCCGCGCAGGAGTCCAATCAGAGCTTGGTCAAAGACTAATGTAATCGTCGTCAGGCTCACACCTGCGGCAAAGAGTACGGTGTCTATAATACTTGTGTTTAGCGTTGCAAACTGCGGTGATAAAATTGGTGCGACCAGCCCAAATATAAAGCCCACCACCACACTTATTGCCCCCACTATCACTAAAGCTGTACTGATGAGCGACACTGCCTGTCCAGGCTGACGTGGCAATTCAGTAACTAGCAGGGTTCCCAATCCAAGTACACAAAGAGTACCAAGTAGCGTCATAATCGAAATAGAAGCAGAAGCGATACCCACTGCCTCCTGTGTGAACAGACGTGCTGCTACCCACCAAAACGCAAAGCCGAGAATAGATGTCACTACCGTTGTGCCGACTAACGATCCTGCGTTTATCAACATGACGCTGTTTGTTTTAATCCAACCAAACAATACTTTCACTTTGTCCGCTTTCCTTTTCCTCTTCCAACCCAACCCTGCCTTTGCTATTCCCTTTGCATAATAGCGAGAAAATACGTTGACTTACCGCCCCTGCACATTCTGGGAATGAGATACAGTAGACAATTCTTTCACCTTCGGCCTTACAGAACTACTAGGTAAGCCAAGGATATTAAACAGTACCTTATAGCGCACACTCGTCTGTTCCCACGAGTGCGGAGCTGTGTACCGTTTTCCACTTAATTGCGCGACCTCCAGTAGTGCGTTTTGCAGAGCACTCACGTCACCTGGAGATATGAGGATGGCACCTTCATAGCTTTTCACGGCCTCAATTAAGCCACCAACTTTGGTTACTACTATTGGCAAGCCGCAACTCATCGCAATATGTAAAGGCCCACTCATGGATGAGCGGTGATAGGGAAGCACTACTGCATCTGCCTCCGCAAAGAACTGTGCAACTTCTGCATCTGCTACGTAGCGATTGACGAAGGTTATGCGATCTCGATACCGACTCTGTTCTATCAGGTCTGCTGGCAACGTCCATCCTTCCCACGTTTCACCAACGATGGTGAGGTGATACTTCGCTATCTCGTTCTCTGGTATGGCATTGAACGCAGCAATAAGATCTTCGAGCCCCTTAAATGGCCGAATCACGCCAAAGAACAAGAAATTGCAAGCTGAAGTATTTTGCTTTCTCTCTGGCTCTTCAGTTAATTGATAGGGATTATATGGGCCATGAGGAATGAGTGTAACTGGTTTGTTCCCTAACTCATAGTGCTGCATCAACAATTTCCGGTCGTATTCAGAATGCACGACAAAGCCTTGCGCTTGACCCACTACAAAAGGTGCTAAGAAGCGCACATATGCCCGAGCTAATGGTAATTTTGCTTCTCCTGTATCAATTACCTCGTGGAACTCGATGATGACTTGCGCTTTCAGCAGCCCTGCAGCTAACGCAAGGAAAAGATAGGAATGCAGTACCGTTCCGCTCCACCATTGGAATATGACGACATCTGGCCGTTCTCGCATGAGAAACGCGAGCGAGCGAAATATGCTCGGCAGCCAGTACCAATCTACCCCATCAAAGACACGTACCTTCCGATCATACTCTAGTTGAGTTAAGTCTGCTCCTACACGCTCTCGTCCAGGATAAAGGGCCGTTGGCAACAACTGACGCATGAGAATAGCCGATATCCTATGGGACTGTGCCAGTTCGTTTATCAAGTGAAGGGTATAGTAGCTAATTCCACTTAAGAAACGCTTTCCCGCTCCAATCACACACACACGTAACTCTCTATTATTTGTCATTTATACGTAATCTCCTCTAACCCTGTCCACAATCACCATGAAATTGTTCTGCACGCCAAGCAAACTCATTACCTATTTACCTGGCCCCAACTTCTACCAGTGGGTGCGCAGCGATGACGTTTATTCCTAATAGCTCACTATAGACTTGTTCAATTCGTGGCACCACTGCTTTTGCCTGAAAGTCGACTACTTTTTGCTTCGCCATTGTTCCCATACGCTCTCGATGCGTCTCATCTGTGAGCAAACTCTGCATGGCCGTTCGCAGTGCTTCGGCATCACCAGGGGTCACAAGCAAGCCTGTTTCACCATCGACCACAATGTCGGCCAGCCCACCGATGCGCGATGCGATCACAGGCTTGCCCATCGCCATCGCCTCCATTGCCACCGTTGGACAGGGATCAGGCCAGATCGAGGGTGCTATAGCAACTGCGCAACGGCTCCAGGCACTCATCACCGCTGCATGAGGCCAATCTTGCAAAACTCGCACATTGGGCGGAATGTCTACCGCGATGTCGTTTGCGAGCCGTCCTATCAGCACCAGCGGAGTGTTCCCTTCCAGTTTGGCAAATGCTCGCACCAAGACCTCCACGCCCTTGTCACGCTTCACATCACCCACAAACAGCAAAAAGTCTTCCTTGGGCAGTTGCTCTAACAGTGAAGCCGTATCGTCGCGTGACGTACTCACATTGTCTGGCACGAAATTTGGGATGACGCGAAAGGGAACTCTATACTTCGCAAGCTGCGTTCCCTCTGCCACCGCTTGGCTCACTGGCAGAAACATATCCACAGTTTGGCGTTCTACCTTGCCCCATATCCGATTAGCTAGCGTTACTGGTACACCTTTCGCGGCACCATAAAAGTCGCTCGCACAGTGCAAGCACTTGCCTAAAGCGGGGCCACTACAGATCTCATTCTGATATGTTAAACGCTGCTGCACGCACAGCAGGCCATAGTCATGCAGGGTCACCACGAGTTTAGCTTTGCTCCAGGCCTTGATGGGCGTAAATGAATGTACGATCCAATTGTGGGCATGCACAATATCAGGACGTTCCTGCTGCACAATGCGCCACAAGGCATACATTGCCTCTGGGTCAGGAAATGGTGGGGCGTATTGACGCTCTTGCTCACTGAAAAGCGCACTTACGCGTTGCATGGTGCCACGAATGCGATGAATGCGTACCCCATGATCAATCTCAAAATCTGCTAGACCCTGATGCCAGAGGGTAGCGAGGGAAACATCATGGCCACGTGCTGCAAGATCAATACTGAGGTTACGGACATGGCGTTCCTCTCCCCCAATTGTCGGTGGGTAGAATTGAGCGAGCATTAAGATACGCATTGTAGCCTCCTGGCTGAGGTGTTATAGACAGACAGCAGCTGCTGCGCACATTCGTCCCACGTGGGTAACGCTAGCTCTGCTGAAGGCACGATTGGCTGCTCAATCTGTAGCAGTGCGGCGCGCGCGATCTCCTCGGGCGTACTCTGTAGAGCAACTTTACGCGCAAGACCACGTTCTGCGAATTCACGCAAGCCCGATGAATCAGCGACCAACACTGGACGCTTCAGCGAGAGAGCCTCCATGACTGCTACAGGATGTGCTTCGTACTCGCTCAGCAATGTGACGAGGGTTGCCCGTGCAAGCGTCTCCACCATCTCCTGCCGCTTGCTGGCTGGAATGGCGCGAATTTCCACGTGTTCAGCAACGCCGCTACTTTGTGCTAATTCACGTAGTGTCCCTTCATAAGGACCCGTTCCTAAAATAAGCAGTTTTGCGTCGGGGCGCACGGCGCGTATGATCGGCAAAGCACTAATTATATGTTGATGACCCTTGAAGCGTTCTAAGCGTCCCACGGAAATAATCAATGTCTGCTTCGATGGACTCACTGTCACCTGCGTCAAATCTGGCAAGGCGACACCGTTAGGGATCACTTCAAACTGTCTGGCCTGCAGGTGTAATAAATCGCGAAAGTAGTTAGCTTCAACGCTGGATACCCCTATCAACTTTGATGCGTGAGACAACAGCGGGTGTTGTAGCCTCCATTGCACACTTCGCATCTTGTTACGAATGCGTGACGAGTTACCACCCGAATGGAAAGTGAGGATATACGGGATCTTCGCTTCCTTCGCTGCCAGCATTGTTAATGGTGCAACACAGGTATGGCAACCTTGACAATGCACCAGATCCCATTTGCCAGCTTTGATCAAAGCATAGATCTCCGGTGCTATATAATAATCTTTCTGGGGGGGCCAAGCCTTAACGCGTATGATATGCATGCCCTCGACTTCATCTTCCCTGGGCAGTGATGCTGTAATAGCGGGTACGGTGGTGAGCAGTGTAACATTGACGCCAGCACGCACAAGCCGTCGTCCCACTTCGTAGACATGCGTTTCGATCCCTCCCATCCAGGGAAAGTAGCGGGGAGTTACCATCAACACATTCAGTGCTTTTATTTCTTTCGTTATCATGCTTGCCTCTTCATCTACTATCATCATCTTCAATCATGGTGATTAACGGCCATCGCGTGAGCAGCAGCGAAGCTCGCTACAGGCTCCGTAGGGACCAGATTTATCGCGTCCTACGCCTGATTTATCAGGCGAGATCCGCTGAATCTCTGGCGATAAATCGCCTTGGGGCGCGATAAATCTGGCCCCTACGGATGGGTTTCCATGATTACCCGTTTCATTTGTTAACCTGCATAATCTGGTCCCTACAGCATTGTGTGCGCTCTGCGCTATTATTAGGATAATCTTTCTAATCGAATCGGCTTAAGGGAAAAACTTCTTGCTCTCACCCGCTTGTTTTTATGCTGGTGCATTGTTTTTTCATCGCTGTCTGGCTCTCTCATCACTGATGGCTTAACAAATGGTAGTAAAGATGTCTCCATTTGCCAAATCGCTATACCATCTCCGTACGTTTGTGGTATGGCAGGAAATGGAAATGTTTCCAGCAGAGAAAATGCATTTATCTCTCGCAGTTCGGCAGTAAATGCAGGGCTCGGCGAAGATAAAACAGTCTTATACACCGTGGGCAGCATGAAACCAGCCTCTATATAGATGGCTACCACCCACCCTATGCTTAACCCCGTTAAACCTCCAAGGTGTGCTCCCAGCACGGCCCCGCCTAATTCCAGCAGTCCACCTGGCAGCATACCCAGCATGGCACTTGCTATGCGGTCTTGTATGCGGCAGATTGCAATATAGTGGTACTTAATGATAAGGGGGAAAGCTGCTAGAGTCAGTATCCGTAGCGTCCATACAGCTTGTTCCTCGTACTCCTTACCGAACACACTTAATACTTGCTTTGTCGCCAACAGCAACAAACAGGTGGCAACAATGCAAACAACAAAACCGAAGCTCAATGTCATGCGCGCTTTACGGGCTAAGGTTGATTGTTGCGCGGAGTTCATGGCATGCAGGACGATCGTCAATGAATTTGGGACGAGAAAGACAACGTTCGCTATCATCCAGGCAACGTAAAACCAGGCGTTCATCGTTGATGAGAGGAGCGAGGTCACCAGCACCGGCAAGATTAATACCGGAGCCTGTAGTGTCAAGTTGAGCAGATGATGCTGTACTGCCGCAAATCCTAATTTCCGCAATACTCCCCATTGCGGCAGATAGCTTCTGTCCGGCCAACCTTTCTTCACCACAAAAAGTACCGCGAGCACTACCATCGAAAGGGCATTGCCGATTGTCCATGTGGTGTAGATCACCATACTATTTTTGCTAAAGAACAACAGACAGATGATTACCAATAGCACAAGTTTAATAATAGCTAACAGCAGGTTGCGCCAGAATTGTAGTTCTCCATGCAGCAGCCCGATGAAGGACGCATCAAGCACTATCGTTATACCTAACAGGCTGACTCCTGAAGCGAAAATAAATATGTTGAAAAAGTTGGCCCCTAATGGCTTAAAGCCAGGCGATAAGGCAGAGGCGATGATAGCAAAGGCCAGTCCAACACATCCTCCTACCACTCCTACCGCAACCAACGCCGTGCTAATCAGTGAGCCCACCTTATCAGGCTGTCGCGGTAGCTCGGTGATCAGCAATGTACCCAACCCCAGAATACAAAAATTTCCCAGCAGCGTCATCGCCGAGATAGATGCTGACGCGATCCCTACGGTCTCTGGCGGGAAACTGCGGGCCGCTATCCACCAATAAGCAAAACCTAAGATTGATGTTACCGCGGTTGTCGCAATCAATGAGCTGGCGTTGATCAGCATGACACGATTAGCCTTAAGCCATTGCAATAGCATACTCACGGTACTAAGGTTTCCCTTACTTTGACACGAATGGCTTCTGAAACGCTGGCACTAGGCTTGTCACGGAGCGCAACATGTTGCGAAACCAAGCCTACTACGTAGCCAGCCGCCGTCGTAGAGAGGCCTGCCAGAATAGCACCTGCACGCAAGAAGCCCGACGCATCCAGGCGTTGCAGGCCATCAGCTATCCCACGCACCATGCCTCGTGGTAATGTTTGGTATATGTATGCTCGTTCCGATGCCAGACCATCCTTTGTGCCCACAAATTCAGCTACAATGGCCTTCGAGCGGCCTTCAGCATAACAGCGTGCTATGAAATAGCGCCAACTGGCGCGAAAAGACGGAATATGATGGTGAATTATGGCTTGCGGTTCGTAGAGGAAAAATTTCTGGGGCCAATGTTGTTGTGCGCGAATGCACAATTCGGTTTCCTCGCAACTCATGGGATCGATACCCACGCGCCCTATACCATTTCTAAAGCCGCCCGCAAGCTCAAACACTTCTCTGCGAATGCAGGCACAACCGCAGTAGAGATTACGTATCTCTGTTGAGCTTTCAGGTAGCCCTTCATAAGAGCAACCAACCACCCAATCAAATTCTTTGGGAAACCAGGCTGGTCGTTTGCTTGTCCAGAATGGCTCAACTTTTCCACCCACGCCCAACACATAGTAATCAGCGCAACCGTCGCTCAAGCGCTCTAACCAATCTACCTCCGCAGTTGCGTCATCATCGAGAAAAGCGAGCAGGGCTCCACGGGCTATCGCTATGCCGCTGTTTCGTGCTCCTGACGAACCCTGTGGCTGGCTGTTCTCAATGAGAGTAATTCCTGTCATGTACGCTTTTGCCCGTTCTAACAAGGACGTGTTATGATCAATCACTACAATGATCTCGCGTGGAGACACGGTTTGCTCCTGAATCGATTTCACGGCTGCAACAAGGTCATTCCAACGCTTCTCAGTGTAGGCGCATATAATTACGGAAATATCTCTGGCTATTTGTGTCATCTCACTACTCATTTCTCTAGCCTCATGTCATCTCATAAGTCAGGTTGGTTATCGTGACGAGAGGTAGCTTACCCATGCCCACTTCCAAACGGTCATCACTACATGCAATCATCATGCCATGCGCGCAGGCCACCGTATACCGTGTACGTGCTTTTACTGTCATTACATGATAGCTAAGCTAGCTGGTACAGGTGGAAGTACACACAAAAGAGTACATACCTTGTCGAACACACTATGGTTATGCTCTGTAGGGTATTACACCGCCCGCATGAGTTGTAGTTTCTGGAACTTTGTTGTGGAGATGCATGACATGTGCGTCATCTGAGTTGAAATGAAGAATGGCCTTGTTGCCTTGAAGAAGAGCTGAATACGTTGTTGCCTGTAGATGCTCACTTACACCCTCCAATTACACCCTACTAACTAACCACACAAGTGTGAAACAGTAACTGAAGTACAAGATAAAACTTTTTGTGCTGCTTGTCAAATTCATAGCACCACATTACCTCATTGGTACTAGTTGATATCAACGCTGATCCCCGTTTATGCGCGCTATGCTCATTTTTCCTCTTCATGCTTGAACAGGTCTTCGAGCGGAACCGCATTGTTCGGCTTTGGCTCGATCATTGCGCGTGTATCCGCTGGTATCGATGGATTAATGATGCCGATCAGAATGCGGATAATGCCGATCAGGGCGATGATGGCCCCGCTGCCAATCAACAAGCTTTCAGAGGAGAAGGTGTTGACACCTGTGTTGAGGTCAAAGCCAATCATCACTAGAATCACCCCAATTGCCAGGATGACGAGGCCGCTCCAGACAAAACGATTCCACTTGCGCGTCTTCACTCGCTCCATCACCGCGTCCTGCCGCTCTAGTTCATCATTATTCATGGTCATGTACCCTCTCCTTCGCCTCTGTCATCGCCTGTACCCATTGCTCTACCGTCATCAGCTGCGGAAAAGACGGATAGTGGCTACGTACACGTGTCGCCAGTGCAGCGGACGCGGGTGAACGCAGACCCGTCCTCTGCAACACTTCAGCATTGCTAAACAATTCCCTGGGCGTTCCCACGAAGCTCACCTGCCCTGCCTGAAAGGCTATCACACGCTGGCAGAACTCCGCCACCAACATCATATCATGTGTGATCACGAGAATGGTCTTCCCCTGTTGCTGCAATTGACACAACATACGCATTAACGCACTCACAGAACGGAAATCCTGTCCCGTCGTCGGCTCATCCACAATCAAAATCTCAGGCTCCATCGCCAGCAGAGCCGCCACCGCCAGCAACTGACGTTGCCCCTTGCTCAAAAACAAGGGATTCTCGTGGGCATACTCGGCCAACCCCACCATTGTCAGCGTTTTCGCCACCTGCATACGGCGTTGCTCGGCAGCCATGCCCAGGTTCTTCAGCCCGTACTCAACCTCCGCGTTGACCGTCTGTTGAAAGAGCTGGTGATCAGGATTCTGAAAGACATAGCCCACGCGCCCAGGCAACTGCCTGCGTACACCCCGTACTGAGATATCCTGCCCCAGCACACTCACATGCCCACGCGCAGCACGAAAGATGCCAGCCAATATCTTCGCGAACGTCGTCTTGCCAGAGCCATTCGGGCCCAACAATGCCAGCATTTCCCCACGATACAAAGACAAGTCAACACCACGCAAAGCCTCCGTACCATCTTCATAGCGATACCGCACATCCTGCGCCGCAATCACCACCTCATTCGCATTGTCTGCATTGTCCCCATCATCCCCCACCCCTACACGCCCGTCTCCGTAGGGGCGGGGGAGGTGATGATGGGTGGGGAGGACCCTCTGGGTCGCCCGTGGGGTGGGGAAAATGCGCCCGAAACGATGCGTGAACCCGAGCCAGGGCGACCCAGAGGGTCCCCTCCCCTCGTCATCCGCCTCCCCCGCCCCTACGGAAAACCCACCCTCTATGGCTGCGGCGGCGATGCTCGGCAGCATAGGGGCAAACGCCTCTTCCGCCTCCACCAATGTTAGCGGAGGGCGATCTCGATAGCGATAGCCCGTTTGCCAGGAAATGCGCGTCAGTTCCCCCACTGAGGCACCACAGCGTTCTAGTAGTGCGCGTTCAGCATAAAAGTCAGCGGGTGCGGCAACCAGTTCGACGCGCCCATTATCCAGCAGCACGATACGATCACAAAATGTTGCCAGGATATCTGGGTCTTGCTCCACCAGCACAATCGTCATCGCATGCTGCTGGCGCAGACGCGCAATCGTCTCGATCACCTCGCGCTTCCCCTGCGGATCTAGATCGCTGCTCGGCTCATCCAATAGCAACACCGCTGGCCGCATCGCCAGAAAGGACGCGATCGCCACCCGCTGCTTCTGCCCACCCGACAATTCGCTCGGGTGACGATAGACCGCCCCCGGCCAGAGCTGCTCCAACCCCACCCAGCCCAACGCTTCCTCGGTCCTCCGCAGAATTTCCTCGCGTGGCAAGCCCTGAAATTGCAGGCCGACGCCCAATTCGTGCAGCAAACTCATACGCAAAAACTGGTTTTCGGGGTCCTGCAACACCATCCCCATCTTACCCGCGCCCACAGGCTTGTTGCCAAGCAACTCCCCCAGCACCCTCACGCTCCCCCGAAAATGCTGCGGCAACTGCGCCGCCGTCAGCCGCGCATTTCCTGGCAAAATCCCCATCATCGTGCGGCACAGCGTCGTCTTGCCCGCCCCGCTCGCGCCTGTAATGCCCAGACACTCCCCCTGCCGCACCTGCAACGAGACATCCTTCAACATCCAGCGATTCGGCTCCTCGCTAAACGTCGGATAACGCCACCATATTCCCTCAAGCTCCAACGCAACATTCATCAAATCTCCCCTGTCATCAAATACCCATACATCTCCCTCAGAACACAATCATATCCATGAACAAACATCCCCTAAGCAGCAGCGAAGCGCGCTGCCCCCTCCGTAGGGGCCAGATTGATCGCGCCCTCCGCTCAATTCATTGAGCGAGATCCCCTGGATCACAGGCGATCAATCGCCTCGGGGCGCGATCAATCTGGCCCCTACAGCGGTTTCCCTGATACCCATGTTCATTTGTGAACGTCCATTATCGCGCCCCGCGTACCTGGATCCCCGGCGATCAATCGCCTCGGGGCGCGATCAATCTGGCCCTACAGCGATTCCCAACGGTCCCCATTTCATTCGTTCATGTCCATAACGTATCCCTACGGGATTGCTTATCCCCTCATCCTACCACCAGCACCGTTAAATTTACATAATGCCAGAACACATAATACAGTATCGCCAGACTGACCGCCGTAAACACCCAATCAATGGGTCGCCAGGGGCTCGTCTCATAAAAATCCGTGCCCACCTGCTTGAGCGAATAGCCACGAGCATACAAGGCATCGCCAATCTCGCTGGAACGGCGAATCATCGCAGCCACCAGTGGCACCGCCAGACTCGCCAGATCGCGTACACGGCGCACAAAACTGCGTGGGCGCACATCAATAGCGCGTGCGCGTTGCGCCTGCCGAATCGTCTCAAAATCGCTCAAAGCCAGGTCAAGTGAACGGAACACCGTGGCCACAAAAAAGACAATCGGCTGTGGCAAACGCAATTGGCGCAACAGCCCCAGCAGCTCCACATCCCTACTCGTCACCAGCAGCACAAGCGTTGCCAGCACCATACCCGCGTAACCAATCACCTTTGTGCAAGCCACCAACAACCCCTCATCACTGACCAGCACCAGCAAGGGATGAAAAAACGCCACCCGTGTCCACGTCCAGAAGGGCAGCGCGACGAAGTGCGTCAACACAATTGTGAGCACAGTAGCCACCAGCAGCCCCAGCGCAAGCTTGCGCGCCCACACAAAGAATGCGCCCACCAACACGAGCCACAGCACCTGCCACAACCCGACACCCAGTACCAACTGCCCTGAATAGACAGTGGCTCGTAGCAGCACGACGCGTCCAGCAACAGGATTGAACAGCAGCCACGAGGTGAACAGGCTCAACAGAGCAGGCAGCGTCACCAGAAAATAGAACTGCGCAACCCTGCGGCTTATGCCGATTACGAATAAGAGGGCGCATGCCACCCCCCACGTCAGCGTAGCCGTGAGCAGATCAGGATGCAATGTATCAATAGCCCGCAATTGCAGCAAAGAAAGCGCAAATACAAACAACACCCGTGCCAGCAAATGCACGCGCGCAAAGGGCGCGTCGATCCTGCGCGCAAACAGGAACGAACGCACATAGCGTTGCCCCGCAACCGCCACCCGCGGCCCCCCCGTTGATGATCTTGTCCGTTCATGCGTCTGCAAAATGAATCGTCCTTATAGTAGTCTATTCCTCCAGTGAGGGTTCATCCGCCGCGCTGCTCTCAGCGTGAGCTTCACTAACAGATGCGACAAATTTGAGTAGCAGACGTGCGAATTCCAGCTGTTCAGTTTCTGTCCAATCACGCGTGACATATTCAAAGACCGTGCGTTGATAGCGTTGGGCATCTGCAACCAGTCCGCGTCCAGTCGCGGTCAGTTCCAGCCGCAGTCGGCGGCTATCCATCTGTGAAGGCAGTCGCGCAAGCTATCCAGCCCTTATTGTCTCCGCGACCAGACGGCTGGCAGTAGAGGGATCAATACGCAGCCGCTCAGCCACAACGCCGACAGTCACCTCTTGCTTCGCTTCCGTCGATCCTATTGCCACAGCCTCCGCCACCAGGATGCGTGAAAGTTCGATGCCTTGTCCAGTCTGTCTCTGCAACTGATCCTTCATTGGATAACGGCTAAATATCCTACCCAAGCGGAATAAGGCTTGACCCGCTTGATCCAAAGCCGACTCTACTCTCTGCTGCTCTTCAATTCGTGGCGGTTCATTTCCATCAGTCATGCTTCATTGTATCACTTGACAAGCTGTCTCTCATAAAGCAAAATATATGTATGTAGCATGCATATAAATAAAGGAGAACACCTATGGCATCGGTTAGTTCAGTTGCCCTTGTCCTGGCGTGGCAGCAAGCAGCCAATTCTCAAGACAGCGATCGCCTCATCGCATTATCTACTCCCGATATTGAACTGGTTGGACCTCGCGGCTCCGGCCACGGACACCAACTTTTGCGGGATTGGCTCGGTCGCGCCGGATTGCATCTCACCACACTGCGCGCATTTGCACGCGATAATATCGTGGTGCTAGCCCAACATGGCGTGTGGCACTCAATCGAAACCGGAGAAATCACCAGTGAACGAGACCTGGCCTCTCGTTTTCGCCTTGAAAATCAACGCATCGACCAAATTGCACGCCATGACGACCTCAACACCGCCCTGAACGAAGCCCGCCTGCACTACACCGATGAAATCCCCCTACCATAGAGACTGAGGTGTGACCACGCCCATTTCCGTAGGGGCGGGAGAGGGGTTGGGAGGCTGGGTGGACCCTCTGGGTCGCCCGTGGGGTGGGGGAATCGTTGTCGAAACGATGCCTTTCCCCCGGCACGGGCGACCCAGAAGGTCCCGACCCCTCATCCACATCCTCTCCCGCCCCTACGAAACGGGCATGGCCACCCCTCGTATCTTGCCCACGCACTAAAACAACTGCAACAATTGTAACAACTGTAACAATCATGAACCCCTCGTACCTTGCTCACGCATTCAAACAATCGCACCAATCGTAACAATCATGAACCATTCGCACCCAGACATTCATGACGCCCTGCCCTTGCAGCCACCCCTAACATTCTGCCCCGTTGCAATCTCGCGTGAGAGGTGGTAGAATATATCCTAGTGATTAGGTCGGATTAACCTAAAAATTTTTACCGGATACTGACGAAGGGAGCGACCATAGCATGTTACGAGTATCTACAAAAGGCGAATATGGTGTACGGATTATGGTCGATCTTGCACGTCATTTCGGCGGGCGCCCTCGCTCACTGTCTGATATTTCACAGACAGAGATGTTGCCCCTGGCATATTTAGAGCAACTCGTAAAGTTGTTACGCGAAGCGGAGCCCACGCTCGTCGTAAGTACGCGTGGGGCACACGGTGGCTATCGCCTCAGTCGTCACCCATCACAAATCACGATGGGCGAGATTGTGCGCGTGCTAGAGGGGCCGATTGCCCCCATGATTTGCGCGACCGAGGGCGAGATGGCGCAAATCTGCAATTTCCTGGATGCCTGCAAGACCAAGTATCTCTGGGCCAAAGTGCGCGATGCCGTTGCCCAGACACTTGACGCCATGACGCTCGACGAACTGGCAAATGCATCGAGCAAGGCTGGTCCGCCGCAGCATTTTATCGCACTCTCAGATATTCACGTAGGACTGCCAAGCAGCGAAGTGGCGGCAACGGGGGTATACGTTACGAAAGAAGGCGAAGCATCACAGCTGCGCCCCTTATCATAAATTCAAACAATAACATACATGCGCGTGGGTCTATCACCCATAGAGCGACCCTTGCGGTCACTCCTGAGCGCATGTATCGGAGAAAGGTGTTATCTAGCAATGGGATCAGAATTAGTAATTAAAAATCTTCATGCCAATATTGAGGGCAAGCCAATTTTGCGCGGCGTAGACCTGACCGTCAGTCAGGGCGAAATTCACGCCTTAATGGGACCAAATGGCTCCGGCAAGAGTACGCTAGCAAACGTCATCATGGGCAACCCCAAATATGAAGTCACCGAAGGTGAAGTCTGGTTCAAGGGTGAAAACATCCTCGAATATTCGCCGGACCGCCGCGCTCGCATGCGCCTGTTCCTGGCCTTCCAATATCCCATGTCCATCCCCGGCGTCAGCGTAGCCAACTTCCTGCGCCGCTCCCTAGAGGCCGTGCGCGAAGGCAACAAGCCATTGGAAGAGGGCGATAACCCCACTGGCAAAGCCAGCAAGCGCAGAGGCATTCCTCCTGGCGAATTCCGCAAACTGCTGCAAGCCAAAATGAAGCTCCTTAAAGTGGATAACAGCTTCATTAACCGCTCCATCAACGATGGCTTCTCTGGTGGCGAAAAGAAACGCGCCGAGATTTTGCAGATGGCCCTGCTTGAGCCAGAGATCGCCTTGATGGACGAAACCGACTCCGGCCTCGATATCGACGCCCTGCGCATCGTTTCTGAGAGCGTCAATGCTCTGACTGGCCCCAACCTGGGCATTCTGCTCATCACCCACTATCAACGCATGCTGAACTACATCACCCCCGACTTCGTGCACGTTATGTTCAATGGTCGCATCATCAAGTCCGGCGGCAAAGAACTGGCCTTCGAGCTCGAAGAGAAGGGCTACGAGTGGCTTAAGCCTGTCGATGATCAGAGTGAGAACGAGGTAAAGGTCAATGCTTAATGTGTTAGCACCTGGCTTCTCGCGTAGCGCGGTCGTGGAACTGTCGCGCTTGAAGAGTGAGCCGGATTGGATGCTACAAAAGCGTCTGCAAGCCTGGGATGTCTACGAGCAAACGTCAGCTCCGCTCGGTCGCCGTGGCGATCTGGGTACCTGGCGCACCATCTCTAATTTTAAGTTCCAGGACCTTAATCCCTTTGTGGCTTCAGCGCAGGATGGCACCCTTCCTGCCGCCATCGAGCAATCGATGAAGGAAACGCTGATCAGCGAACGCTCCGGCTTGATCGTGCAGTACAATAGCACCGTTGTCTACACCCAGTTGAGCGCAGAACTCAAGCAGCAGGGCGTGATTCTCACCGATCTGGATACAGCGGTACGCGAGTATCCTGCACTGGTGCAGCAATACTTCATGACCAACTGCATTCCGGTCAGTAGCAACAAATATACCGCCTTGCACGCTGCCTTTTGGAGCGGTGGCTTCTTCCTCTACGTGCCACAGGGCGTCGAGATTGAAGCTCCCATGCTGGCACAGGTCTTCCTGGACACACCAGAGGCCGCGAGCTTCAGCCACACGCTGATCATCGCCGAGCCACAGGCCAACATTCGCTTTGTCGAGGAGTACAATTCGCAGATACCCGCAGGCCAACTGGCCCTGCTGAGCGATGTGGTAGAGATCTTCGCCAAGAATGAGGCGCGGGTCGAGTTTAGCAACCTGCAAGACCTGGACCAAAACGTCTGGAATATTACCAACAAGAACGCCCTCTTTGAGAAGGATGGTAGCGTCACTTTTGTGATGGCCGATCTCGGCAGCAAGGTCACGCACGAGACGATAGGAGCGGGACTCAAGGGCCATGGCAGCGCGGGCGAACTGGTGGGCATCTTCTTCACCGACCATGACCAGCGTTTCGCCATCAACACGCTCTCCGATCATGACGCCCTCTCCACCAATGCCGAGACGCTGGTAAAAGGCGTCTTGACCGACGCATCGCGTGTTGAGTTCGAAGGCATGATTCGCATTCATCCCAAGGCACAGCAAACCGCCTCATTCCTCTCCGCCCACGCCCTGCTCCTGAGCAATAAAGCGCGTGCGGAAATGATACCTGGCCTGGAGATTGCCGCCAACGAGGTGAGTGCCAGTCACGGTGCCACCAGTGGCCAGATCGACGAAGAGCAGCTCTTCTACCTGATGGTGCGTGGCATTCCCCGCGAAGAGGCTGAGCGCATCATCGTACAGGGCTTCTTCGAGCCAGTGCTACAGCGCATCCCAATAGAGGCACTGCGTACCCGCCTGCGTCGCAGCATTGTGCGTCGTATGAGTGGTAACTACCACCAGAACGAGGCCGATAGCTGGATCGATGTCCAGGAACGTTGGGAGATCGAAGGCGTCGATGAGCATGCCGTCCATCTCGACGACAGCACCAAAGACGAAGAGATCAAACTCAGCGAATACTAACATCGTTCGTAATTCACCCATATGGCAACATGTGGGGGTTCGCCCGTTTCTGTAGGGGCGGGAGAGGACGCGATTATCGCGTGGGCAGCAGCGAAGCGCGCTACAGGCCTGTAGGCTACCTTTCCGACCGACTGAGCGAAGCGCACTCTTTGCAGTCAGATGACGCGAAGCGTAGCTACCTTTCCGATGGACTGAGCGTAGCTAGAGGCGATAGCCTCGTTGTCCATCGCAATAAAGAAACAAGCGAGAGCTCCGTTTCTGACTGTCTTGCAAGAGACGCGAGAGCGGCGTTGTCGGTCGGAATAAGGAGCAGCCAGATGTATCGCGCCCCCGTACCCGTTCACAGACGATAAATCGTCCCAGGGACGCGCTAATGAACATGAACAAATGAACCTGGTCATCAGAGAAACCCATCCGTAGGGGCCAGATTGATCGTGCCCTACGCTCAATTTATTGAGCGAAATCCGCTGAATCTCTGGCGATAAATCGCCTCGGGACGCGATCAATCTGGCCCCTACAGCGTTCCCATCGTTGCCCGTTTCATTCGTTCATCACCATAATCCCATCCCTACGGACGGAATTGGCAAGGGCGACCGCACAACAGCAAGGGGGTTCCGCCCCATAGGGGCAGGGGCATCGAGAGAGAAAACAGGTACAGCATGTCAATAACAACGAAAAATGCAGAGGGGATACAACGCGACATTGCTACTATTCGGAATGATTTCCCTATTTTGTCGCGACAAGTCCATGGAAAACCACTCACCTATCTAGATAGCACCGCCAGTTCGCAGAAGCCTGCCTCAGTGCTTGAGGCCATGAACGTGTACTATCAAACCTATAACGCCAACGTACACCGTGGTGTCTATCTGCTGAGCGAAGAGGCAACGGCGGCGATGGAGAAGGCACGGGTAAAAGTGGCACGCTTCATCAACGCCCGCCAGAGCAAACAAATCATCTTCACGCGCAACACGACCGAGAGCCTCAACCTGCTCGCATACAGTTGGGGTAATACCAACATTCATGCCAACGATCTGATCATCTTAACCGAGATGGAACACCACAGCAACCTCGTTCCCTGGCAGTTGCTGGCGCAGCGCACAGGAGCACGCCTGGAATTCATTCCCGTCACGGACGATGGTCTGCTGCGCCTCGATGTCTACGAAACCCTACTCAAACAACAGCCTAAGCTGGTAGCCTTTACGCACATGTCGAACGTGCTCGGCACCATCACGCCTGCCCAGGAGATGATCGCGCAAGCCCACGCCGTGGGTGCGATCACCGTGCTTGACGCAGCACAGAGCGTGCCCCACCTGCCCGTTGATGTCCAGGCATTGGATGCCGACTTCCTCTGCTTTAGCGCACACAAAATGCTCGGACCAACCGGCATTGGCGTGCTCTATGGCAAGCGTGACCTACTCGAAGCCATGCCCCCATTCATGGGCGGTGGTGACATGATTCGTACCGTCAAGTTGCGTGAGTCCACCTGGAATGATCTGCCATGGAAATTTGAGGCTGGCACACCGGCCATCGCCGAGGCCGTCGGGCTTGGGGCAGCTGTAGACTATCTGGCCGCGCTCGGCATGGAACAGGTGCATGCCCACGAGCAAGAGATTACCACCTACGCGATGGCACAATTGCAGACCGTTCCCGAACTGATGATCTACGGACCCGAAGCCAGTAAGCGCGGCGGCGTCATCTCATTCACGCTCGGTGATATCCATCCGCATGACCTCGCCTCTATCCTAGATCAGGAAGCGGGCGTCGCTATTCGCGCCGGTCATCACTGCGCGCAACCGCTGATGGAACGCTACGGGCTGGCCGCGACCGCCCGCGCCAGTTTCTACGTCTACACCATCAAAGAAGAGATTGACACACTAGTAGCAGGCTTGCAAAAAGCCCGCAGCATCTTTGCGTTATAATCATGTTGAGGGTAAGGGCATCCGCAAGAGGGATGCCCCTACCAAGCGACGGCCTCGTCTAACCCACGTTATCATTGTAGGGGCATCCCTCTTGCGGGTGCCCTTACTACCCTCGCTGAACATGAGGGAGGATCTGACATATGTCAATGGAATATCGCGAATACATTCTGGAACACTACCGCAACCCACGTAATTACGGGAAGCTTGAACAACCGAGCGTACACGCGGAAGACACCAATCCGCTCTGTGGCGACCAGCTAGGCATTGACCTGCTGGTAGAGGGCGACCACGTGTCAGAGGTGCGCTTTCAGGGGCGCGGCTGTGCCATCAGCCAGGCCGCCGCTTCCATGCTCTCCGAAATGATCGAGGGCAAAACCGTGGCGGAGGTGGTCGCACTTGGCAAGAGTGATGTCTTGGAGGCTCTGGGTGTGCCCATCAGCCCGGCACGCATGAAGTGTGCCTTCTTATCACTGCGTGTGCTACACCGTGGGCTGGCGATGGCTGGTCTAGAAAAGCCCGACGCCGACGCAGAAGAATAGCTTCGCTCAGACAGAATGCAAGGAAGGCTCTCGCGCCTTCTTGAAATTCCGTCTGAAACGGAGCTCTCGCTTGTTTCCTTATTCCGATGGACAACGAGGCTATCGCCTCTTCTTGCGCATTCCGTCTGAAACGGAGCTATCGCTCCTACGCTGCGCGTCATCAGACGGAGAGGAGTGCGCTACGCTCAGGCAGTCGGAAAGGAGCTATCTGGCCCCTACGGATGGGTTTCCATGATGACCCGTTTCATTTGTTAAACGCCATTATCGCATCCACAGCTCTATTAACAAGAGGATCACATATGTCAGAGTTTAAAGTAGCGGAAGTAGCCGAAATCAGCGAGGGCCAACTGCTCCCCCTTGAAGTTGATGGCGAACTCATTTGCATGACCCGAGTCGGAGGCACCATCTATGCCTTCACCGACAACTGCACGCATATCAGCGGCCCCCTCAACGAGGGCGAGCTTGAGGGCGAAGTCCTGACCTGCCCCTGGCACTTAGCCCAATTCGATGTGCGCACGGGAAAAGTTCTGCGTGGACCCGCCCGCCAGGACCTGGCAACCTACCCCATCCGCGTCGACGGCAACGATGTCTATATCAACCTGCCCGACGAAGAATAAGGTATATACTACAACCCATAGGGTGTGCATGCACACCCTATGGGTTGTAGTATATACCTTCTACCACATTGACATTTGTTCCAAAAATCCCTACAATTGCCTGTGAAATGACAAAATGTTGCTAAAATAGAAGGTGGGGATTTTTATGCAAGGCCGCTCACATCTCCTGGTTGGTTTAACGGCAGGCGTGGTTTTTGATAGCATTGTCCATTTATCAGGCGACCCGTTGACGCTGGCAAAAACGGTTCCGCTCATTCTGATCGTGAAAAAAGCGGTGTATTATGGTTCCGTCGGCTTTGGTGCCCTGCTACCCGACATGGACAACGCCCAGAGCACGATAGGACACAAGCTCGGTTGGATTAGCAAAGAAATTCAGCACATCGCGGGACATCGCACCGTGTTTCATAGCCTGCTTGGGCTCTTGATTGGCTCGTTACTGGCGATTGGCTTGGAGAAGGTGGTAATCTATCTATTAAGCCAACACGGTTTTGGCGTACCAGCGCGCTTCGTCGGCGCGGAACATCTGGTGTTTTTTGGCGTACTCTTCGGCTGCGCGATGCACATTGCCGCCGACGCACTCACCCTCGGTGGTGTGCCGTTGTTCTGGCCCTATCGTAAGCGGTTTGGCTTTCCACCGGACCCACAGTGGCGTTTTAAGACGGGAACATGGCCTGAATTTGTCATCGTCTGGGCATTTATGATCCTGGTTTGTATTGGCATCTGGCAGGCCATCATAGTGATATGAAACGATTCGATCTACGAGACCAAAGGCTACAATCCTACCTGGCATGGACCGCTCTAGTTGTGGCCATGCTTGCCTATCTCGTGTGGATGAGCTACGAGACGGTGTTGCGCTACGACACCTTCAAGGCGACGGCCTTTGACCTCGGCAATATGGATCAGGCGATCTGGAACACCCTTCATGGTCGTCTGTTCCAGTTTACTAATCAGGGAGCTGACTGGTATGGCCCTCCGACACGGCTCGGCTTTCACGTCGAGCCAATTCTGCTCCCCGTCTCGCTGCTCTACCTCTTCCATGCCGACCCGCGTATCCTGCTCGTCTTTCAAACGCTCGTGCTGGCACTGGGCGCCCTACCCGTATTCCTGTTGACGCGCCGCACTATACCGGAGTGGCCGCTGCTGGCCCCTGTGATGGTGGTGGCCTACCTACTCGCTCCCGCTCTGCTCGGTCTGAATCTGTTCGATTTTCACCCGCTAGCCCTGGCAACGCCGCTGCTACTCTATGCAGTGCTCGCCCTGGAGCAAAAACGCTATAGCTGGTTTCTCGTGGCCTGCATACTGGCCTCGGCCTGCAAAGAAGAGGTGCCGTTAGTGGTCGCGTGTCTGGGTATTCTGGTCATCTGGAAGTATAAGCTGCCACGGCTGGGCCTTGTCTTGATCCTTGGTGGCAGCTTGTGGAGCCTGATCGCGTTCAAAGTGGTGATGCCACATTTTGACCCTGGCGCACAAAGTAACAACTTCTGGTATCGCTATGAAGACCTGGGCAGTTCTCCTGGGGTTGCAATCGTCAACCTGTTGCTGCATCCCTGGCTGATCTTCACCTTGCTGCTCACGCTCAATCGCTTGTATTATCTCGCCAGCCTCTTCCGCAGCACAGGCTTTTTGGCTCTGCTGGCTCCTGAATGGCTCATTCCCGCCATTCCCAATCTCGCGGTCAATCTTTTCAGCTTTGACGCGCTACTCAATAGTGGCGTCTACCACTACAACGCCTCCATCATTCCCTTTGTCATCATCGCCGCCATTCACGGCATACGCCGCCTGCTGGATACATGGTATCAATGGCGGGACGAAGAGGAGAAGATACAAGCACGAGTAGGGCAAACAGAGATGGCAGGACAAAAACGAACGCCTGTCTTTGCCTTTGCTCGGCCCGCGCTGCATGCCTTGCCCGCTTTGCCATCGCTGTCGTTGCGCACGCCCCCCTTGCTTTCACACATGGCTACGACGCTGACGACGCTTTCAAGCGGCGTTGTGCTGGTGCAAAAGCAACGTTGGCAGCGTTTCAGTGTGCGCATGATACCATTGGCCACGACTATCTCTGTGGCACGCCTGCAACAAATCGTGTGCATCTGGATACTAGCCATGACGGTGCTGAACCTGATTATTATGATGCCCTTGCTCAATATCTTCTGGGCCGATCACTTGCCGGGGGATCGCGAGAAGCATACACAACAACTCTTGGCGATGATTCCGGCTGATGCCTCAGTCTCTGCCAGTAGCAATCTCAATCCGCACCTGACCGAACGCCTCTATGTGACCGTCTTTCCCGAACTCACCTATCTGCCCAATGGGAGAAACCAGCAGGATAAGCAGACGGTGCAATACGTCATCGTTGATCTCAATGCCTTCTTTCCCGAGGACCGTGTCCGCGCCACCGACGAGCTTAACCAGATGCGCCGCTCAGGGCAGTTCCGCGACCTCGCCCAGGCCGAAGGGGTCATTCTCCTCCAACGTATCGGCCCATAATCGCGCTGGCAGCAGCGCGCTGCAGGCTCCCGTAGGGGCCAGATTTATCGCGCCCTCCGCTCAATTTATTGAGCGAAATCCGCTGGATCTCTGGCGATAAATCGCCTTGAGGGGCGCGATAAATCTGGCCCCTACAGCATTTTCTGTGCCCTCACTATGTGAATTCGTAATGTCCATCATGACGCCCCCTTTGACTCTTGACTCTCCTGTTACGGGATAGAGTATGCTATTCATATGACAGAGGGCCTTCTGACAGACAAAACAGGATACCGTAGAAACACGGCATCAACTCGCTGAGGAGACGCAGTTGTGTTTAAGATTGGCGACTTTTCCAGGCTAAGCCTGGTATCAGTCAAAGCTTTACGCTATTACGATGAACTCGGGCTGCTCAAACCTGCACGGGTTGATGAGTTTACAGGCTATCGCTACTATTCGGCCAGCCAGCTCACGCGGCTGAACCGCATTCTGGCCATGAAAGATATGGGACTGTCCTTGGAACAGATCGCTCTCCTACTAGACGAGGAGCCGACCCCAGACCAGATTCGCGGTATGCTCCGACTCAAACAGGCCGAATTGCGTCAGCAACTCGCAGAGGGGCAGGCTCGCCTGGGACGAATAGAGGCGTGGCTACAAGCATTTGAACAGGAGGCTACTATGCCAGCATATGATGTTATTCTCAAGAACGTTGCACCCATCCACGTCGCGCAGGTACGTGGTGTCACTCCCAGTATGGAGCAGATAGGACCGACCCTTGATGGCCTCTTCGACCGCGTCATAGGATATATCGGTCAACAGGGCGCGACCGTTGTTGGACCCGCCATTACACTCTATTATGACACAGAGTACCGCGAAAGTGATATCACGGTGGGAGCCTGCATGCCCTTCGAAGGCTCACTCAGCAGCAGCGAACAGGTGACGGTGGACGACTTGCCCGCCGTCGAGACGATGGCCTCTGTCATCCATCATGGCAGTTTCAGCGGCTTGCAACAGGCGTACAATGCCATTCTGCGCTGGATTGAAAACAACGGCTATCGTGTCAGCGGCCCGACTCGCGAGCTCAACCTCGAATATGAGCGCGGTGGCGACCAATCCAAGTACGTGACCGAGATTCAGTTCCCCGTCGAAAAGCGATAGCTAAAGAAGCGCACCGTTTTGAGCATAGTATGTTCAAAACGGTGCGTTGGTATGGGTGGCCAGGGAGTCGAACCCTGAACCTAGTGATTAAGAGTCACTTGCTCTGCCATTGAGCTAGCCACCCGTGATTGGTGCCAACATAATAACATGCCCACGCTACCCTCGTCAAGCCTTTTTTGGGCAGGCAACAGGCTGTTGCCAAATCCGTAGGGACCAGCTTGAGCGCGTCCAATAGACATCAACCTAAGAATTGTTGAGGTGGCGGGATCGCTCGTTTCAGTAGGGGCGGGAGCGGTGAGGACGGGCGGAAGGGACCCTTGGGTCGCCCGTGGGGTGGGGCAAACGCCCAAAATGGAGTTGGTATCCCCGGCACGGGCGACCCAAGGGTCCATGGTTCCCGGCACCCCACTGCGTCCGCCTCCCCCGCCCCTACTGTAAAGCTGAGCTTTTCTCTTAAGTTGATGTGTATTAGACCAGTTTGAGCGCGTCCCGTAGGGTTTGCGCCAAAATAAGTTGATATTCCGAGAAGAAATTGCTGCTCTTCATCTGCTCCGAGACGCTTTTCACGGCGAATGGAACTACACCATCCTTCCACAGTTTTCTCCCTCTTCTGCTCAGGTTATTTAGGCGCGGACCCTTAGCTCGATATTGCTTGTTCATGACGCGATTTCTTAAAGAGGTCTCCTTCATCCGCACAAAATCGGCGCACCTGCCTACCTCTTCGCGCTCGTTGAATCCAAGGGGGTTGTCTGCTCTAAGACCACCATCAGACGAGTCAGCGTCGGCGTGGCGAGGGGTGAGGAGCGCAGTTGCGCCATGATCTCCCGTGCCATCTGACGTATCTCTTCAATGTCGTCACCGAGATGGGCGTCGATCCCAAGCACGGAAAGACGCGTGCGCAACAATAGTTGTAGAAAGATAACAGTGATCCAGCGAGGGAGCCAGAGATAGAGCACAGTCAGATAGAAGGGCGTCAGGGGCGTACCCAGCGCTCGCAGGGCCAGCAACCCTTCACGCATGGCCTGCACCAGCATCACAACGTTGCGACGCGACCGCGCAAGCTGCGCGCTCCCCCCCGTCATCATGACGGATGCGATGATGCCCATGTCCGTGATCGCGTGGATTTTCAACCACGCTTGCATGTCGGGACTCAGTCCAACTTTAAAACCGGCCTTTTTGAAAAGGACAGCCAGATCGCGAAGGCGTGGTGTCACATGGCCATCAGCTTCGCCCAGCATCGTTGGTACCTGGCGAATGGTGATGTAATGCACGATGTCTCCTTTGCGTACACCACCAACGGCAGGAAAACCCGGAACGACGCGTTGTGGATCAAGCTCTTCAAATTGCCGCATGCCAGCCGGATTGCTGAGCAGAAATAGCAGGGTGGGAATCTCATGATTGGCTGCGAGGACGGGTAAGATAGAATGAAGCTGGTCGAGCCGTACGGTCACAAGGACAACATCATATTTATCGGTTGGCGCCAGGTCTTCAACGACGGAAACCTGGGTTATCGTCTTTTTTCCGGTGGATGCATTTTCAAGCTGAATACCATGTGTGCGCAACGACACCGCCCTTTGCCCGCGCGCCAGCAGCGATACATTGTATCCTGCCTGTTGAAGTCTGGCGGCATAGACGCTGCCAATAACACCTGCTCCATAGACCAGAATATCCATAGTGCTTTCTCCTTCATTTTTGAGCTTGAGATGGCTCCGTAAAAGCAGCGCGTTGACTCCGCGCCGTTGTAAAGCAAGCGTAACTGATGGTACAATGAGCGTCAATCAGCAATGGAACGGAATGTGTTGCCTATGCAACATGGGAGAGGAAAGTGATGCAAAAGCTCGATGGCGTTGAAGATCTGAGGGTTCGTCGCACGCGCAAACTGCTTCAGCAAGCGTTGATTGAGGGAACTGTGGAGAAAGGGTTCGCGGCCCTCACCGTGCGTGATATTACTGAGCGTGCAATGGTGAACCGCTCGACGTTTTATCGCCACTACCTTGATAAATACGATCTGCTCGAACAGCATATAAATGCGATATACGAGGCGTTAGAGGAGGAGGGAGGGATCATAGGGGGGGGTCGTCATGAAGGACACATCGAGATACTCAAGCAGATTCAACAGTTTCCCGCATTTTACCGCGTGGTGCTGAGTGCGCAGGCGGACGCCTTTTTGAGCCAGCGCTTTCGCCAACAGACGCAACAGCGTGTTCTTGCGTACTTCCATCAGACGTTCCCCGAAGCCGCATCTGATCCCGATACACCGCCGCTCGACCTGAAGTTCACCACTATTGCCTCGGCTGGATGTAGCGCGCTCGGCTGGTGGCTGGATCAGGAGCGGCCCTCTACGCCCGAACAGTTCGCCTACTGGCTGCAACAGATTATCTCTGATATCATGGTCTCTACGCTCAAGTCGAAAAAATGATATCCCTTGCTTTCAAATGTCATTTCACTTATGGAGGCTCGCCGAAACAAGTTGACCGCTTCTGCCCTTTCGACAGTGTTCAGGAGACAAAAAATTGTCAACTTATTTCGGAGGGAGCCCATAGCTTTTGGCGAAACGCTTCTCAACGGGTACGGGACGCGCTCAAGCTGGTCCAATACGCATCAACCTACGCGAACGGTTCCGTTTTTCCGTAGGGGCGGGGGCGGCGGATGACGAGGGGATGGGACTGCTTCTTACTCATTCTGCCAACGAAGCTATCGCTTCTAGCTTCGCTCAGGCAGAATGCAATGAAGCTCTGGGTCGCCCGTGCCTGAGGAAGATTGCCTTTTCGGGCGTTTTCCCCACCCCACGGGCGACCCAGAGGGTCCTCCCCACCCATCACCGCCTCTCCCGCCCCTACGGAAACGGGCCGTACCTTCACCTCATCCATTCTTAGGTTGATGCATATGGGACGCGCTCAAGCTGGTCCCTATGGAGGTGTGATGCCATCGTGACGGCATCACACCCTCTCTGCTGCTTCCCTTTTTCTATACCAGACTCGTTGTGCCGGTGAGCACCAAGCTGTTACTGGCAGCGCATGGGACATGGCTGTTGGGTCCAATGGCGGCATTTGTGACATTGAACTTGCCCGTCAAGGCCCCACTCAGCTTCGCGTTAATCATCTGCTGAATCTGCGGATCATAGCTCCCAAAGGGAAAATTGAAGATATTGGCCCATGTCAACTGGGTCTCGCCCACAATCTTGAGCGCGAGATTGCCGTTCTGGGCAAGTGGGGCAAAGGTTGTGGTGGCAACGCCGAGCTGGAAACCACCCCACATGATATCAGAATTCACCGCTAGATTGCTTCCCTGCACTGAAACCCGAATGTTTTGGGCCGTGAAGCTACTGTTAATCGCTATTGAGCCAAGGCCAGCACCGAGTTGTGAGAGCGAAGTGGCTGGTATCTCGACGTAAGAGTTGACGCTACCCTGTGCCTCGCCTGGTGCCTGCTGACGCACAGACTGTTGGAAGCTCGCCCGCGTAGTGCTCACACCACTCACAGTACTCGCAGTGTTCTGCTGCACTTGTCCTGTAGCGGTGCCACTGCCGAGCGTGATCGGGAATTTCAAACTGATCGCCAGGGACGCATCACCACAGGTAGTGGTGGTGGTGACGCTGTTCAACGAACCAATTGGCATGTTGAAGGTCGCTATGGGGCCACTCACCAGCGTTGGACTACCACTCAATGGTTGGGCACTCACCTGCACCGTCGCTGAGTCGAGCACGCTAAACTTGACCAACATTTTCGCTATGATCGGCTGCGGATCACCATTATACAGGTTCAGGCGCAGCGTCACCAGCAAGCCATCCTGTTGCGGTGTCAGCGAGACCAGTTGGGCCGATGGTTGCAGCAACGTGGTTGCCATCTGTGAGGCCCAGCCTTGATCAGCTGCGGGCAGACTGCTCACAATAGCGCTAATCGCGCTATTGACGGCACCCGGCACCTGCGCATCAATATTACTCTGGAAGAGCGGTTGCAGCAGGGCCGCAGCAAGATAGATGGTCGCATCAATATTCGTGGTCGCTTGGGTGCGCGTGATATGGCGGGATGCATGTTGGGCCGCCATCACCGGCGTCACCAGCAGGGCCAGCATTACAGTAGTGAACACCACCGCCCAGCCCGTTTGCAGCAATCGTTTATATTTCATATCGTTCCTCATGTTTATGAATGTGGCATCAACTTATTCAAATCGATGGGGCCGGAGAAGCAGAACGACATTGGCGTCGACTGCGCAGCAATACCCTGAATGGGGGGTGCTTGTATAAGCAAGACCAGCATCTCTGCCCCCTTGCCACAGCTGATGGTAGAACTGGTATGGGCCGAAATCAGCTTGACGCCTTTCAACTGTCCACGCAGCGAGGGCATGACAGAACTGACAAGCAACTGATTGAGAGCCGATTGCATACTCGTGGCGGCAGCAGAGCCTGCATCCTTACCATCACGCTTGAGATGCGCCACCTGGATTTGCAGATTTTGTTGCTTATCAATACCAATCGTGCCATCCAGTTCAATGGGCATCGTGCGCTGAATACCGTTGCTATTGATATTGAGGTTCAGGTTCAGCACCAGACCATCATGCGGTAGCGGCGTCACAGTGAGACCAGTCAGTGCGTTACTTTTCAGATTCAGCTGCGACACAAAGATAGAGGTGAGCGCATCCTTGTCCAGCGCAAGCTGAATCATGCGCGGACCACTTATCACGGTTGACGTAGGAGCAGCGGCGGGCGGGATACTCCCGTCTGTGCTGCCGCCTGTAGCAGCTGACCCACTAGTCGTCGTCGTGTCGTCAGGTTGTAGCATGAAGGCCGCCAGCACGCCACCAACGATCAGAAGCACAATCAAAGCAACAATCCCAATGATCAGCCAGCGGCGGCGAGATTTGCGTTTGGGGCGTACAGGAGCGACTGTCTCTGCCACGACGGGTAAGATGTTCCCATCAGCATCTACGGGAGCTGTCGTCATGTCGGCGATGTCCAGCGTCACCGCATCGTGCAAAGCCGGTTCCGCAGCCAGCTCTGGCTCAAGCTCTTCGACAGGCGGCTTGTTGCCCCAGAGGAAGAAGGCCGGAATAATAGCGATCAAGCAGATCACCATAGACACGAAGAAGACGGCAGTGTAGACCGTGTGGGCCGAGGCAACGATATGGATCGCATATCCCTTCGACCAAGCCGCGAACTGGGCCGAGGTCGCACTCGTGGGCAATGAGCGATAGGTGGAGACCAGTTGCTTGAAGTAGGCTAAGGCCCACGAGGTCAGGGCGGCGAGTCCGAGTGTCATACCCACCATGCGCAGGGCAGTCACAATGGCTGATCCCATGCCTGCCTGGGTTGACTTGACCGCGTTGATGGCGGTGGTACCGATAGGAGCAATCACCAGACCAAAGCCAAAGCCAGCAGTCACCGTGCTGATCGTAATCTGCGTCCAATCCACATGAATGGGCCAGCGGCTCATCAAGAAAAAGCCGGTGGCCGTGAAGAGCAGACCGAGCACGGCAGTAAAGCGGCAAGAGATGCGGCTACACAGCCAGCCGCCGAGTAACGCGCCAATGGGAATCATGACGGTCAGGCGCATCAGAGCCAAGCCACTATCCAGCACCTGCAAGCCGAGTACGGTATCAACAAAGATAGGGATGTCAGCCATCGCGATGATCAGGGCCGTACCCACAAACAAGCTGACCAGCGAGGCCGCACTGAAGGGAAGTTTTTTGAAGAGGCGGATATCAACCACAGGCCAGCGCAACTTGCGTTCAACCAGCACAAAGGCAAGCAGAAACGCGACCGCCAGAGCTAGCGCAATCGGGTTGTTCTGGGGCGTGGCGCTGCTGGTAGAAACTGGGCCGAGGTCGGTTCCCTGCTGCGCCAGACCCAGACTAAGGCAGGTCAGCGCAAGGCCTAGTAACACTGCGCCCAGCCAGTCAATGCCCTCGTGCAGATGTTTCCCTTTAGGAATGAAAAATGAGGCAGCAATAAACAAAGCGATAACAATAGGCACATTGAGATAGAAGATATATTGCCAGCCCAGCCCAGGCTGACGCACAATCAAGGCACCGTAGAGGGGACCAATGACACCGCCAGCTTCGGTGACGGCACCAATGATGCCCAGAGCTAACGCACGCTTCTCTTTGCCATAAAAGTCGCCCGCAATCGCCATCGCCACCGGAACAACAGCACCGCCACCTATCGCTTGCAGCAGACGGGCCGCAACCAACCAAATGAGACCCTGAGAGGAGGTGTCGATATTCAGGACGCTGAGGAAACTGATATCAAAGGTATTACCGAGTATGGGCGCGATGCCGCACAGAATGGAGCCAATACCAAAGATACTAAGGCAGAGGAGAAAGATACGGCGGCGTCCATAGATGTCGGAGACACGCCCCATCAAGGGCATCACCACCACAAAACCGAGCAGATAGGCACTGATAATCCAGGCCGCGTGATCGAGTTGTATAATCGGCACTTGAAGATCAGTGATAATTTGTGGCAGGGCTGTCACCACCACGGTTTGATCCATCGCCGTGAAAAAGACGCTGATGCAGGCGATGGTCAACGCGGCCAAGGCGACGCGGCCATCGCCTGCCGAGGCTGGAGTATTAGTCTTGCCGGGTGTGGTTAATTTTTTAAAGGCATTAGTAATGTTTGTTTTAGAAAAACGCTGCGCGCCCTCGTTCTCCGCTTCCGGCAAGGGCTGCTCGGTGGCGAGCACCTCAATGCCATCCCCGAAGGCACCCGGCTGCACTGCCGTGTTCTCCTGAGCCGCCGATTGTACAATGTCGCGTTTCTTCAAACGTGAGGATGTTTCTTGATCGTCTTCTAACGTGTACATTGTCCCCCCGTAGAGTGTGAATAAAAGGAAGATAATACAGATACAGAATATATATAGGTGAAGCTGCAATGAGGACACCTATCAAAAGATGCCCTCACCACTATGAGTTACGACGCAAGTTATTGTATTTGTGGTGCGCTGATCGTGATTACTTCATTATAATTTGAGATGTCAAAGGTTCGTGCAGTTTGTGAGCTATCGTCAGAGGACGCCATGCCAACCACGCTCAAGCGGTAGGGCAGGGCATCGCCTTTGCCAATATACGCCGTTGTTTGTAACATGGTGCCCGCGGGCACACCGCCGCCCGTGAAGAAGGCCAGGGTTTTGGCATCGAGTTGGCCAGTAATGCGCCAGCAGGGAATGTTGTTGACGACATCAGAAACGGGCTGACTGACATTCTGCACTTTCCCCACGAGTGAAATAATGCCCGTGTCGGGATTTGTCAGCGTACGGGGGTCGAGCACGCCTTTGATAACGCGCCACTGGCCGGTAATGGGATCGGTGATGTACTGATTATCGCCAACGCTAATCAGGTTGACCGAGACGGACTGGCCAGAGAGAATAACGGTGGCCTGTGCCTTGACCTTATCAGGCATAACCACATCCCCGTTCGCGTTGCGAATCTGCACCTGATCTGCTGTCACCTGGCCCGGATTCTGAACTTGCAAGATAACGTGGAAGGAGTTGACGGCACGGAAATTCTTCTGCAATGCCGTCAGCAACTGCTGAGTCGTTGGTTTCGGCGCATTGGCGGCTGCCACGTTGACGTTCTTTACGGCATGTTTCCAAGGCAACGAGCAGCCTGCCAGTAGCACCAGGCTTGCCATGCTAAGAGCAATGAAGGTCAGTGCGTGTCGTGAAGTGCGTACTGATAACATGAATGATCTCTCCCGTAGGGGCTTGTCTGTCCCTGATGGTCATTAAGATATACCCATAGGACAGAAACCCAATCCAATATTAACATCCTCTCTGGATGACTATTCTGAACAAATCAACGGGACCCATCAACCCTTTCGCTGTGTTTGGTACTTTATGGTACACGATGCGCCGCAATTACGCAAATTACCACACCATTCATAGGCAACATGGGTATCATGTCTATGGGGCGAGATTTAGCGCGCCCAATACGCATCAACTCAGGTTTTCGTAGGGGCGGGGGTGGCGGACGTGGCGGGGTGGGGACCCTCTGGGTCGCCCGTGCCGGGGGAACATCCCCTTTCGGGCCTCTCTCCCCGACAGAAATTGTGTTCAGAAAATGTGTTCTAGGAAAAAAGGAGAAAAACAGCCGGAAAGCGAGAAAAGATCGTCCTATCTGAAAAGTGAAAAAACGGATCAGGAGGACGATCATGGATGCATCCACCCTATTATTAGACCACTGGACCCGACAAGTCAAGGAACTGTTCCCGAACTTGCATTGTTACCAACAGGAAACGCTGGCACTGTGTGTTCAAGGCGTGGTCGAGTCAGGCAATGCGGTGATGCAACGGGTCGCGGAAAGCTTGTGGGAGCACATGAGCAGCGACACCAAACTGGTGAGCTACGAGCGACGCTTGCAGCGATTTGTGGCCAATGAACGCATTGAGGTGCAAGGATGTTGGAACGAGTTTCTCCAGCAGGTCTTACCATTCTGGAAAAACAAGCCGACGACGCTGATCTTGGATCTGACGCCGTATACGAGCGAAGCCACGATAGTGTATTTGGGAATAGTGATGCATTCACGGGTATTGCCGATTGCGTGGAAAGTCATGCCTCAGCAAACCTCGTGGGAGCAGGGACAATGGGAGATCGTAGGCCACCTCTTTGAGCAAGTGGCTCCGTTTCTCACCAGCGATCACTGCACGCTGCTGGCGGATCGAGGGCTCACTTGCCTCCGGCTGATCCAGTTGTGCCAGAAAGTGGGATGGCATGACGTGCTGCGCATCAAAGAGGAGGAGTGGTTCCGTCGGAAAGGTCGTGGTGGCTACAGAGATTGGCAACAAGGCAAGCAGGTGGTCAAGAATGTCGGGGAGCAATGGTATGGAGAGGTGTTGCTGTGGAAAGAGCATCAACTGAGCACTCAGCTCAGTGCTTGCTGGGAAGCCGGATATGACGAAGCCTGGTTGGTCATCTCCGATCGGCGCGCCTCTCATCAGCGCATTGGCGAGTATGGCAAGCGCATGAGGGTCGAAGCCACCTTTCAAGACACCAAAAGCCGAGGATGTTTCATCGAGTGCTCTCAGTTCAAGAATCGAGAGCATCTCGACCGCTGGTTATTGGTGGTGTATTTGGCGATCTGGTGGATTGCACATTTAGGAAGGAGTTGTCTTCATCATGGACATCGTGAGCAAGTGGATCGCAAAGATCGACGGGACAAAGGACTGCTGCGCATTGGTCGTTTATGGCTCAAAGCCATTCTCAAAAAGGCCAATCGCGATCTGGCTCCCCAGACGCGCAGTCGGGTGGCGGCACAATTGGCCAATTGTTTACCCTTTTTTCATCGCGATCAACGCCTGTGTTTCTCGATTTACCTCCAATGACGCTTTTACCTCCTTGAACATATTTTCTGTCGGGGAGAGAGCCTTTCGGGCGCGTTTTCCCCTCCCCACGGGCGACCCAGAGCTTCCTTGCATTCTGCCTGAGCGTCAGCTAGCGCGATAGCGCGTTGGCAGAATGAGTAAGAAGCAGTCCACCCCTCCCCACATCGTCCTCTCCCGCCCCTACGGAAACGGGCGAGCCTTCACCTCATTAATTCTTAGGTTGATGCATATTGGGCGAGATTTAGCGCGCCCCCGTACCTGTTGAGGAGCGATTCGCCAACAGGCTGCGGACGCTACAGGAAGATTATGCGTGATCACGCCACTACACTATCCAGCGGCCTGTGAGGAAGAGGAGGAGGAGAAACGCCATCAACGAGGTCGAAACAAGCACAATATTTGTGTGCAAGTGTGAACGTTTCCCAAGAAGCACCATGGTGATAAAAAGTGGAAACATTTCTAACGTGAAACGGGCGTCAGAGACGAGCGGCGTCAAATCGGTCGCCGCCGAGGTGGTAATGAAAAGCATGAGAGTAGCTGCATACAACGCGTAGGAACGTTGCTGCCGAGAAAATGCGTACGGGCCAACAAAGCACAAAGCTAGCAAGACAAGCATCAGCAGCACAGCAGCGAGATCGATGACATTATGGATCGAGTAAAAGCTCAAAAAGCCAAACTGATTGATTTTACTGATCGCATTCATAATCCCTTGCCAGGGTGCTTGAAATTGGCGATGCCAGATAGATTGGGCACGCACAAATGCCAGAGGGTTGTGAAAGAGGAGGTTGCAATAAGCCGCAAACAACGCGGTGGCAAGCGGAATCATAGCCGCGCCTAGAAGCGAAAAGCGTATCTTGGTGAGACGGAACTGCCGTTGGCGCAGATATTCATAGCAAAACGGCACCAGCAGAATGAGGCCAGCGGAACGGGTGAGGGCAGCTAAAAAACCAAGGCCACCCGCTAGCCACCAGTGGCCACGACGCATAGCATAGAAACTCAGCAGCGTAAATACAAGAAAAACCGACTCGTTATACGCCGCCGCCAGAAAGAATGCCGTCGGAAAGACAGCCAGATAAAGCACCGCCCGATATGCGCTATCGGCGTCAAAGTCCTCTTGCACCAGTCGGTACAGCACCACGAAGGCCCCGAGCAAGGCCACATTGGCTATCAGCAGACCTGCTTTGAAGGCATCATGGGTGACAACCATTACGGCACGCTCAAGCAGCGGATAAAAGGGAAAGAACGCCGTGAGAGCTGGTGAAGTATAGCCTTTCGTGGCAATGCTCGTAAACAGACCGCTATCCCAGCGAAACCAGGAGTGCAGCAAGCTGGCGACGGGTAACCGCGTATCAGAGTATTCGCCCACGCGAAAAAGTGCAGTCAGGTAGGTGAGCGCAGCAAAGATGATATGCACCGCAATGTATATAGGAAGGACACACCATAGTGCGGTCAGCCAGAGGTGCAGCCTGCGTTGCCGTGGCGCAGATGGTGTTATCAGTGGGGGAGTTTCGCTTTCGTGAACGACAGGTGCTGTTGCCATAGTAATATTCCCTCTCTACCCAACACATAACAAATAGGGACATCCCTTGTGAGCATCCAACGAGCGGGAAAACGAGCACGCTCTTACGAGTTCGTCGGATGCCCACAAGGGATGTCCCTATTGAGATAATCATGGTTTTATTTATCAGCTTATGCGAAATATGTCAATGCTCTTTTTTAATGATGATTGAGGGTTTTGGGCGTTATAAATGTCGCCCTGCTTGCTTATTGCCTGCTTCGCATGGTACAGTGAAAGAACAACCAGTCTCTTCCATTCCTATGGTACAAACCAAATATTACCGATGTTACCCAATGCTGGGTACTAGTCCGCAGGAGTCGTGCAGTGAATATTGCAGATGCTGCCGTCGGTGACGGTCTCTCTCCGCTTGTGAAGCCACCCATAACGCAAGAGCAACTGCGCCGCTATGCCGAGGCGTCGGGTGACTTCAACCCCATTCATCTTGATGAGGCGGCGGCGCGGCGCGTTGGTCTCGATAGCGTGATAGCCCATGGAATGCTCAGTATGGCCTTTCTGGGGCAGTTCGTGCAACAGCAGATCGCCGCCACGCCGAGTTCCCAACTTGTCAGCTTACAGGTGCGTTTCGCCAGTATGGTCCGTCTAGGCGATACGATCAGCTGTTATGGTATCGTCAAAGAGCGCATACAAGATGCGGCTGGCCACGAAACCGTACAGATTGAGTGCTGGGCACAAAACCAGAAAGGCACGAAAGTTACGAGCGGAGATGCCGTTGTCTCCTTAGCCCTTCCCAGCCAATCTCCATAAAGCAAGGAAGCATGATGATTGCTTGCGACCACCATTGCAAAGAATAATCCGCCCCATTACACAGATAGGAGGGCAACAGTATGCCGAGTGAGCAGCGCATGACGTATGAAGATTTGCGTGTGTTGTATGACCTCTCTATTTACAACTGCACGCGCTTTGGACCCTACAGCGAAATTATCTTTGAGGACCTGCAAAGCAAAGAGGAGCGTGAGTATAGCAATATTGATGTTGCCAAAGAAGCCACCCAACTAGCGGCAGGACTACAGGCCCTCGGCATCGAAAAGGGCGACCGCGTCATTATGATGATGCCTAACTGCCCAGAGGTTGTGATTGGCTATCAAGCCATCGCACGCGCAGGAGCGGTCATCATTCCCGTGTTGCCGCTGCTCAAGGGGCCAGAGGTGCATTTTATCGCGGAAAACTCTGGTGCCAAAGCGATACTCACCAGCGCGTTGTTCTTGCCAATGCTCCAACCAACGCTGGCAGAACTCACTAGCATGCGCTATATCATTTCAACAGGCATCAACGCTACTACTGGTGGCAACAGTGAGCAAGCTTCCGCAGTTGGCAAGCCAGCGCAACTTATCGCATATCAAGACGTAATAACAAAGGGTGCAGATAAAGCCGATCTGTACCTACAAGACCTGCCAGGAGTCGCGCCATCGCCCGACGATATGGCGGTGATCTTGTACACATCGGGCACAACGGGCCGTCCCAAGGGCGTGATTCTTTCACACCGTAACCTGGTATTGAATGCAGTTGGAGCCAGTGGTGCCGAATTGGAGCAACGCACCGATGAGCGGCAATTAGCCATTTTGCCGTTAGCACATGCCTTTGGTATTGTGGCCTCAAACGTGGCCTATCTCACGGGCGTTACTGTGGTGATGCAACCACGCTTTGACACGACAGCAGTGCTGTCGGCCATCGAACGCCACAAGATTATGTCCTTCGCCGGTGTGCCAGCCATGTTTGTTGCCCTACTCTACACACCCAATGCTGAAAAGTATGATACCAGTAGTTTGCAGTATTGCGTCAGTGGTTCCGCGCCCTTGCCAGTCAGCGTGCTCAAAGCCTTTGAAGAGAAGTATGGCTGCCAGATACGCGAAGGCTATGGACTCTCAGAGGCCAGTGCCGTGTTGACCGGACATGGCGGTGATATGCCCCAGAAGCCGGGTTCGGTCGGGGTGCCAATTCCTGGTATTGAGGTGCATGTCGTAGATGTGAATGATCAGCCATTGCCAACGGGCGAAATTGGCGAGGTTGTGGCACGCGGCCCGAATATCATGGTAGGCTACTATAACATGCCCGAAGAGACGGCGGCAGCTATGCGTAACGGCTGGCTACACACCGGCGACATGGGCTATTTTGACGAAGATGGTTACCTGTACATTGTCGAACGCAAAAAAGACCTGATTATTCGTGGTGGATTTAACATCTATCCACGTGATGTTGAAGAGGTGCTGGCGACGCACCCCGCGGTCATCGAGGCGGCGGTAGTTGGTATTCCCTCCGAGCGCATGGGCGAAGAGGTCAAGGCGTTCGTCGTAGCAGGTGGCTCCGTTGACGCGGAGACGCTTATGACCTATTGTCGTGAACGGCTGGCGAACTACAAAACGCCGAGTCAGATCGAGTTTATTGATGCACTACCACGCAATCCCATTGGGAAGATTGACAAGAAGGAGCTAAGAAAACGCTATGTCCATTGAAATGCCTCTAGAGAACGCTCCCCTATCGCAGCTACAGCAGACGCCAATTGATGCCGTGATGAACATTATCGACGAGGGACTGGTTCATCTGCCGAGCTATCGTGAATTGTATTATCGCTGGGAACGACAGCAGTGGAAGTCACAGGATATCGACTTCTCAGCCGACCGTAAGCAATGGTTGACGATGCCTATGGAAGAGCAGCGCATGCGTATCCTGGGCCTGTCCGCCTTCTTCTATGGTGAGGCCTGCGTGACCGATACCCTGGCACCATATGTCACGGCGATGCCCGATGAAGAGATGCGTATTTTTGTCACGACGCAACTTGTGGACGAGGCACGACATACCGTTTTCTTCTCGCGTTTCTTCGCTGATGGCCTGGGTATCGACAAGGGCAAGCTGGAAGAGACGCTGGCTCTGGTACGTACAAACATGAATGACCACCTGCAATACATTCTGATTGATGCCCTGAGTGAGGTTTCTGAGCGCATTCGCAAGGAGCCGAACAACTTGAGTCACCTGGTCGAGGGTGTGACGCTTTATCATATTGTGATTGAAGGCACGATGGCCCTAGCGGGGCAGCGCAACATTCTGGAAATTTATCGCCAGCAGGAACTCTTCCCGGCCTTTCGCGCTGGCTTCACGGCAGTTGCCCGCGACGAGTCACGTCACGTCATCTTTGGCGTGAAATTTCTGCGCGATATGATTCAGCAGGATAACGCAAACGCGAAGGTCGTGCATGGGGCGATTGAGAAGTATCTGCCACGAGCCATTGCGGGTATCTCGTCGGCACCGGAGCAGATTCCTGCCATCCTAGCACAGGGCGGCGACCCTTGGGCATCTCCTCGTTATGGTCTGGAGTCGCTACGCAAGAAGCTCAAAGTGATTGGCCTGAGTATGGAACTGCCGCAGGTGCCAGCAGAGCCACAGGTGCCACAGGCATAAAGAAGTCTATGGAGAGGGCAAGCTGGTTGTTCAACACCATCCAACAACCAACTTGCCCTTTCCCTATTGAGACAAGAAGGAGCAATTGTATGGTATCAGCAGTTGTGTTAATTAACGTAGAACGCGGGCTGGTCAACGAGACAGCGCAACGCCTGCTCGAAATCGAGGGTGTGGCCGAGGTCTATTCGGTCACGGGCGACTATGATCTGGTGGCGTTGCTGCGCCTGCAACACTATGACGACCTCTCCAATGTGGTAACGGACCACATGGTAAAAATTTCCTCGATCAAAAAGACGAACACACTGATGGCGTTCCAATGCTTCTCACGCGAAGATATGCAACAAGCATGGGATATCGGTGTGGAATAACCATAAAAAGAGGAGCAAGCAGGCGCAGTGCGTTGACACACTGCGCCTGCTTGCTCCTCTTTTTTACTGTTGTAATGAGGTTTGGAGTGTTTCCCATAGGTCGCGGATAGTTTGCTCATTGGTGCGCAGATTGCCGATGGCGACCCGTATCGTAAATTTGCCGTGCAGCCGCGTGTGCGAGAGGAAGAAGCGACCCTCATCATTGATGCGACCCATGATGCGCTCGTTCAGGCTCTCTAGTTCCTCCTCATCATCTACGCCGTGTGGGTGGGCGCGGAAGCAGACAAGGCTGAAGGGTGCTGGTGCCATGCGCTCGAAATCTGGCGACTCGTCGATCCATTGGCCCAGATCGTGCGCGAGCCTGTTGTGTTCGCTGATGCGTGCCGCCAACCCATCCTGACCGAAGTAGCGCATGACCATCCACAGCTTGAGCGAGCGGAAGCGGCGACCCAGAGCGTTGCCGTAATCCATCAGGTTGGGCACCTCTTCGTCTACGCCCTCGCTATTACGCAGATATTCAGGCACGAGGCTAAAGGCAGCTTTGAGCACCTTCGGCTTCCGGGTATAGAGCACGCTACAATCAATGGGCGTGAAGAGCCACTTATGCGGATTGACAATCAGCGAGTCGGCCCGTTCGCAGCCCGCTAACACCCATTGCATCTGTGGGTCCACCGCCGCTGAGCCACCATACGATGCATCAACGTGCAGCCAGAGCTTGTATTTCTCACAGATGGCGGCAATTTGTGGCACCGGATCAATGCTGGTGGTCGAGGTTGTGCCCACTGTAGCGACAACGGCGAAGGGCTGCGATCCCGCGGCAAAGTCTTCCTGAATGCGCCGCTCTAGCTCGGCAACATCCATCCTAAATTCGCTGTCCGTGCTAATTTTGCGGAAGTTATCCTGGCCGATGCCCAGCACAAGTGCCGCCTTCTCAACGGATGAATGGGCCTCTTGTGAAGCATACATGCACAGAGGTGGCAGTTCGTGCCGACCTGCCATTCCACGCTGGCGAATGTAGAGATAGGGTGAGGCTTCACGCGCCGCCGCCAATGCATAGAGTACCCCTGATGAAGCGGTATCGTTGATGACGCCGAACAGGGGTTGTGGCAAACCGAGCATTTGGCGCAGCCAATCGAGCGCGACCTGCTCTAGTTCGGTGGCGGCGGGCGAGGTACGCCAGAGCATAGCGTTGACGTTGAGAGCTGCAGTGAGCATCTCACCCAGAATGCCCGGGCCTGAGCCTGTGATGCCGAAATAGGCCATATAGCCGGGCGAATTCCAATGGGTGATGCCGGGGAGCAAAATCTGCTCAAAGTCGGCCAGAATTGCCGCCATCGCTTCTGGCTCTCGCGGTGGTTGCGAGGGCAGGGCATGACGAATCTCTCCAGGTGTGTTGCGCGAAAGCACTGGATAGTCGCCGACATTCGTGAGATAGTCCGCGATCCAATCAATGACCTGATGACCATAGCGACGAAATGCTTCACTATCCATATCGCCAGTCGCACCTGCTTGTTGTGCTGCGTCACCAGGGAGAATATTGTGTGGATTGTCTGTCATAATGAGGACACTGCCTTTCTGCTTTTACATAGTCTATGTACGATTGTAGTGTTTTTGCATTGCTTGTGTCATACATGCTATACTGTACAATAAAAGGCTATACACCTGTGCCTCCCACAAAAGCGGTACCACCAACACCAAAGCCAACTCATACTGCCACTCCAACCCCTGATCCAACCGCTACTGCTACCGCAACGCCTAGCCCAACTCCTACACCCAGCCCAACGCCTAGCTCGACACCCAGCCCGACGCCCAGTCCGACGCCAGTGCCTAGCCCGACCCCTGACCCGACACCAGTGCCAATACCGACAGGGACGCCCTAACAAGCGATATGCCCATTTGAACCATTAAGCCTCTCCATTCCGTTACACAAACAGATAGCCAGAAAAGGAAGCGGAAATTGTAGGAGTACACAACCCTTTAGCAAACAAGAGAGGATTAGAGATATGGACCTTCATATTACGAATAATGTGTTATATATGAGCATAGAATTGCAATATCTGATAATTATTGTAGTCATTATTATCATTCTTTCCCTATTGAGAAGGAAATAGTAGATTTTGTGGAAAGTGCCGAATCTATATTGAACTTATATAGATTGATCTTTTCTGGTACAATAGTTACATAACGCAAATAGCACAATAAACACAACCCCAGTATCTGAGCAGCAACTGCTCAGATGCTTTGCGGATAAGAGGGAAAAGTATGCATATTAGGAAAGCAGTCTTACCTGTGGCCGGTTTAGGCACACGGGTATTGCCAGCGAGTAAAGTTGTACCAAAAGAACTGTTGCCGCTAGTCGATAAGCCAACCCTGCAATATATTGTAGAAGAAGCGGTGGCAGCTGGTATTGAGGAGATCATCTTCGTTTCCTCCCGTAGTAAGCGGGCGATCGAGGATCACTTTGATTCCTTCCCAGAATTGGAACAAGCATTGGAGCGCAAAGGCAACAAGAAGAAGGAACTGGAAGAACTGCGTCGGGTGCAGACAATGGCGAAATACCTGAGTGTGCGCCAATACGAGCCGCGTGGCCTCGGCCATGCCGTGCTCTGTGCGCGTGAGGCAATCGGAGATGAGCCATTCGTCGTCATGCTCGGAGATGATCTGGTGGCACCCGAAACGCCTTGTTTGCCACGCATGTTGGAGATACACGAGCAGTATGGTGGCTCCGTCCTGTCGCTCTTCACGTCACCGCCAGAAGAAATCTCGGCGTTTGGCGTCGTGGCGATAGAAGATTTGAGTCAAGACACGGTGAAGGTGACGCACCTCGTCGAGAAGCCTCCAGCAGAGGAGGCTCCGTCAAACTTAGCGGTCGCTGGCCGCTATGTGCTCACGCCGGATATCTTTGATCTCATCGAGCGCACACCCGCGGGTAAGGGCGGTGAAATTCAAATTACTGATGCCCTTGAGATGCAAGCGCGTGAGGGCAACTGCTATGGTTTGCGCTTCACCGGCGAACGCTACGATACGGGCAACCCACTTGGCTTGCTTACCTCGTCTATTGCCTTCGCGCTCAAGCGGCCCGATCTGGAAGGCCCTCTGCGTGATTATATGCGCCAAGCCTTACGCAAAAAATAGCTTTCCATGAAAGCAGGGCACCCGCAAGGAAGCCTTGCGGGTGCCCTGCTTTTATTTGTCGTCGCATTATTGGCACAGGTATTGTTTTTCCTGCACATACGCGCTATAGTAGGGCAAATAGTTTCCGCAAATTTCACTTCTGTGGAGAATACAGAGAAAGATATTCGTCATTCAGAGATGACGAAAGGAGTCTTGTGTGGTAGATTTTATTGCATCCGTGCATTATTTTAACGTTATACTTGTCCTGACCGCCGCCGTCGTAACTGGCGTGTGGGGTCTTATTCTGTACTTTATGAAACGCAGCGTCATGCGAGCCTGGAATATCGCTTTGATAGTGACTGCTATCCTGGGAGTCATTCAGGGCGTGTTGGGCCTGACCCTGGTCGCGCTGGGCCAGCGACCAGGTACCGGACAGGACCTTTATTATTTACATTATGTGTATGGGGGTATTGTGGCCCTTGCTATTCCCATAGCCCTGACCTACACCACCAGCGGTAAGAATCCACGCCGCGATATGTTAATTTTCAGCATTGCCGCCCTGATTCTCGCGGCAGCTGGTGTTCGTGCCTGGATGACTGGCCCACAACCGTAAAAACACGATTAGCACCACCTAGAGCGGAGAAACTATGCGTGCTTCTTTTATCCATATGGCCGATATCCATCTGGGCTATGAGCAATATGGCGTGCGCGAACGCTTTAATGACTTTGGCCGCGCATTCTGGGCCATTATCGACGATGCCTGTGAGCGCAAGGTCGATTTTGTGGTCATCGCGGGCGACCTTTTTAACAAACGCGCCATTGACGCGCTAACGCTCATTCATGCCATCAATGGGCTAGAACGCCTCAAGCAGGCGAAAATACCCGTGATTGCGATTGAGGGCAACCATGACCGCAGCTTCTATCGCGAAGGCACATCATGGCTACAGTTCCTTTGCTATCAGGACTATCTTATTTTGTTAGAGCCTGCAATGGAAAATGGCATGCCCAGGCTTGAGCCGTGGCGGAAAGAGCATATGCAAGGTGCCTATGTGGATCTGCTGGGTGGACGCATGCGTGTGTATGGCGTCAACTGGCAAGGAGCCGCTACCGCACGCTGTATGGATGGACTGGCGCAAAATATGCGTGCAACACGCGCTGAGGAAGACCAGCAGGGTATCGAGTATCGTTTGCTCATGCTGCATACAGGTGTTGATGGCTATGTACCACGCATCCAGGGCCTACCCTCGCGTGGCAACTTTCAGCCCTTGCAAGAGTGTGTTGACTATCTCGCCCTCGGCCATGTCCATAAGCCGTATGAGCTTGACGGCTGGATGTACAATCCAGGCTCAACGGAGACATGCAGTGCCGAAGAGGTGCAGTGGGATGATCGCGGCTATTATTATGTAGAGATCGATACTGACGAGCCAGAGCGCATCATCGACCCCAATAAACATGCTCGCGTACATCGTGCCGAGCATCTTAAGAGTAATCGTCGCCCCTTTGTACGCTATGATCTGCGTGTCGATGGCCTCAACGAACCTGACGCCGTGTATACGCGCCTTGAAAGCTACTGTCTGAGGGAGGGCTATCGCCACACTAATGCCACTACAGAGAAGCGACCCGTTGTGCTAATCTCGCTGGTCGGCACGCTCGCCTTTGACGCGGGTGCGCTCGATATGCCACGCATGGAGGAGATGGTGCGTACCGCCTTTCAGCCTGTCTATGTGCGTATCGATAACCATAGCAGCGACCAGGACTATGCACCCGACGAGGGCGATCTTGATGGACGTGACCGCTCACTCTGGCACGAACTGGAGCGGCGCATCTTCGAGGAACTGATCTCGCGCGATAATCGCTATCTCGCCAACAAGGAGCAATGGAGTACGGTGCTCACCCGCCTCAAAGAGATGGCCCTGCACAAAGACGATCCACAAACAATTGCCCAGTTTCTACGCGAACAACACGACGCGTTGATGGCACAACACGGGTAGGGGCGACATTCATGTCGCCCTGTTGACGTGCGATTCGCCCACGGGTTACGAGGGCGTCATGAATGTCGCCCCTACGGGTGGACGAGGGTTTCTAGGAGGTGTTGCAGGGTGGCGGCTGGATTGTCGCACAGGCCAGAATGAACCACGGAGGTCTGGATGATGGTGCTGCGGGGCGAGACGAGCCAGTGAAAACGCTCAGATTGCGACAGTTCCCCAATGGGTCCCGCGTCTTTGCCGCCCCTACACACGTGTTTGAGGTGCTCTAGCTGGCGCGTAACTTCATCTATGTCTAGCGAGGGCGCGAAGAGGACGAGGCGTGGCACATCAAGGTAGGTATGCATGCCGAGGAAGCGGCGCGTGCGACAAAAGAGTAGCACACCGACATTGATGCACTCGCCGCGCACATTGCTGGGCACGAGGCGCACCATGGCGTAATCATAGGAGCTGAGCACGGGCATGCAGAGCCTCCTCTACAAAAATGTGCGATGCTGCCAAGCGATCCACCAGATAGGCGACATAGGCGGCACGATGCTGCTTCAGGTCGGCATACAGCGGGTCGGCTAACCACGAGTCAGGAATAAGATCAACAATCTCCCCTAACAGGGACGCGTTGAGCCGTTCTTTTGCCAGCGCATCTGCCTCTTGTAGGCGACTGGCAACGCGCAAGAGCACATGCTGCTTGATGGGAGTAAAGGGTGTACGGCTACGTTCCATATAGTCCACGCCAGTATGGTGGAAGTAGAGCGAGGCACCGTGATCGATGAGCATGAGCCGCTTATGCCAGAAGAGCATGTTCGTGTTGCGCGGCGTGCGGTCGACATTCGTCACATAGGCATCGAACCACACAATTGAAGACGCCAGCAGAGGATCAAGCATGCCAGCATCTAAAGCGTCAAAGGCCAACGCGCCCGGCAGATAATCAAGGCCCAGATTGAGGCCATCACTGGCTTTGATGAGTGCCTGTATCTCAGAGTCTGGCTCGGACCGTCCCAATACCGGGTCCACCTCGATAAACACAATTTCGGGCACGGGCAAGCCCAGTGCGCGAGCGATCTCGCCCGCCACCAGTTCTGCGATGAGAGCCTTCGCCCCCTGACCAGCACCACGAAATTTCAAGACATAGAGGCCATCGTCGTTTGCCTCAACGATGGCCGGGAGGGAACCGCCCTCACGTAGCGGCGTAACATAACGGGTCGCGGATACTGTCCTTATCATATCTTGCTGTTCTAGTTGCTTTATCGCATCTCTTTCCACCAGAATGCTTCCAGTATAGCAGAAGAGCTATGCATTGTCCAAACCCTATTGCAACCCAACCGTAGGGACCAGCTTATGCACTTTTACTAATGAAACTGGTAAACAGGGAAACCCATCCGTAGGGGCCAGATTGATCGCGCCCCCAGGGCGATTGATCGCCTGTGATTCAGAATCTCGCTCAATGAATTGAGCGGAGGGCGCGATCAATCTGGCCCCTACGGAGCCTGCAGCGCGCTTCGCTGCTGCTCACGCGATTACCAGATTAAATTGTCAAAATGCAT
>JBBPYR010000160.1:0-4112 GCA_038199755.1 Ktedonobacterales bacterium | reverse complement strand
GTGTACTTGCGGCTAGCTATTCAAATACCTGCTTCACCGCCACAGGGAAATTTGGTACAACCTGCGATGGCAATGTTTGTACCCCACTAAAAATGCCAAGCGATTTGTATGCATCCCCCTCTAAGCTCAATAGTTCTATCGTTTGCGCTGTTGGCTCAACAATCCAGTATTCTTTCACTCCCGCACGGGCATAAGCACTGCGTTTGATGAAGCGGTCATAGGTTGCGGTGCTAGGCGAGACGATCTCGATGACAAGGTCGGGACCTCCAATAATGCGTGAAGGAGTAAACTTGTATTTGTTCTCTTCAAGCAACACAAGTACATCTGGCTGTACAACGATCAAAGGGCCAAGCTCAACATCAAAAGGGGCAGCGAATACTTGTCCAAGTTGAGGCATCTCAACATAAGTAAATAGATAATGAATCAGGCGTACAAGAGCAGCCTGATGCCAACCTGTGGGGGAAGGTGGTGCCATCAGTAACACTCCATCAATGATTTCGTAGCGTTGTCCGTCTTCTGGTAAGGCCGCGTAATGATTGTAGGTCCATTCTCCTTGCTTCGGACCCGGTACGTGATCGGCAGGGATAAAAGTAACCGGTTGATTGAAGGTTGTCATAGCTTTCCTGCCCTTCCTGAAAAGTCCTCTATAATGCGGTGTATGTACATCTTTATCTCACCATATTTTACGCATGATGTCAATGAGTCAATCACCGCATACGCGAAAAGTAGGAAGTGATTTGCTTCCTAAACTCTTCTTGCTTTGCTTTTTTATTGATTCACAGTTTGCCATAAGCTCATCTCTTCGACCTTCTCTTTCAAAACCCGTTAGAAAACTTACGAGACACTGGATCCGGAAACGGGTCCCTGGAAGCCGCCATTATTGCCACCGAAGGTAGAGCCTCCCTGATCTGGTTGTCGTTGCTGAAAGAAGCCACCACCACCGCCATTATCATCTTGAGAAGGGGATGTCACCTGTGGATTGTTATCATTCGGTTGAGGCGTTGCGTTTTGTGCGTTGGCCCCTGCCATATTGCCCGCAATGAGTGCGCTCAACACGCCAAACGAAACGAGAGCGGCAGCAACGATCCACTTTTTGCAAGTACTGACCAGTACCAATAACTCAGCCTTCGTGCGCTTTTGTACCTTCAGTTTCTCTCCCTGGGTATGGCGCGACATATCCACCCTGGAATAACCAGGCGGAACAGGAAAAAACTCCTGCTGCTGCCCCTGCCAGGTGTCGCGCGCATCAATATATTCTATCGGCGACTGTTCATAATCATAAGCGTCAGGGCTCATGTAAGAATCAGAATTTCTCATATGGTCTATTTCTCCACATGCTGAGTGAGCATCGAATATTCATCTACAGAGACAGTGTACTCACATTCCATGAGAAACGCGTGAGAGAGTTGTAAAGATTTTGTAAGAAATGCGCGGATGATTTACCAGCCGCCAATTGTTATCATAAATGACCACACTTTTATGAAAGAGCACAGAACAGTTCTCTTTGGACGCAAGCCAATCAATGATGGCTGGTCCCTTTTGGTGCCATTGGCTCTGGCAGTCCTCCCTATCCCGTGCTAAAATCGTAGCAACGTTGAAATACATATCGCGTCAAGATAAAGACAAACAGAGATACCCCAGGAGAGATGTTGACATGCAAAAACAAACCGGAACAGTTTCAGTAAAGCGTAGTTTCCCCGAAATGTTGAAGGGTGGCGTTATTTGTGATGTTGTGAATGCAGAGCAGGCACGCATCGCCGAAGAAGCGGGAGCCTCCGCTGTGATGGCACTAGAGCGTGTGCCAGCCGACATTCGCGCACAGGGCGGCGTAGCCCGCATGAGTGACCCTGAGTTAATTATTCAGATCAAAGCAGCCGTGACCATTCCTGTGATGGCGAAGTGCCGCATCGGTCATTTTGTTGAGGCGGAAATTTTGCAGGCCATCGGCGTTGACTGTATAGACGAGTCCGAGGTATTAACACCTGCCGACGAACACTATCATGTGAACAAGCACCTGTTCTCGATACCATTCGTGTGCGGTGCGCGTAACCTGGGCGAGGCGCTGCGTCGCATCGGCGAGGGCGCGGCCATGCTACGCACCAAAGGCGAGGCTGGTTCGGGCGATGTCGTCGAGGCGGTGCGTCACATGCGCACGATTATGGATGGCATTCGTCGCCTGCAAATGCTGCCTGAAGAGGAATTGATGACCGAGGCCAAAAATCTTGGCGCACCCTACGAACTGGTAACGGAGATTGCACGCACAGGAAAATTGCCTGTCGTCAACTTCTCAGCTGGTGGCATTGCCACACCTGCAGACGCAGCCTTAATGATGCGTCTGGGCGCAGAGGGCATCTTCGTTGGTTCGGGCATCTTCAAGTCAGGTGCGAACCTGCCAGAGGGCGAACGATGGAAAACACACCTGGCGCGCGCAAAGGCCATTGTACGCGCCACCACACACTACCAGGACGCAAAGATGCTGGCAGAGGTATCGCGTAATCTCGGTGAGCCAATGGTGGGCATTAATGTGAGTACGCTTCCCGAATCCGAGCAAATGGCAAAGCGTGGTTGGTAAATGTTCATTGACAAGGTGTAAAAATGTCTAACCTTAGACCCCGTATTGGCGTATTAGCATTACAGGGTGATTTCGAGGCTCACCTCAAGATGTTGGCAGAATTAGGTGCTGACGGCATACCCGTTAGATTACCGCAGCATCTCGACGATTTACATGGTATAATATTACCAGGTGGTGAAAGCACCACCATTGGCAAGCTGATGGTAGAGTATGGCTTGCACGAAATACTACGGCAGAAAATACAAGAAGGTATCCCCATTTGGGGAACCTGTGCAGGATTAATTTTATTGGCGAAAGAGACGGACAACGCACTCCTGGGACAACCGTTACTGGCCTCTATGGATATACGTGTTCGTCGCAATGCATTTGGCAGCCAGCGAGAAAGTTTTGAAACTGATCTGTCAGTGCCCGTGTTAGGAGAAGCGCCATTCCACACCTTCTTCATTCGTGGCCCATCCGTTGAGTGGGTGGGACCGAGAGTAGAAGTGTTGGCAACGCTCGACGATGGAACCATCGTTGCTGTCCGTGAAGGAACCTTACTCGGTACTGCATTTCACCCAGAAGTTTCTGGAGATCCACGCTTCCATCATTACTTTCTTCGCATAGTACAGAGCGCTAAGGGGTAGGGGCGCGGTTTATCTGCCCCCTATCAGGCGCGGGAGCACTGGATGATTCGACCGGTACTATATGTTGATCTGCCGGGTATCATCTACACTATTGACAGACGGGCTCGTGGCAAACAGCATGAGTTTGCGAACTTCGTGTGCTGGCCAGAGCCTGTCGAGAGTCAACAACCCCCACCGCCTATTCTGGGAAATATCTTGCCTCTTTATCCCGCCTCCCGCACATGGATCTGTGAAGACCATTGGCGCATCCTTGGCTTTGCCCAGGTACGCGAACGCCCATCACGCACGATGTGGGAACTCGCATATTTAGCCTCCATGACACAGCGCAACATCTCTAGCGAAGAGGTGTTAGCCGCTCTCCTGGAATACATGTTGGAGATGGCTGCAACACACGGCATTCTCCGTATTTTTGCAAAGGTCGAAGACGAACTGCCAGAGTTGGACTTATTCCAGCGCACCAGTTTTCAACGTTATGCGCGCGAATTGACGTATGTCTACCCTCCCGAGGGGCAAGACCCAGCCCAATCCGTGCCCGCAACGGAACCTCCTTTGCCTTCTTTACGTCGCTGGAATCGCCACTATGCGTGGGGATTACACCAGTTATATCGCTCCGTCACACCCCAACGGGTGCAGATGGCCGAGATGCTGGAGAACAGCGAGGAATTCGCAAAACTTTATGTCGGCTCACTGCGTTCCGTCCCTTCCTTTTTTGCCAAGGGTGATGAGAATTATATATGTGATGTCGGCGTTCGGTTAGGAGCCTGGTTGCGGCTCAGTCGAGGTCACGGCTCGGCACCGCACCGACTCTCTCTTATGGTTCATCCTGAGCATGCTGAATTAGCCGAACCGCTTCTTCGCTTCGGCATCCGGCGGCTCCAGGAAAGCGGCGTGCGACGCATCTATTGCCTGGTGCG
>JBBPYR010000159.1:0-12981 GCA_038199755.1 Ktedonobacterales bacterium | reverse complement strand
TGGGTGCGCAGGTGGATGAATTGCTGGAGGCCGATGGCGTGGTACACGGTGTACGCTATCGTGGTGTTGATGGTTGGCATGAAATTCATGCTATTCTGACCGTTGGGGCGGATGGCCGTTTTTCGCGCTTGCGCCGACTCTCCGGCTTTGAGGCGATCAAGACCGCGCCGATGTTGGACATTTTGTGGTTTCGCTTGAGCCATAAAGATACGGACAAGATTGATAGCCTGGGTGGGCGTCTGGGTGCGGGCATGATTGCCGCTGTGATTGATCGCTTCGATTATTGGCAGATTGGCTATGTGATTCCGAAGGGACAGTATCAAGTGGTGCGGGCGGCTGGCCTGCCAGAGTTGCAAAGGCGTTTGGCGAAACTGGTGCCACAGCTGGCTGACCGCGTAGACGAGTTACAAGACTGGAAGCAGGTCTCAGTACTCTCTGTGGAGTCGGACCGCTTGCCGCGCTGGTATCGTCCTGGCTTGCTCTTGATTGGGGATGCAGCACATGTGATGTCGCCCGTTGGTGGTGTCGGCATTAACTACGCCATTCAGGATGCAGTGGTGGCGGCGAATATCTTGGCTGACAAGCTCAAATATGGCGTGGTGCAGACGAGTGATCTGGCACGTGTACAGCGTGAGCGCGAACTGCCTACGCGTATCTTGCAGGCTTTTCAGGCGGTGATACAAAAGCAGGTACTTGCTCAGGCCATGAATACCAGCGGCCAATTTGAGTTGTCGCCTGTGTTGCGCTTCTTGTTGCGTCTACCGCTGTTACGCGATATTCCGGGGAGGATGATTGCCTTTGGTCCGTTTCCAGCACATGTGAGAAAAGCATAAAAGGCACCGCACAAGGTAAAGCAAAAGCGAGTACAGGCAAAAAATCCTTTTGCTCTACCTTGTGCGGGTTGAAAAGCATCCTATGCGTTGATTGCGCTGACCTGTTTCTCAAAATTTTTGAAGAACTGGTCGAGGGCAACCTTGACTGCACCCTTGATGATAAGTTCGGGGGTGGCAGCGATTTTGCCTTCCAAGGTGGCATTTGCACTGTAGCTCAGGCTCGTGTTCTCGGCATCAGGGGCGAGATCGATGGTGCAGATGGCGCGGACAGAACCCATTGAGCTTGATGGCTCAGTGATCAATACGACGCGTGATGGCACAACAATTTCGCCGGTCTGCAGATAAATGGTGTGTGATCCCTTCAAGCCGGGGAAGTTGGAGGTGATGACCATTTTCAACTGGCGACCTGTGGGGAAATCCACAAATTCGCTGCTTTCGCAACCGGGAACAGAGTTCTTGAGAACTTCTGGGTTCAAGAGTGACTGAAATACGACGGCTTGTGGTGCCTTAATCTTCTGACTACCTGAAATGTCCATGAATTTTTAACCTCTTCTTAATATCAATATTTCGATAGTTTCAAAAAACGATGCCTTTTGATAGCTCATTTTTTTGTTTGTGAGAATGTTCTCACTGGCAGAACCACGCTACCACTCATCCTTTGCACAAGCATTGGAGTCATCCGAAAGTACCTCTTGCAGGATTGCGTTTATGCGTTTTCCCTGTGATGTACTTCAACAGGCCCTATTATAAAGGTATTGGGGTTGTTTGCTCAACAATACAGGTAAGAAGTACTATAGCCATGAAAATAGTCCGTTGTCAGCAGCCAGAGGCCACTAGCAACGGACTATTTTTATGGCTATAGTAACTTTAGCGGAGTTTCTTTGCGTCTTGATCGGTGATGACGATGGTATCTGTTCGATAATGCAGGATGTCGTTAGCGGAAAAGCGTTTCTTGCGTTTGGCACTTGTCACAAAATCAAAACCTACCACCCGAGTTGCTACGATAGGGTCAACCGCGACAAGAATTTCGCTGACGGCCCCCACTTCTTCGCCCTTTTCGCTGATTACAGTGTAGTCAAGCAGTTTTTGTGCTGTTGGCAACTGCGGTAATAAGCTGATAAATGCCTGATCGTTACGAATAACAATTGCGTCCTTTTCAAAGCTGACAATAGCACTCACTGGTAGTGCCGTTAGGCCGGGAATGCCTCGATTGATAAGAAAAGAATCTATGGCATTCGTGCCAGCTTTAAAGTAAAAATCTTCGACGGTGCCGAAGGTATATCCTCTTGTCGGACTGACTACTGCCAGACCGGAGAGACTAGACCATGTACGTATTGCTCCATCATTAGCCATTGTGTGCTCCTAAAAACAAAATAATTTAAAGAGACCAGAGAAGAATGGTTTTGTCCAGAGAACCAGATGCCAATCCACCCATACTATGCCAGGAGAGTGCGGTAACTGCTTCCGTGTGTCCAGTATATGTCGTGGAAGAGTTACTGTCCACATTCCAGATATAGAGTTGTTTGTCTGCGCAAGCGGTAGCCATGTGACCATTGCTGGCCGGGTCCCATGCAACGCCATTGACAGCTGCCGCGTGTTGCAGTGAATGGACAAGGCGACCTGAGACAGCGTCAAAGACATGTACCAGACCATCATTCCCTGCTGATGCTAGCATTGTACCATCAGGAGACCAGGCCACGGCGTTCAATGATCCTTTATGACGCACGTAACTTGCCTGTGGCTTCCGTGTGTTCACATTGATAACGCTGAGAAAGCCGTCTTCGAAGCCGATAGCCTCGAATTGTTTATTCGGCGAGAGTGCAATTGTTCGCACAAAGGTCGTGCCTGTTTTCGGTATAGGTTGCGTATCCGTGAGCGTGAGTAGGTGTACTCCTTTGCCGAATGTGCCCTCGACGATATGGTTGTTATCGAACCAGGAGAGTGCAGTAATCAGCGCGTTCTGACCACTGAAGGTGTGCCGTGTTGCACCCGCTGTATTCCATACCTGTACTTCTTTATCACGTCCACCAGAGGCAAGCAGTTGACCATCTGGACTCCAGGCAAGCGCACTCACCGGAGCGTGATGTCCCCGATAGATGATCGTGGTTTGATGGTTGACCGCAGACCAGAGACGTGCTGTCATATCGCGTGAGGCTGATGCGAGTTGTGTACCATCGGGTGACCAGGAGAGTGCGGTAATGGCAGCTGTATGGCCCGTCAAGGTCGCTACCTGACCTTGTGTGCGATTATGCAGCAGCAGAAAGGTTCCTGTTCCTGCCGCGAGTGCTATGGCAGCTGTGCCACCGATAATCCATAGTGCTTTACGACGATTGACATAAGCAAGCTCTGGTTGCGGCTGCATAGGTTGACTTATCCCTGGTGCTGGTTGCGGCGTCGCTTGTACCTGTGGCATTTGTGGCGAGTTGGGGAAAGTAGGCGAAACTGGGGAGGCTGGTGTCCACCTTTCGTCTGGGAGGGTATGTGGTGGTGTCACTGTTGCTGGTAATGAAAAGGGAGGGTTTGGGCTTGTTGTGGGACGTTGTATTGGTGCTGGTGCTGACGTTGGTGTTAAAGGTATGTTGCCCAATGGTGCTGGAAATGGCCCATTGCCTACGGCTTTTTGCCCCTGTGTGAGGGAAAATGGCCGTGGATCATAGAACGTTTGGGCACTGGGGTCCACTTTCTCTACTGGCGTTTGCTGGCTTTTCTGTAGAAAGGCATCTGCAAAGGCTACGATTGAGGGAAAACGCTGCTGTGGCTGTTTCGCTAAGGCGCGGGCGAGTGTTTGTTCCACGCCAACGGGGATGCTAGGGATAAACTGGCGAATGGGCGGTGCTTCTACCATACTATGGAGACGCATGAGGCGCATCGGATCACCTTCAAAAGGTGGGCGTGCTGCGAGCATATAATAGATCATAACCGCGAGCGAATATTGATCGCTTTCGGGGCGTGCCTCTCCCTCGAATTGTTCGGGTGCCATGTAGGTTGGTGTGCCGAAGACACGGCTACTCATCGAGTTGACCGTGAAGAATTTTGCCAATCCAAAATCGGAGAGCAGGAGCGAGACACTATAGCCCACGGAGCCAGTGGGAGCGGCCACCATGGTGGGTCCAGAGTGTGCGCTGGCGGTACTGGCAGTGTCCACGCGCAAAAGAAAGTTAGCAGGTTTGATATCACGATGGATTAAGCCATGCTCATGGGCGTGTTGTAGTGCCGAAGCTGCTTGCAGGACATACGTGCTTACCTCGTCAACACCCATTGGCCATGAGCTACCCAGACCAGCGGGGAGGCGTGGCGCGATATTGAGCGATGCGCCCGTCACCATGCCTGCTCGTTGGCGCATCCAATCCCAGAGCGACCCCTCTGGGCGGTATTGCATAATCATATATGCCTGTTGCCCATGTGCGCTACTTTCCTCGCCATAGCGATAAAGGGGCAGAATGTGCAAGTGGTCCAGACTGGCCACTGCGCGTGCCTCTTGTCTGAAACGCTCTGTTGCTTTTTGTAAAGCGGCCTCATCTGGAAAATCAGTGTCATCTGTGCGTATGACTTTAATCGCTACCTGCTGACCAATGGTTGGATCTTCGGCAAGGTAGACAGATCCCATGCCACCACTACCGAGCATGCGCTTGATAATATAACCGCCAAGATTTGTTCCAATTAGCGTGTTCACTGCTCTTTGCCTCTCATTGCCCTATGCTGTTTCTCGCAGGGTATGCCCAAACTTGCATGGTATGTGCTCTCAAAATCTGCCTAGTATTCTCAAACTGTCTATGCTCTCACGCTGCATCATAGCATGACCTTTCTTTACTGTCCATTGTTCCCGAGGCGTGAGTACGCAGCTTTCATAAATCTTGAGCAAAGTTTGAAATCTCTCTTACAATAAGAAACGGCTGAGACCGCGAAAGAGGGTGCGGATACAACCCTTTTCCTGTCGTGACGTATAAAAAGTAAGCAATAAACGAAAAGCATTCTACTGTTTTGTGAGAAGGCAAGGCAGGGTATCTATAGAAGAAAGGTATACTCGAATGGGCGATGAATGGGGGCGGAATTACCGCGCGAACGGGAACGGGGATCAACAGCCACCAAATCAGGATGAAATGGACAAACGTATGGAAGATCTCAAGCGTGTAGCGAACGAAACGCAGCAGCGCATTAAGCGGGTTGCGAACAAGGCGGGTGATTATTGGCAGCAGGCGCAGGTAGCACCGACACCACGCCCGGCTGTAAGTGTAGAGGAGCAGCGTATTCGTCAACTTGCCAATATGTGGAGCAATGAGAATTGGCGGCTGGCAAAAGACTTGGGAACCTATATGGAAATTGTTTCCTGGAGTGTCGACGAGATATGGGAATTGACCATTCAGACACGCTGGGAGATTCGTGCGATGGAGACGGTAAGCGAGCCGTATACTGGGAAGCCTGTCGGTCGGCCACAGCCGTTGTTACCCGCCTGGGACTATGAACTGCCGCCCGTGACGGGCTTGAAGGCACCCCAGAGTCGTACGCGTGTGGGAGGGTTAGACGAGGTGGTGGCTTGTATGAATTGTAACGGCACGGGGCGTGCGCTTTGTATCACCTGCACGGGACGAGGCTGGGTGACGTGTCCCGATTGTAAGGGGCGCACAAAGAAACGCTGCACTACCTGCCGTGGGCGTGGCTATATCGCTGACTGGTCGCAGGGAGAGAAGAAGCCGTTCTTCCAGCGGCAGGCCGAGAATGTCGCCAATGGTATTGGTGATCGTGTCGCCGATGTCTTCGACAGTATTCGTCAGCAAGGAGTGCCTCTTCCCAATCCGGTTGACAATGATCCGGCGGCAAAGGGCAAAACGGTGCCATGTCCCGATTGTTTCAATGGCGAGGTTGACTGCACCTGTGGCAATGGCAAACGTGTCTGTGCGAACTGCGAGGGGGCAAAGATGTCGTTGTGCCCCAACTGTGGGGGTACGGGCAAGCTGGTACGGCATCGCGAGGTCGTGCGTCGCTTCGACTTGCGCACCGAATCACGCATCTTTGGCGAAAATGCCATTCCGCAGCAGCAGCTTGCGAAAGCGAGTGGCGAACTAGCGTATAGTGCCGAGGTCAATGAGACATTTAGTGCCGATGCCGCCCCAGATGGTGTGCCGATGGATGTCTGGCGGACTACGGTTGATCTGGTGCGCGCGGAGGAGGCGGCGAAAGTGGGAGGTGTGCAGGAGTTGTCGCGCCCAACATTGCAGGTGGTCGAACTGGCTCGCATTCCTTATACGAATGTGCGCTATCGATATGGCGACCAGGACTATGCATTCTTCATTTATGATGGTGAGGGACGTGAGAAGTTTTATGCCGACTCCTTTCCAGCGCGCTGGGATCGAATCGAGCGTTTGGTAAAAGCCATCACCACTGACTTGATGGCGCCGCCTGAGAACACTCCTGGGACTGCTGGGACTGGGGGAGCCACCAACACGCCACAACGCAATGGTGCCAACCCTGGTGGCTATCGTGTGCCCATCGAAGTGCCCCCTTATGACATCTTTGAAGAGGACGACGAGGACGCACCAGAGGACAAGAAGAAGTAAGCAAACTAGCAATCGTCAGCAAACAGCTAGCCTCCTTTCTCACGTAATGAGAAAGATGGGCTAGCTGTTTGCTGTCAGACTTATACTGAAAGAAATGGCTACTCTGATAATTTCTTTCCAAATTTCTTTCAGATAAGGAAACATAATGACTCGTTGGCAATCGTCGGCAAAAAGGAAGTTGCTGCTTCTTCCTTTGGTGCCGCTACTCACGTTTCTCTGTCTCAACATTCCAACAGGAATGACACCAGCAGCAAAGGCGGGGGCGGCGATGGTCGCGCTTGCAAACGGTGGACCTTCACCATTGGTGGCACGCAGTCAACTTGTGGGTGACAGCGACGCACAGGGTTCCCTATCAATGCAGGTGGTGCTCCCTTTACGCAATGAGGCGGCATTACAGCAATATGTGCGGCTCCTCTCTACTCCCAGTTCAGTCTTATATCATCGCTATCTTCGTCCTGCTGCCTTTAGTGCGCTCTACGGGCCGACTACACAGGATATTGCCACCGTGAGCCAGTATTTACAGACAAAAGGCTTTCATATAACAAGTGTGGCAGCGGGGCGGCAGGTGATCGATTTTAGCGGTACGGTAGCGCAAGCGCAGCAGGCCTTTGGTGTGCATATCAAGCAATATCGCACGAAAAGTGGACATATTTTTTATACCAATGACACCGCACCTCGTGTGCCGCAGGCGATACGTCCACTAATTCAATCTATCGGCGGTTTGAGTGATGCGGTACAACGCCAAACGCATATTACACGTCCGCGTGCCGTGAGTCGTGTCTCTCCCCATACGTCCTGTATCTCAGCGGGTGATAGCACGAATACCTCATACTATACGCCTGGGCAACTGGCAAGTGCCTATAATTTTAATACACTCTACACTGCAGGTTATCATGGTGAAGGACAGAGCGTTGCGCTGTTTGAACTTGATGGTTATTTAAATGGTGATATTAGTGGCTATCGCAGTTGTTTTGACGCCAGTAGTCCTACGCGTGTATCTACGACAATGATTGATAATGGTCCTGGCAGCTTAGGCGGTGGTAGTTTAGAAGTTGAACTCGACATGGATGTGCTGCTGGGTATGTTGCCTAAACTAGCCAATCTCTTTGTGTATGAGGCACCTAACACTAATGTTGGTTATAATGATGAGTGGGCACGAATCCTCAACGACACGATTCCGGTTGTGAGCATCTCATGGGGAACGTGCGAGGCGAACCTGACGGGTGGGGATATTACCACGGAGCAGCAGTTTTTCACGCAGGCAGCCGCACAAGGGCAATCGATCTTGGCGGCGTCCGGTGATAGCGGCTCATATGATTGTGGTGACTCATCGCTCAGCACTGATGATCCCGGCAGCAATCCATATGTGACAGCCGTTGGTGGCACCACCCTCCAGATGGGGAGCAATGCCACGTACAGTAGCGAAACTGGCTGGTCTGGTTCTGTGGATGGTCATACAGGCTCCGGTGGCGGTATCAGTCAATTGTGGACGATGCCCAACTATCAAGCTGGCCCAGGTGTTGTCAATGGGTCGAGTAGTGGTCTGCCGTGTAGTGCCCCGCTTGGCACAAAATGTCGTGAAGTGCCGGATGTTTCTCTTAATGCTGATCCTAATGTGGGCTACGTGGTGTATTGCACGGTGAGCGCGGCTGGCTGTGACGGCGGATCCTTTTGGGTTGTTGGTGGTACGTCGGCGGCAGCCCCGATGTGGGCTGCATTGACGGTACTGGCTAACCAATATTCATTAGCCCATGGTGGTACCAACCTGGGTTTCCTCAACCCTGCGCTTTACGAAATGTTGCAAAACTCAGGTAAGTATAGTTCAGCATTTCATGATATTAGCACGAGCACGGATCTGTACTACAGTGCCGCAGCGAACTATGATTTGGTAACGGGCATAGGAAGCTTTAATGCGGCGAATATCGTACAGCAGTTTGTGCCATCACAAGTAGTACGTAATGTGCCTGGTAACACCAGTTGGTATTTTGCCGAAGGGCATCTGGGAAACCATTTTCAGGAGTATGTGACATTAGAAAATCCCAGTGTTAGCAGTGCGGCACATGTGACGATCAATTATCTCTTGCGCGGGCTTGCACCAAGAAGTCAGTCGCTTATATTGAATGCGAGCACACGCACGACAGTGAATGTCAATACGGTGATCGGGGTTGATCGCTTGGCGATGGTTGGGCAGGATGTTTCGCTGGCGATTACCTCGGACCTTGCGGTTATCGCGGAGCGGCCCATCTACTTCACCTTTGGCGGTGTCACGCCGGGCGGTTCCGATATCATTGGTACGACACAGCCGGGACTCCATTTCACGTTTGCAAATGGCACGACGCAGACGGGCTATAACACCTTTCTGGCCATCCTCAATCCCATCAGTCAGCCCACCGCCTCGGTGACAGCTACCTACTATAGTGGTGGTGTGGCGATTGGGCATACGACGATTAGCGCGCCCGCGGGCCAGCGCAGCACTATTCCGGTCAACGGCGTGCTTGCCCCCGGTAAGCAGTTCTTGATACAGGTTGACTCCGATCAACCTGTGGTCGTTGAGCGGCCATTATACTTCCATCTCACGGTGGCGGGCATCTCTGGAACGGTCATCGGTGGCGGTTCTGTCCCTGGTGTTGTACCAACCACAAACTGGTATTTTCCCGCGGGCGATACCGGTATACAGGGGGGAAGCTCGAAAGAGTATCTACTGCTTGCTAATCCCAGTGATACGTCGGCGAATGTGAGCATTCTGTACGCGCTTGGCACGGGTATCACGAGCACCGTCACGCTGAGTATTCCCGCGAAGAGTCAGGTTATACGGTCTGTCAATGGTGATGTGGGCAATAATCAGTTGGTGGCGGCTCAGGTTACGGTCACGAATAGTGTTGACATTGTGGTCGAACGGCAACAGTTCTTCAGGAACACGGCACTGACACCCAACCCAACAGCGGTAGAGGTGTTAGGGTTGCTGACTGCGACGGCTGGTCCATCAGGGTTGTCATCGGTGTATAGCTTTGCCGAGGGGCACGTGGGAAGTTCGTTCAGCCAGTACACGTCGTTGTTTAATCCAAACAATAGCGCAATTGTGGTGTCTCTAACCTACTTTATTGCTAATGGTTCTGGGCACGCGATTACGCAGCAGCAGCTGACTTTGCCAGCACTAGGGGTTATGCGTGTGAGCACAAATTCCTTCCTAAATGTGCCAAATAGTGCGTCTTCTGCGAGCGGTGTTGCGACCGATGTCTCACTGGTGGTGCAGTCCCTTACGACGAGCGGTCCAAACACGTTACCTTTGGTTGCCGAACGAAGCTTGTATTTCAACTTTGTCGGCACCACGCCAGGGTCAACCAGTCTGGTAGGCTATAACGGAAATTAGCCTGCACGAAGGCACGAAGAGACGCGGGATGTGCTCACATCCCGCGTCTCTTCGTTTATACATCCGCTAGTTGATACAACTGCTCCAGGGTTTGGTATTGTGCTTTTTCGATGCGTGCGATGCGTTTTTGGAATTGCTCCGTGGCGTATTGCACGTATTCTTCTGTTTTCATGCCGAAGGGACGCTGCTCGTCGGGCATATTGGGGTCGGTGTCGGTTTCCTGCACGACGCCTAGTGCCAGCGGCAGTAGTTCGCCCATCCGTTGCTGTGCCACGGCCCACAGGCTTTTATCCTCGGCGACGAGGCGCGAGATGAGGAAGACACCGTAAGCGATGTGTCGCGACTCATCACGTTTGAGGTACTCGATGCCTTGCCGTAAGCCTGGCATAATATTATTGCGCTCTAACATATTGAAATAGCTGTGGTACCCTGTCTCGGCCAGCACGCCCTCGACGATCATGTTGTAGGTCACGGACGCACGAATGAGGGCAACAGAGGAGCTGTCTGTGAGCAGGGCATGCATGGTTTTGGGCAGCTCTTCATAGAAGAGGGCCTGATAACTGGGGGTGTGGAAGTGATGCAGGTCGCTATGTTCCTGTGCGACTTCATCAAGGAAGCGGCGAAAGAATTCGGTGTGCTTGGCCTCTTCCCATAGGAAGGTGGTCAGGAACATTTCCTCTTCGATATGCCCTTGCTGGGCGATTGCCATCATTAGAGGGAGAATATCAAGGGTGACGCTTTCTTCACCGGCCTGGAAGAGGGCGGTTAAGGTCAAGATGGTTTCTTTTTCGGGGTCGGTACAACGCTGCCAATCTACAATGTCCTGTGAGAAATCGATGTTGCGCGGATCCCATATGCCGAGTTTTTTAGCTTTATGATAGAGACGCATGGGCAGAATGTCGTGGCGTAATCCACGTGTGCTGGTAGTGGCGAAGGCGGTATGAGTGTGACCAATGGTTTGCGTCATTGCGTAGTGGACCTTTCTTTTGCATGTGGAAGGAAACGACGACCTCTAGCATATAGCATAAGCAGAATAAGACACAAGCGCAAGCAGGGCGACTACAACTGTCGGTTGTGATCGCCCTGCTTGCGCTTGTGTCTTATTCTCCTATGAGAAACGCGATGAGTTCATTGCGTGGCAGTGTCACCTGGACTTGCTCATCTTCGGTGCCTTCGATGTGCTGTTTTTTGACGTTGACCACATTGTTCGCCAACTCGTCTTCTCCTAGAATGAGAGCGTAGGTGGCATTAGTGTTCTTTACCTGCTTCATTTGGCCCTTGAAGCCGCGATCCCCATAGCTCATTTCGGCTTTGATGCCCACGTGTCGTAGCTCCGCGATCAATTGCACTGCTGCCTCTTTGACCTGGGGATTTTTGCCTAGCGAGACAACAAAGGCTGCGGTGGCCGCGAGTGGCGGTGGAGTGATGTTCTGGCGTTTCAATTCAAGGATGATGCGTTCCATGCCCGCACCGAAACCAATACCAGGGGTGTGTGCCCCGCCGAGAATTTCGGCCAGCCCGTCATAGCGTCCACCGCCGTTGAGGACGAGCTTCTCATTGCCATAGGTGAACTCGAAGACGGTGCGCGTGTAATAGTCTAGGCCACGCACGAGCAACGGGTTGAGTCCATATGGCACGTTGTATGCCGCCAGATAGCGTTGCACCGCCGCGAAATGTTCGCGACAAGCATCACACAGGTATTCGTAGCTTTTGGGGGCGTTGGCAATCTTGGGCTGGTCCTGCGGCTCTTTACAGTCGAGCAGGCGCAGCGGATTTTTGTAAAAGCGTACCTTGCAGTCATCGCAACTGTCAGCGAGCAGGGGGCGATAATAGTCCTGCAAGGCCTCGATGTAGGCTGGACGACAATTGCCATCGCCGATGCTATTGAGTTGCACGGTAATCTGTTGTAGGCCGAGTTCGGTATAGAACTGGTGTAGGAGACCAATCATTTCAGCATCAATCGCCGGATCGCCCTCGCCAAGTGCCTCGCATCCAAACTGATGATGTTCACGATAGCGGCCTGCCTGGGGCTTCTCGTGACGAAACATAGGTGCGTTCATATAATACAGCTTGACAGGCTGTGGCAGCTTGAACATACCGTGCTCAAGATAGGCACGCACAACGCCCGCCGTGCCCTCTGGCCGCACGGTGAGGTTGAGGCTGTTGCCCTCTTTATCGGCGCGGTCAGCAAAGCTATACATTTCTTTTTCAACGATGTCGGTACCTTCGCCTGCGGTGCGACGGAAGATGGCGGTCTCTTCAAGTAGCGGTGTTTCGATGCGACGATAGCCGTAGAGTTCCGCTACGCGCTGTGCGGTCTCTTCCACGAACTGCCAGTAGGGTTGTTCTTCAGGCAAGGTGTCTTTGAAGCCTTGTAAGGCTCTAAATTGTTCAGGCATAATAGTTGTTAGTTCCTCTCCCACGTTTGAATGCATCGCTATTATAACAAACACATGCTAGTGGTGCAATTGATTATGGATAGGAATAAACACACAACATGTGCATGGCAGTAGAGCGCGTGCGCTCTACTGCCATGCACATGTTGTGTGTTTATTCTTTAGTAGCCCCAGAAGAAGGCGGGTTGTGAGACGCTCCAGTCTTGTTGGAAGGTCTGTTGCAGGGTGCCAAGAACGCTGCTATCTGTGAGCAGAATGCCCAACTCGCGGTTCTTGTCGAGTGAATAGGTGGAGATGTTTTCGGAGCCGACGAATGCCTGTTTGCCATCTACGACGATGATCTTGGCGTGCATATAGAGTTGCGCATCTATACTCACCTGCGCTCCGCCTGCTTTGATGGTGGCGATGCCCGTTGCGTTCGGGTCGGAAGAGGACGACGGATTTGGCAGGATGACCTGGACGTTGACGCCGCGCTGGGCCGCGTTCGCGATGGCCTGCTCTATGTTGCTGTCTTGCATTTCTTCGGCCTCGATCAGCAGGGACGATTGTGCGCTATTGATGAGCGTAACAAAATCTGTGCGGGCATTGACGGGGCTGACAACCAGGCTCTTATCGGTAAGCTGTGGCGTGGTGCGGTTCCAGTCTGCGTTGAAGATGGTGATCACGCCCTGCACATCCTGGCTGGTGGTATCGATGATGCCATATTCGCGGTTCTTGCCGTTGAGGGCCGAATAGGTGAGATTGGTGGTCATGATATAGGCGGTGCTACCGTCGATAATCATACCTTTTTCGTGTGTCAAGGCAAAAGCAGGATTGGTGTCCGCTAC
>JBBPYR010000158.1:0-21905 GCA_038199755.1 Ktedonobacterales bacterium | reverse complement strand
TGGCGCATATACGCCATCCGCACGCTGTGTCTTCTCTGCGATTTTGCTATCCTTTGACTGCTGAGCCAACGGCACCACCGATAAAGTAGCGTTGGAAGATGAAGAAGAGGATCAAGATTGGAATGGTGTTGAACATCGAACCCGCCAAGAGCAGGTTATATTCCGTGTAGTGACCGCTCTTAAAGAAGAAGAGGCCGAGTGGCAAGGTATACATGTCTTGTGTGCCCAAAACCACGAGTGGCCACTGGAAGTCATTCCAGGCTCCCTGGAAGGTAACTATGCCAACGGCGGTCAAGGCTGGCTTCACCAGGGGCAAAATGATGGAATAGAAGGTGCGCCAACGCGAGGCACCGTCGAGCATGGCCGATTCTTCTAGCTCCTTCGGCAAGCCTTTCATGAATTGCACCATCAGAAACACAGAGAAGGGTTGTGCCATGGCGGGTAGGATGAGCGCGAAAAACGTGTTTGTCAGATGCAGGCTGTTCATGACCAGGAACTTAGGAATGAGCGTCACGGCGAGCGGAATCATCATCACCGCCAGGGTGGTGACGAAGATGATTTCCTTACCGGGGAAGTTCATACGGGCGAGGGCGTAGCCCGCCATGGCGGAGAACAGCATGTTGAGCACCATCGCTCCCACGGCGTAGATGAAGGCATTCAAAATCCAGCGTAGAAAGATCGATTGACTGAGCACAAAGGCATAGTTGCCTAATGTGGCGGGATTGGGAAGTAAGCTGGGTGGGAAGGCCAGTACATCCTGCTGCGTCTTAAAGGACGAAATGAATGTAAAGATGAGTGGTCCGATGGAGGTAATCGTAAACAGAGCCAGAAAGATATAGAGAATGATGTGCGCGGGTTTGAAGCGTCTTTCTGGCTGTTGCTGTTGCGTTTGTACGATCGGACGGACGGGTGCTTGCACCTGTGCTTGTGCCATAATCATTTTCCTTCCTGCACGATGTTATTGCTGCGTCCCCGGATCAATCAGCCGACGCTGCGTGATGGTGACGATAAAGATGATAATGAAGAGTATGACGGACATGGCAGACGCTAAGCCGAAGCGGTTATCGCCAAAGGCGGCATTGTAGATTTCCAGCATGGGTGTGAGGGTGGCATTGTCTGGTCCACCGTTGGTCATAAACTTGGCTTGGTCGAACATTTGGAATGCGCCGATGGTGCCAATCGCCACCACGAAGAAGATGGCTGGTCGTAAGAGCGGTACGGTCACATTCCAGAAGGCCTGGAAACGATTGGCTCCATCGACTGACGCCGCCTCTAGCAATTCTTTAGGCAAATCCTGCAGCGCGGCCAGGAAGTAAATCATGAAGGAGGCGGCGGTGGTCCAGATGTTGAGAAGCATGATCGCTGGCAATGCGAAGCTAGTATCGTTTAACCAATCCTTGCCTTGAATGTGAACGAAGGAAAGGATATAGTTAAAAACGCCATCTGGATTGTAGAGCCAGAGAAAGATCAACGCGGTTGCCACTGAAGAGGTAAGTGCCGGGATATAGAAGATGGTACGGAAGACTCCTTTGCCAACAATCACTGTTTGCAGGACGAGTGCCAGTATCATCGCGAGGATGGTTTGTCCAATCACAACGAAGACCGTAAACACGACAATGTTGTACATTGAAGTCCAGAAATCGCTCAGACGAATGTTTGAAAGCTGATTAAACAAGAATTGATAGTTGCGCAACCCGATGAATTCTGGGGTAGTGAAGCCAATATCTACTTTGAAAAAGCTGAGTCCAATGCCGTAAAGCGAGACAAAGATGATAAACACACCTAAGACGATAAGGTAAGGGACAAGGAAAAGATAGGCGGCGATGGTGTCTGCGCGTTGCCGCGAATAATTGTTCATGCCACGCCCTAATTTGCGCCTGCCCTCGCTGGTAATCGGGGGAGATGAGGCAACAGATGGTGTCGATGCTGGTTGTGTAGCCATGTACACGCCCTCCTTTGGATGTGGGGAACCTGTCTATTATTCCATTGCTTTCTGTGTAGAAAGCAATGGAATAATAGACAAGAATGTTAACCTTGGCAATATGAATAACAGAGAGCCCATGTTGAGGGCTTACACACCGCCGAGCTGGTTATTGATTTTCGTGGCGGCATCGTCTAGCGCGGCTTGCGGGGTTTGCTTGTTGAGCATCACCGCTTGCAACGCTGTGGCAAGGTCGTTGTGGATCGTTGTATCCTGCGCTCCAAAGTAATCCGCGTAGCCATAGGTTGCTGCGTCGAACATGACCTTGACGCCCGGATTTTGAGTAAAGTAGGGGTCATTTGCCATGCTCTTGAGCGTTGGTAATGCGAAACCTGCATGTAGTTGACTCGTTTGAACCTCGGTGCCAGTCATATACTGGATGAGTTGCCACGCGGCGTCAGCATGCTTCGTGCCAGAGTAAGCGGCCCAGGCGTTGGTGAAGATGAGGTCAGCGCGTTTGCCACTCGGCGACACAGGCAGGGGAGCGATATCATACTGAACCTTCGGATAGGTCGCTGCCATATAGGGAATGAGCCAGCCGCCTTCTATGGCCATGGCGACACGCTGTTTGCCGAAGGCATCACCGTTCCAAGGTGCGCCAACGCCAGTGGGGAGCGTGCCAGTGTTATTTTTGATAAAGTTGTAATAATACTGGAGCGAAGCAACGCCTTCTTTACTATTGAAGGTAGCCTGTGAGCCATCTTTGTTGAGGACGGAGCCACCGTTGGCAAGCAGAAAGGCGAACCAGCGGGAGGCGTCGGCGGACATGCTGATACCATAGACAGAGTTAGGTGAACCGGGATTTTTGGTCATCTTCTGTGCGTAGGTCTGCATATCATTCCAGGTCCAGTTGGCAGTTGGAGCCGACAACCCTGCCTGTTGCAGCATCTGCTTATTGTAGAAGACGCCGAGCGAGTTCCAGTCCTTTGGCAGGCCGAAAACCTGTCCACTCGTGCAGGCGAAAGGAGACAATAGCGAGGGATAGTAGTTGGTGGCAGCTACACTATCGCGCTGCATGTATGGCGTGAGGTTCAGTACCTTGCCCGCGCCAATATATTCGCTTGCCATATTTGGTTGTAGATAGAACACGTCAGGCACGGTATTGCTTGCGATGTTGGCGCGCATCTTGGTGACATAATCACCGGGGATGGGCGACCAGTTGATCTTGATGTTGGGATGGCTCTGCGTGAACTTGTTCAAGTTGCTTTGCACAAGGGCATCCTCTGCGGGTGAAGATGTCGCGCCTGAAACGGTGAGTGTCACGGTGCCACTCTCTGGTGCCGTTGCAGTGGTATTTGTGCTACTGGGGCACTTGTTGTAACTGGTTGCGCCTGTCAAGCCCTGTTGACCACCGGCATTACTACCACCGCCACTGCCCGCGTTGCCACCGCTGCTGCTACCACCACCGCAGGACGCCAGGAGAAGTAAGAAGAGAACGAGAAAAGGGGCAATGAGTCGTTTCATAACGGTCCTCCTACCGTGCTCAGCGATGAGACACGGCAACAAATGCTAGTGTTATGTGTCGTGTTGTACGGACGATAATGCCGTTGAAGATTTACCGTTGGGAACGATGTAATCCGCTGTAGGGACCAGCTTGAGCGCGTCCGCAGCCTGATTTATCAGGTGAGATGCGGCGGATCATGGGCGATTTATCGCCCTGCGGACGCGCTCAAGCTGGTCCCTACAGCATTTATGCGCCGTTCCAATTTTGAATCTTCAAGAGCATATATCTTAGGCTGGTTGTGCTGTGAAGAACATAACCCACAGATATAAATAGCACGTATCGGAAGGCAGATTATAATACAACAATGGCTGCAAACAGCTCTGCGCTTGAAAAGCCACATGTGGAAAGAGTATAATTTGCCAAAAAGGAGCCGCACAATTATGCCCGTGGAAATACAAAAGTTGAGTGACGAGACTATTCAGGCACGCTTACAGCAGATGGCGGTTTGGTCTGTTGAGGAGGGTGTCATACAGCGAACCTTTGAGTTATCTACCTTTCCTGCCGCTATTTTCTTTGTGAATGCGGTAGCGCAGCTGGCAGAGTTGGGCGCACACCATCCAGATTTCGTGATTATGTATAATAAGGTGAAACTCCTGTTTGCGACGCATTCAGCTGGTGGCATTACTGAGAAGGATTTTATGATGGCACACAAGGTTGATGAACTGTGGCAGACGTTCAACTGGGTGCCTGCGGCTCCGCTTGGCCCTGAGTAAGTAAAGGAAACGCGATACATGTGGCGCCTCCTCTTCTTTATTTTGCCACTAGGTCTGGATACGCTGGCTATTGCCATCAGTCTTGGCATCAAGAGTGAGCGCGTTGGCCCAGAGCAGCAAGGGCGCGTCTTCCCGCTGTGGCTCCGTTCTGCACTCTTGTTTTCACTGGCGGAAATGTTGATGCCTCTGCTGGGTATCGCCCTGGGCTATGCGGTTTCGCTACTGGTGAGCAATATCATGCATATCGTAGGGCCAGTGCTGCTGCTTGGTGTGGGATTGTGGGAACTGATAGCAGAAACACGCGAGCGGCTGCAGAAACGGAAGGCCAGTGCGAACGGAGAACAAGCTGAACATAAAAAAAGAAGTGAGCGTGAGCAAGTAGCGTGGCTGCGTCAACTCTTCTTGATGATCAGCATTAGTCTTGATGAACTGGTGGTTGGCTTCTCGCTCGGTGGGCTGACGGGGAGCATTGGCGGGGGGCAGGTGCTGAACCCGCTGCTATTTTGTGTCGTGGTGGGCATACAGAGTTTTCTTGTCAGCATCATTGGTATAACGGCTGGTCGTTTGCTGCGTGTGCGTCTCAAGCTCATGCAAGAATCGAGTGAACTGCTGAGCGCGCTGTTATTGATAGGGTTGGGCATCTGGCTCTTTTTTATTGGATAAGTAGCACATAAAAGGGAAAAGGTGTAGTATGTTTAACCGTGTAGCGATTATCGGGCTGGGCCTGATTGGTGGCTCGATGGGCCTGGCATTGCGTAAAGCCGCTGCCGCTCAGCAAGTGGTGGGGTATGATTTGGGGAGAGGCGTGACTGAGCGTGCGCGTAAGATTGGTGTGTTGGATCAGGCGTATGAAACGCTCGCGGATGCCGTGCGTGGTGCTGATTTGGTAATACTCGCTACACCCGTGGGGGCAATGCACGCACTTTTGCAACAGATAGCTGCCTCAGTGACGCCTGGCACGGTGATTACTGATGTTGCCAGCACAAAGGCGCAGGTGATGGCATGGGCGGAGGAATTGTTGCCGACGACGGTGTCATTTGTGGGTGGGCATCCCATGACGGGAAAAGAGCTCAGTGGCGTTGAAGCGGCTGATGCCGAGCTATTCAAAAATCATGTGTACTGTTTGACGCCAGACGCCCAGACGCGGCCCGTAGCCGTGAGTAAAGTGTCGTCGTTAGTAGAGATACTGGGTGCGCGTGTGCGTTTCTTGGATGCGGCGCAGCATGATAAGCAGGTGGCGGCGGTGAGTCATTTGCCGTTTCTGGCTTCGATTGCCCTCGTGGATACGGTTGCCGATCATGCGAGTTGGGGTGATGTGTCTCTGCTGGCGGCAAATGGGTTCCGCGATATGTCGCGGCTGGCGGCTGGCAACCCAGAGATGTATCGCGACATTTGCCTCACCAATGGCGAGAGTATCACGCAGTGGCTAGATGAGTATATCGAAACCCTGCAGGCTCTGCGTGCGCGTGTTGCGGCAGGCGAACGTTCTTTGAGCGAACTGTTCGCCCATACGCAGGAAGTGCGCCAACAATGGTATTACACGTCGCATAATATCGCGCTTGAGGAGTCATAAGAAGGGAAATACATGTATTTAGATACATCATTACAAACATACCTTGACGAGCTTGCTTCGTCACAACCAACGCCTGGGGGCGGCTCTGCGTCGGCTTTGAGCGGTGCTTTAGGGGCTGGCTTGGCCTGCATGGTGATACAACTAACGCTGGGCAAAGCTAGCTATGCCAATGTTCAGCTGGAAATGGAGACGCTCTTGCCGCAGGTGGAGCAGTTACGCCGTCGCTTTCAGCAACTCATGCAGGAAGATAGCGATGTCTATGGGCGACTCTCGGCGAGCTTCAAATTGCCCCGTGAGACTGATGAGCAGAAGGTGGCTCGCACGAACGCCATCCAGGAACGCCTGGTTGAAGCCGCACTGGTGCCTATGGAGATTACAGAGCGGGCAGTGGAGTTGTTGCAGTATTGTGAGCGCATCGCGCAGATTGGCAATGTCAACGTGCTGAGCGACATCGCAACAGGCGCTATGCTAGTGGCAGGTGCTGGCACGGGTGCCGCGTGGATGGTGCGCACGAATTTGAATAGTATGAAAAATCAAGAGCTAGTAAAGCAGTTGGGTGGACGCCTCAGTCGTGCCTTGGAGCGTATCACAACGTTGGGTCAGCGTGTTTCAACGATCGTGGGGGAGAGAGCGTGACAGCAATAATCATAGATGGGCGTGCGATGGGGAGCGAGGTCAGGGCTGAGTTGCGCGCAGATATCCAAGAGTATGTACGGGAGTGCGGACAGGCACCAGGGCTCGTAATTGTGAAAGTTGGTGGAGATGCCGCGTCGGGTGTCTATAGCAGGGCTATTTTGCGCATTGCCGAAGATGTTGGGGTGCAGGCGCGGCTAGAGCAACTGCCGGAGACAGTCTCTGCCGATGAATTACGCTCTCTACTGGTGTACTGGAATGCCGACAAAAGCACGCATGGTATCATTGTGCAGATGCCGTTGCCGAGCCATCTTTCGCAAAAGATGGTTGCCGATTCGATAGCACCAGAAAAAGATATTGATGGTATCAGTCCACAAAGCGCGGGCAACCTCTTTCTGGGTGTGCCGAGCTTTTTGCCCTCGACAGCTGCCGCGGTCATGGAGATACTTGAGCGCACCAAAACGCCGCTCGCGGGCAAGCGTGTTGTGATTATCGGGCGCAGCAACGTGGTGGGGAAGCCGCTTTCGCTGATGCTGCTGCAAAAGAACGCTACCGTGACGATCTGTCACTCACGTACAGCAAACCTGTCATCGTTTACGCAACAGGCAGATGTATTAGTGGTAGCGGTTGGGCGTGCAAATATGTTGAGTGCCGAGATGGTGCGACCCGGAGCAACAGTCATCGATGTGGGCATCAACGCCTTGCCGGAAGGCGGGATTGTGGGTGATGTCGATGTTGCGGCTGTACGCACGGTCGCGGGTGCAGTCACACCCACGCCGGGGGGCGTTGGTCCACTGACGAATGTGCTGCTGCTCAAACAATGTATACAGGCGGCATGGTTGCAAGCAGGCGGAAAGCGCGTACGAGAAGAGAAACGTGTCTCGTAATGCTCATAGTTATGAATATTGCCGATTTACTTTGTAAATGTTCATCACTAGTGTTGCGTTTGCGCTTTATAAGCAGAGAGCAGGATAGCAAGGAGTATTGTGGTGCCAGAGCAGCAAGACGTTGATATGCATGGGACGGATGCAGCCGAACACCCAGACGATGACGCGGGCATAGAGATTGTAGATCTGGATGACGCTGGCTCTGACTTGACGAAGCGTGAGCCGAAGAAGGTTGCACAGGTAAAACAAGCTGTCGTTACATGGCAACATGCTTTAACGAAAAAGCGCGTGCGTGGCACAAGTGCAATCATGTTTGTTGTGCTTGTTGTACTGATACTTGCTCTCAATTTTCACACAAGCCTTGTGGCGCGCCTGCTGCCTGCTGCTTCCAGTCCTGTCGAGAAGCTGCCTCCGCCGCTCAAAATCATGCCTTCGCTGCTCATCGCTCAGCAGAAAGATGGCTATGTTTGTACTGATGGCGGAGCATGGTCGCCCGATAGCCGCTTTATTGCCATCGTGGGCTATACGCAGTGCTCAAATACGGATATACAGCTGTATAGTGGTACGGTGATCCATATTTATGATGCGGCAAGCGGCAAGAGTGTTGCCGCACTTCATCCTGATCAGAAGGTGCTATCCGCACTACAGGCAGAATTTCCGCAACAACGGGAAACCCCTTCATTGGAGCATCGTAGTTTGCTGTGGTCTCCTGATGGCACACACATTGCTCTTACCTTGGGCATTACCTACAAGAATGGCAACATCTATACCTATGCAACGGGGGTATGGTTAAGCGACATTGGAGGCAAAGATGCTCATGTGTTGCTGGACAAACACATACAATCCTCCGCGAATTATCTCTTTCTGTATACTGAGTGGGATGTACAACACAATCAAGTGACTGATAGTCATGTAATAAACGGCGCGAGCTATGGAGATAGCGCGAGTATCCCAACTGCCGCCGCTTATCAGTGGGGCACCCATGGCGATTTGTTGCCACAGGGAGATTACACTACAGCAACACCGCCAAGACAAGCTACGCCGGGAGCGGTGGGCAATCCTGTTGGTGGAAAGAGTTTTACCGTATGGCAGTCGGCCTCTGTGGAACTCACAAAACAGGGACCAAGTGCTGATAGCATGATCTCTGGCCCTGGTGTGTATCTCTGGAGTAGCTATTTTTGTGCGTGGTCTCCTGATGGCCGTTATCTTATCGATGCGGTAATTATCACGGCAAGGATGGAGCCCGTAGGCTTGCCCAAACCGACCCAACGCGATTTAGCGACGCTCCAAATGAATGACCTTCCCCTGATGCCAGTCCGTGATATTGCTTTACGGGCCGTATTGCTGTCATTCGCTGGCAAAAGTGATAGCAGACAGGACTTCGCTTTTGTCTCGTGGTCACCGGGCGGACGTGCCCTTGCCGTGCAACCATCTTCGTGGCCGCGCTTTGGCAGAAGCGTAGATGTGTATCAGAGCAGCACAGGATACCGACGAGCTGTGCTAAGCATGCCATTTCTGCCTGCACCGACCTCAGGACAAAACGGTTTCTTTCAGGTTGGTTTTTCCTGGTCGCCCGATGGCTCAATGATTTTAGCGCAAGACCCAATAACAGGGGTGTGGGCAATCTGGCATGTACCCGCGCTTTTACGTTAGGGGTGCTCTTCATATTGCTCATCAAAAGGAAAATGTAATGTAAACCAGAAGGTTGAGCCTGCATTAGGGGTACTAATAATGCCGACCTCACCGCCATGCTGCTCGATAATGGAGTGGCAGATATAGAGGCCCAATCCCAAGCCAATGTTAGAGCCGCTGCGTACATGGGAACCCTCGACGCGATAAAAGCGATCCCAGACATATGCTTGGTCGAAGGGCGAAAGCCCAATGCCTCGGTCACTCACTGAGAGGCGCACGCTTTGCTCCTGCACTTCTAGTGTTACCTCGATAGGTTCGTGCGTGTCAGAATATTTGAGGGCGTTAGACAGGTAATTCGTGATAACCTGCTCAATGCGATCGACATCTAGCAGAAGCCGTACCGGCTTATCAGGCAGATGTGTTGTGATGAGGCGACCTGGATGCAGTTGTACTTGCTGGCGAATGGCGTTCTCTATACTCTCGGTGATATCTGCTAGTTCTTTGTGCAAATGTAATTTATGCGACTGAATACGTGAAACATCTATAATATCATTTACCAGTAGAGTTAGGCGATTGGTCTGGTGTTCAGCACGTGTGAGCAGGTCTAAAAAATCCTCAGGCGTACGCTGAAGCTCTGCCTGCAAATCTTTTTTCAAACGGCGGCGCATAAATTGGATATTGCCTTTGATTGAGGTGATCGGCGTTTTTAGCTCGTGACCGGCGATACTCAAGAAGTCGTTCATGCGCTGATTTGCAGCTTGTAACGCGATCTCACGCGCCTGGGTTTCTGTTTTCTCCAGTAAGAGGCGGTCACGTTCAAGCACGAGTGCGATCAAACGACCGATGGCATAAGCAGATTTTTTTTCCTCTTCAGTATAGTCATGCTCCACCGGGCCGTAATCCAGCGAGAGCAGTCCCACCAGTTCAGAACCAATAAACATGGGAGCGACAAGCCAACTGAAGACATCATAGGAAGCGTTCAGCATCGTAAATGGCACTTTACGGCTATCGAGAATGAGTACTTCCCCGTGCTGAATGCGTTGTACCAGAGAAGGCTCAATAAATTGATCAATCAAGCGTGTTCCAGGTACATTTTGCCACCAGAGTTTCTCCTGCTCAGGCGGAAAGCCAACCAGTGCTACAGGTTGAAACGTTTCACTTTGTGCATCAAAGGAGACGATGCCAATGCGCTGACATCCCATGATGTTGCGCACTAACGCGATCAGCCGTTTGATGGTAGAGCTTGCGGACCATGCTGTTTCTTCTAACTCTCCTGTTGTGTGGCGACGTTCCGCGCTCAGCATGAGTATTTCGGCTACCGCAAGCAGTGCTTCGAGCGAATGTTTGGTGCGCTGCTCTAGCTCTATATCTGCGTGCAAATGTTGTTCAGTCTGCCAGCGGCGCGTGGTGGCCTCTTGTTGATGCTGCTGTACCAGCTGTAATAACTCTGGCTCCTCGGCTGCCAATCTATCAAATTGTGCAGTAATGGTTTCTTCAATGGCAAATCCTTCATCGAGTGCAGCATCTATCCAATCGTGGCATGTCTTGATGTAGCTATGCAATGCTATCAGATAGGCATAGTGGGAGCCGAGCAAACGCTGGAGTTCACGGCGATGCAGTTGTACCTTTTCTGGCCGCAGAAAGAGCAGGATTGCACTCATAAATAGCATATGCTCAAGCTCACTTCCAGCTTCGGGCCAGCTCGATAGTGAGGATGTAGCTTTCAGGGTGCTGAGAAATCGTTGACTCTCCTGAAGTTGAGGCAGAGGAGTTTTCAAAAGCGTCACAATTTCTTGTGCCTTCAATCCGAGGGTATGCAGTGAGATACTGTGATAGCGCAGATCGTAGGGAATGTTGCGGATGTGTGAAAGATAGCAAAAGAGTTTTTCTTTAAAGAGACTTGGTAAGGGATTGTGCATGTAGGCCGTCTGAGTATGCTGCCAAAAGTGTTCTAATAGGGTAGGAGTTGCCTGGATAGGTGCAAAGAAAGGCGGAATACAGCCAAAATAGCTGCGTATTTCTTGCAGTATCAGCTCTGTGGAGCGCGAACTATGTATCTCCATTATATAATGCCCTTTTGTTCTCTTGAAACAAATAGTAGATTGTGTCGGAAGGCATACCACCTCTGTAGGGACCAGCTTGAGCGCGTCCGCAACCTGATTTATCAGGCGAGATCCGCCCGATCACTGGCGATAAATCGCCTCGCGGACGTGCTCAAGCTGGTCCCTACGGATTTTGCAACAACCCTACACAAATGACAGGGTGACGTTACGTGGTGAAGGCATATCTCGTAACGTGCATACTTGTGGTTGGTATATGCCTCTACAGAACTACACGGCCATAAGAGTAAACACGACTCATTATAGTGCCATTTGTCGCCCTTTACTTGTATTTTCTAAGGAAACTATGTATACTTAAAGCAAGTAAGCAGAAAAATGTTTGCTCCTCACCTCTACTTTCTCCTCTCTTCCCCTTCTTTTCAACTGAAAGGTCTCCTCTATGGTACGTACACTTGATGCCTCATTGACCTCTGCGCTCAGTATGCATACGCGCTATCCAGCCCTTACGATCACGATTGAAGATCACGTCGCGCACTATGCTCTTTATCAAACGCCAGCCACGGCTGATGCATTGAGCGATGCATGCAGCACGAATGATAATGCGCTGGTGCGCCTGCTGGTCACACGCAGCGGCTTTACCTCTTCTGCCCGCATACAACGGATTGCTGATCCCACACAGGCAAGTCAGTGGTCAAGCTGGACAACATTGCCCGGGGCAAGTGGAGTGGTATTTCAAGATGGTGGTTGTGCAATCACGAATTGGAGTGGCGTATTACATGCCTTCGCGCAACGCGGTACGGGCGGCAATAATCTCTGGGTCTGGACCTCGACCGATAACGGCGTGAGTTGGAGTGGCCCACTAACGGTGCTCAGCCCGCCAGGGGGTGCTTTGTTGAAAGGGATCACGAGTGCGGGCAATAACGACGTGTTTTTCTTGTACGATGTCGTCGGTGGGGAAGCTATCGGATATTCATTTTACAATGGTGTAAGCTGGTCCGCGCTGACAACGTGGACGTTGCCCACGATTGTGTATGGTGTAGGACTTGCAGCGGCCTGGAGTGGTTCCGTGTATACGCTCATCTATTCCGATGGCTATAGCCTGCTCTCTGGCACGTACACGCCCGCGAGCAATACATGGGGTAGCAATCTGGCGGTGGCACCTGCGACCACGACGGCGGTTGGGCGGATTGCACCGCGTCTCTCATTGATGGACGGTTTGTATACGCTCTGCTGCATTGAGGTTGACTCTGGCTTGCTGACTGGTGCGGTATATAGCTATCCTCGCCTCAGACAATCAAGCGATCTGTTGCACTGGTCAAATGGCTTTATCGTGCATGATTTGAGTGTGAGCTATGGGGCAAATCTGCTCAAACTGGTGACGCCACACACGGGAAGTGCTGGCCCTCGCTACTATCTGATGTCACCGCCGAACATTTATAGTGCCGTGGCCTTTCAAACAAGCAATAGCTCACAATATATTGATGTGTCGGCCACGGTCCTCTCGTATCAGCGGCATGAGCAGGTGAATAAAACTGCCCAGGTAGAGGTCGTATTAGATAATGCGGGTGGCATCTATGACGCACTGCTCACGACTGGCAGCAGCTATCGCCCGCTTGGGCTGCATGCGTCACTGGTGTTGAGTGAGGGCTACATGGTTGGCTCTTCTTTCTCAACGGTAGATGTGATAAAGGTGGGGAGCTATCGGCTTGTGCGTATCCAAATTGTGCGCTCTCCACAAGATAATAAACTGCTACTGACCGCGCTGGACCTATCGAGCAATCTGGACCTTGTTTCACGCTATCAAAATATATATGTCAATCAAACGGTGGGATATCTGGTGCAGGAAATATGTACACGTGCTGGCTTGTTTGTGTTAGCGTTGCCAGTGACGACACAGGTCAGTCAAATTGTGCCTACGTTTGTGTTGCAGGCGGGTCAGGCATACAGGAAGGCCTTGGATGAGTTGTGCTCTCTGTATGGTCTCGATTACTTTCTGGATCAGAATGAGGTGATGCAGTTTCGTGAGCTTGCCAGCGGTGGCGGTGCGGTATGGAGCTATCAACCAGAACTGGAGATGGTGAGTTTTAGTAATAAAGATGAACGCGCAAATCATATTATTGTGATTGGGAAGCCACCTGTGGGCGGTCTAGCAGGGGCATTAACAACGGCAGAGGCATATGATGATGGGCATCTTCACTTAGTAGGGGTAGAGCGAATTCGCTATCATGTGGACCACAAGCTGACGAGTAGCACCCAATGTAGCCAAAAGGCAAGCTTTTTATTAGCACAGGAGGCACGTTCACAAACGCAGCATCAAGGAGTTGTACCAGCAAATCCTGCCCTACAACTCCTTGATGCGATCACGCTGAGCGATAGTGGCGCACCCGTGGGGAGCGGACAAAGCTCTACAGGGCATATCGTGACCTCGGTTGTGAGCTATGATGCGCAACAAGGACAGTATGAGATGCGCCTGACGCTTGAAGGCTAATCTCTGCGCTCCCTGCCATTCTCTGCTGAGTGGTTATGCCTTGCCCGCGCGTCGTCGGCGCGCTGCTGCCGCTTTCTGGCGGCGTTCTCTGCGCTTTTGGGTGTTCTCTGCGCGTTCCTGCGGACTAAGGTTCTCAACTTCGTAGCTGGCTTGTTTTGCCTGAGTCTTCGTAGTGGCAACAGGGCGAGCAACGACACCGCGACGGGCGCGAGAATTGGTGAGGCCTTGAAAAATTACGACACCTGCCAGCACGCCAGAGGCTATCAACACAACGAGATAAATGGGCAGGACAGCAATGCTCAAACTTTGTGGTAGCCAATGATAGGTGATGCTGATATTGAGCAAAAAGGCGAGGGCTAACAAGACATACTCAATGCCGGTTAGAATGCCGATCTGCTTATACCAACGGACCTTTGCGCCTTGCATTTGGGCTTGCTGCAAACGCCTGCGCCCAGTGAGGATGTTAAAAATACCTAATGCAATGAACATGATACTAAACAGTGCGATTAGGCGAGGATCAAGGCCAAGCATGGCAACCACTCCTTCGACGATAGAGAAAGAAAAGGGGATTGCGGTTGTATTGAGTACAACCGCAACCGCACCTCTTTACGCTGCGCGTACGTTTATCGGTACATGGACTGATTGTCCATTATAGTACACGGTGATGTGATAAGTCATGCCTAATTGAACGCCAACACAGGCAATTGAGATGATCTTCGTATTACCGGATAAGAGGGTGTTGCTTTCTTCTAGCTGCCCATCAAAATGAATGTGCTGCTGATTGAAGGCGTTATCACCTTTTACATCCCAACTGGCACTCGTACCGCTTAAATTAATCAGGGTGAGTGTGGTGTCCGGCAGGCAGGTTCCTCCAGCTTGGATGATGGCGATGACTGGGTTAGGACTGACAACGAGTTCATTATTCACATCAGTCAATTGCAGTGAAACTGGCAACACCACCTGCTGGTTATTGCCGACGGTGAAAATGATATCGCCAGTATAGAGACCACTCGTCATGCCAACTGTCAAAATGCTCACGCCGATGGTGGTGCTTTCATTGCTATTGAGCTGCCCGCCCGAAAGTCCATCATCAATGATCAGCCAATTCACGCCGTTATTGGTAATTGTGTCGGCTGTCCACGGTATGACTGCATTGCTGGTATTATGCAGGACAACATCTTGTCTTGGCAGATTGCCGCGACTGACCTGTCCCTTAAAGGTGAGGGTGGTAATTGCTGTCCCTTGTTTGGTGAGAAGTTCTAAGGCTGTCGTGTTGGTAGGAGTTGTGGCGGGCAACACTTGTACATTCGCGAACGCATGTTTCCCTGCTTGATTATCAACGGCCTCTAGCACATAAGAGCCAACCAGTGTCGTTGGCGTGATGGTAAGGGAGGCATCGAATGCACCCTTTGCCGAGCTGACGACGCTTCCGCTCTTCGCTTGTAGTGCTATTGAATTGAGAAAAAAGGTAATTGTATGGTGTGCCCCGAAATGATCACCATGAAGGCGTAGAAGTTGTCCAACGATGATAGTATTCTGCTTATTTTGGATCGTCAGTAAGGGGATTGGCCCATCGCTCGTGACGGCAATTTTATTTTGTAGTTGACCATTCGGAATATAGGTAGAAATGATATAGGTGCCAAGACCAATAATGAGACAGAATATCATGGCAACGGCGAGCCAGAAGCTAAAGCCCATCCCTTGGCTTTGCTTTTTTGTGTTCTGTGTGAAGATCACCGCACGCATGCGTGCCAAGCTTTGCTGCATAGCTAATAATGGTTCTGGCACGACGGCTTGTCCACGTGTGATGCCAACCGCAGGGCCAGCCTCTGCCCGCTGACGATCTAGCCAACTATTGTGCCAATGCTCGGCAGCTTTGCTGGTGGCGGCCATACTTTCTCCATTATCCGAGTGCTGATAGGGCGTTTGTGGGAGATTAGGCATGTTTGAGGCAGGGTTTCTTTGCTTCTCAGACGTGGGTGCTTGCCCATTGCTGTTTGGCCTCTGAAACGGGGTAGTAGGTAACTGAGAGGCCGATGGCTTCTGAGGGGGCTGAGGTGTTTGAGGAGACTGAGGCAGACCCTTCGGCTTTGCCTGCCCTGCTTTCCCTTGCGGGGTAGTTAGAGGTGGGGCACCTTTCTTTGCTTGTGGTGTTGGAGCCGCAGGCTGAAACGCCATTGGTTGCATCGTTTGCGCCACCATTGGAGTTTGCGGTGGTTGTTGTGGTCCCTTTGGTAAAGGCAGAGCTGGGCCTATTTTTTGTATTGGTGACTCACCTTCGCCTTTGGCGGAAGCTGGCTTTTGTGAGGGAACAGGTGACTCTGGGATGAACGCCATCGGCATTGGGGCCTGCTGTGTCGGTGGCACATTCCCATTGGGACGGTCAGGCGTAGCAGGGTTAGTGCCTCTTTTGGGAGCAGGTCCAACTGGCCGAATAATACTCTGATTACTGGGTATAGGCGTAGCAGGGCCTTTTCCCCCTTCAGAAGCGGGTGGCGGTGATGCTTGTTGTGATGAGACGGCTGTCATCCTCGCGTTGGTTTGGTTGAAGCCACATTTAGTGCAAAAGCGTGCATTAGTCGGAAGCTCGTTATTACATCTAGGACAACTATACATGGATACTACCTTTTCTGATGAGCACTATATTTGATAAGTATATATATCTATCGACTATATTTGCCATTTTGTCTCGTACGAAGAAGACGCTATGCTTAATAGTTGCATATCTCTTCTGAGTGAGCAACTGTTCGATGCCATTTGATTATACAACGTTTTGACAGCGCAAACTGAGCAGAGAAGGTACCATTTCTTTATGAGGAGGAGGGAAACGACAAAATAGCAACGAAATAAGGTATATACCTGATACGATATAGGCATATACGCTCTTGACGAAACTCAAAAAAACGCTAAAATCTCTATAGAATACTTATAGCATATAGATTTACGAGGTTTTTATGGATATCGTCGCTGTCGGCGTTGACCATACGACTGCACCTATTCTCTTGCGTGAGCGTCTGGCTTGTTCCTCGCAACAAGCGGTGCAGGTGTTGACGAACATTCAGAAGACAACGCAGGAGTGTGTGCTGCTGTCAACTTGTAACCGCATAGAAGTCTATGCTTTGTGCGCAGACGCTCAGGTTGGACAAGCTGATATACTACACTCTTTGGTCGAGGCACGGCAGGTGGACCAAAAGGAACTGGCTGAACACTGTTATTCACTGGTGGATGAGCATGCTATTCGCCATCTGTTCGGCGTCACCTGTGGTCTGTTTTCGCTCGTGCCAGGGGAGCCCCAGATTCAGGGGCAGGTAGCCGATGCGTTAGAACTTGCCCTCAAGGGAGGACACGCTGGCCCTGTGCTGTCTGCCCTTTTGCGATCTGCCCTAGTGACGGGCAAGCGAGCTCGTAGTGAGACTGGTATTAGCCGCAGTGCCGTTTCTATCAGCCATGTCGCCGTACAATTGGCACGCCGACTCTTCCCCTCTCTCTATGATGCCAACATTTTGTTAGTCGGATCAGGGGAGATGAGCGAACTGGCGGCGCGTAATTTGCGTGATAATGGAGCGCAGCGTCTGGTCATTGTCAACCGCACGTCGGAGCACGCCGTTCAACTGGCACAGACACTGGGAGCCACACACCGAGCGTTTACTGAACTATCCTATGCGTTGGCAGAGGCGGATGTGGTGATTTCATCGACAAAGGCACCACGCGCACTGATTACGACACAATTGATGCAACGCGTAATGGAGCAACGCGCCCAACGTCCACTCCTCATGATAGATATTGCGCTCCCACGCGATATTGAGCAGAGTGTTGGTTTGTTGCCAGGGATATACCTCTATAACCTTGACGATTTGCACACAGAGGTTTCAAAGGGCTTGCAGCTGCGTCAACAAGAGGCTGTGCATGTGGAGACGATCATTGGTGAGGAGGTCACGGCTTTTCAACGCTGGCTGGCCTCGCTTGATGTGGTTGGCACCATTAAAGTGTTACGGCAATATGTGGATGGGCTACGCGAGCAAGAACTGGAACGGGCAATGCGACAGTTGGCACCGATGCTTTCCGAGCGAGAAGCTGCTGCTGTGCGTGAATTGACGACGCGACTTATGAATAAACTATTGCATACACCGACCCTGCGCTTAAAGGATGCCGCTGCTGCTGGAGAGGGGTCTTTTTACGCAGAGGCCGTACGATATTTGTTTGATTTGGAAGAAAAACATGAAGCGAATTATTCTAGGGACACGAGCCAGCAAGCTCGCCATGATACAGACACACTGGGTTATAACACGGCTTCATCACCTGTGGCCTGATCTTGAAATAGTCATCGAACAAATTCATACGACAGGTGATCGCGTTACCAATGCCCCATTGACGCAGATTGGCGGCGATGGTGTATTTGTCACCGAGATCGAGTATGCTCTGCACGAGCGGCGCATAGACCTCGCGGTGCATAGCTTGAAGGACATGCCCACCACGCAACCTGAAGGTTTGCGGCTCTTTATCGCTGGGCCACGCGAAGATGTGCGCGATGTTTTTGTCTCAGCGGTCCCTATGCAGATAACGCGGCAGGGATTGTTTGCTGTAGAAAAAGAAGCTCTGGCTGGCAGTGCGTTACGCGTTGGCACATGCAGTCTACGGCGCACCGCCCAGATACGAACACTGAGTCCAGACGCGGAAATCCTGCCCTTGCGTGGCAACGTTGATACACGGCTACGCAAACTGGAGGCGGGCGAGTATGATGGCATTATCCTGGCCGCTGCCGGTTTACATCGCATGGAGATCGCCGAACGAGATCGCCGCAACATGCAGTACTTCCCCATTGAGCTGATGTTGCCCGCACCAGGACAGGGAGCACTCGCTCTAGAGACGCGCAATGAGCCAGCCTTGTGCGCGTTGCTGGCACCCCTCAATGATGCCGTGGTGGAGGCTGCCACCGGTGCTGAACGCACGTTTATGCGCGAACTGGGAGCTGGCTGTTATCTGCCCGTTGCGGCCTATGGTGAAGTGAGTGCTGAACAACTGCATGCACGTGGACTGGTGATCAGTCTGGATGGGCAACAGCGTATTTCTGTGAATGATAGCATACCCTGGCATGCTGCTATGAGTGTTGAGGATGCGAGAAACCTTGGCATCCGGCTGGCTCATCAGGCACTGGCACAGGGGGCCGCACAGATTATTCAAGAGATACAGCAAGGCAAGGCAACGGAGCGTCAATATGTCTGAGCCCATCATTGCCAGCCTTCCCCTACAAGGGAAGCGCGTGCTGGTCACACGTACACGCGAACAGGCCAGCGCGTTCAGCCAGCAGTTGCGGCTGGCGGGCGCATTCCCAGTGGAGTTTCCCACCATTCGCATTGAGCCGCCACGAGACTGGACACAATTGGATACCGCTCTGCAACGTTTGTATGTGGACAATGTGCAGGATAATCAGCAGGGCTATGATTGGCTGGTGTTCACCAGCGCGAACGGCGTTGCTGTGTGTTGCGAACGTTTACGGGAACGGGGCTACGATTTGCTGGCAATGAGCCCCGTACGTATTGCCGCCATTGGACCCGCGACCGCCACCGCGCTCGCTCACTATGGCCTCAAAGCCGATCTTGTGCCTGACGAGTACATTGCTGAAAGCATGGCTACCGCCATTATCGAGGACGCTCGGCAGCGCGGCGTCTCGCTGGCTGACATGCATATCCTGTTGGCGCGTGCAGCGGAGGCGCGCAACGTGCTGGTCAGCCAGTTGCAGCAGGCGGGGGCGCATGTTGATGAAGTGGCCGCGTATTATACCCATGCCGTTGACCATGATGATGTGCAGGGGCATGCCGTGCTAGAGCTATTGCGGCAGGGCAATCTTGATATTATCACCTTTACCAGTTCCTCCACGGTACGCAATTTTGTGGCGTGGCTCAAAGATTGTGAGCGGCATGATCCTATACAGGAAGATCATGCGCAGTCGCTTGTGGCGGTTATAACGGCGCAAGCGCGGGTTCGTGTGGCTTGTATTGGTCCGATCACGGCACAGACGGCACGAGAGCTGGGCTTGCCTGTGCATATCGAGGCAAAAGAGTTTTCTATCGAGGGTTTGATGCAGGCAATTGTTGCCTATTATTCATCTATAAAGGAAGAATCATGACAGAACAGATAACCGTTCCAGCAGCCGAAACACCGGCTCAGACCGAGGCTGCACCCGCGCTAGCGAAGGCAAAGCCAAAACAGCCGCGTCAACTGGTGCGCTTCACCTTCTATAAGCTTGATCCGCAGTGGCAATTGCTGCCCCTGAACGTGCGCGTAGAGGGCAAGCAGCAACTACGCTCCATCATCGCTGCATATGGTGAGGATGCGCTGGTGCGCACTTTTAGCCTGTATGGTCTGCGCTCAGATTGTGACTTTATGATCTGGCAGGCGACGGAGAACATCGACGAACTGCGTACACTGAGCAGCCAGCTGCGTCGTAGCGCGCTGGGACCCTATCTCCGCGAGTCGCATGCCTTCCTTTCGATGACGAAACGCTCGATCTATGTTGGCAAAAATGCTCGTGGTAGCCATGACCCACGTTTGGTCATCAGGCCGGACGATAAGAAATATCTGTTCGTCTATCCATTCGTCAAGACCCGCGCCTGGTATGCCTTGCCGATGGAAGATCGCAAGCGTATGATGAATGAGCATATTCGTGTTGGCCTGACCTATCCTAGCGTGTCTCTCAACACCACGTACTCTTTTGGGCTGGATGATCAGGAATTTGTAGTGGCGTTTGAGACTGACGAGATCGCGGACTTTCTGGACCTCGTGCAGCAACTGCGCGAAACCGAGGCCAGCATGTATACGCTGCGTGACACGCCCATGTTCACCTGTGTCGCGCAACCCATTGACGAGATTTTAGAAGCCATCGGCGCATAGCGTTCAATACGCGTCAAGCGAAGAGGATAACATGCAACATCGAACGTATCAGGGCGAAATGTTCTCGCTCGCTCGCTCTCACGAGTTGTTTCAAGAGGCACAGACGCTGCTGCCCGGAGGCGTCAATAGCCCTGTGCGTGCGTTTCTTGGCGTTGGGGGCGACCCCGTCTTCATCGATTCCGCGCTTGGTCCCCATCTGTTTGATGTAGATGGCAACCGCTACCTTGACTATGTGCAGTCATGGGGGCCGATGATTCTGGGCCATGCCTATCCTAGCGTGGTCGAGGCGGTGGTGCAAGCCAGTGCGCGCGGCTTTAGCTTTGGCACGCCGACACAGGCCGAGAGCGAACTGGCAAAGCTGGTGCTGGCAAGCGTGCCATCAGTCGAGATGATTCGCTTTGTCAACTCTGGCACCGAGGCGACGATGAGTGCGCTCCGCTTGGCGCGAGCCTTCACGGGGCGCGACAAGATCGTCAAGTTTAGCGGCTGCTATCATGGGCACGCGGACATGCTGCTGGTGCAGGCGGGTTCTGGCGTTGCCACCATGGGCCTGCCCGATAGTCCCGGCGTGCCACACGATACTACTAAGAACACATTAACCGCCGCCTATAATGATGCCGCCGCCGTGGAAGCTCTCTTTCAAGCTTATCCAGACGAGATTGCGGCGGTGATCGTTGAGCCAATAGCAGCCAATATGGGGCTTGTCTTGCCAGAGGCGGGTTTTCTGGAGCAGTTGCAACGTTTGACACGGCAGTATGGCGCGCTACTGATCTTTGACGAGGTGATGACAGGTTTTCGTGTTGCTCTGGGTGGCATGCAAGAGCGTATGAAGATGACGCCCGATCTGACCTGCTTTGGCAAGATTATTGGCGGCGGCTTGCCTGTGGGTGCCTATGGTGGGCGACGTGATATCATGCAGTTGGTAGCACCTGTGGGGCCGATGTATCAGGCGGGTACCTTGTCGGGCAATCCGCTGGCGATGGCGGCGGGTATCGCGACGCTGACCGAGTTGCGTAAGCCAGGGCAATACGCGTTGTTGGAGCAGAAAAGCCAGTTGCTCGGCGAGGGCATCACGCAAGCTCTGCGCAAGACGCAGACTACTGCACAGTTTGTGCGTTGTGGCGCGATGTTCTGCCTCTACTTTAACGCGGCACCCGTAACCAACTATGAGCAAGCCAAGCAATCCGATACCGCCCGCTTCGCCCGTTTCTTCTGGAACATGTTAGCGCGTGGCATCTATCTGCCGCCCTCACAATATGAAGCCTGCTTTCTCTCGCTCGCCCTTGATGATGCTATGCTAACCAACACCATCGAGTGCATAGAACAAGCCCTACAAGAAACCGCGTAGGGACGCGATCAATCGGTAATCGTTGGCGTATTGGGCACCCGCAAGGGGATGCCCCTACAATGATACGACGGCCTCTGACGCGATTGATCGCATATCCATGTCTTCCGTAGGGGCGGGGATGTGGCGGATGAGGGGCTGGGACCCTCTGGGTCGCCCGCGGGGAAGGGGGGAATCGTACCCAAACGGACGCGTTCC
>JBBPYR010000157.1:0-24754 GCA_038199755.1 Ktedonobacterales bacterium | reverse complement strand
GTTTCCATCTCGAACGAGCGGCCCCTGCCATTTAGACTATGATCTCCATTCACATCCCTGAAGGATATGGTTAGTTTCCATCTCGAACGAGCGGCCCCTGCCATTTAGACGCACAGCAGCAAGGCGTTGGGGTATTCGTAGAGTCTTAGTTTCCATCTCGAACGAGCGGCCCCTGCCATTTAGACCTAGCTGCTCTAACCGCTGAAATAGAAGCATTCAAAGTTTCCATCTCGAACGAGCGGCCCCTGCCATTTAGACATCGACACTACTGTATCAATTGTCTCAGATGCTGTCGTGTTTCCATCTCGAACGAGCGGCCCCTGCCATTTAGACATTTTTGATAGAGCTCACGATTGTTCTCCTTTTGAGGTTTCCATCTCGAACGAGCGGCCCCTGCCATTTAGACTGCCACCCCCTTATTGTAGCATGAGAAGCCAGTTTATGCAAGCGTTTTCGCGAACCTCTTTACAGAAGAGTTTTTAGCGTGCTTTTTTCGCGACATTTTTGTCATATTTATAAGTAAAACGGCTTGTGGAGCCAAGCGCGAACCTCTGCTCAAGGAAGTCATCACTGAGGTTCGCGATAAACTGAACAATACTAGCATTTTACAGGTGAGCATCTTCTTACGATCAAAGAAGTTTCTTAAGGGAGATCAGCACATCTCAAAGAGCCTCAGAGTGCTATCAGGCGTTGCACACTGAACCAAGATTTGACAGCGCAAAAGACAGCAGAGACGATACATTCAGGGAGTCATCAATAGACATGATGAAACAAAAATGTACCGTCTCTCGCTCAGAAAGCACAACAAGCAAGTAGAGACAAGGGCGAAAGAATACTACCTACAAGTCCTAAATGTTTGCTCACCATAATACATCATGGTATGATTGTCGCGAGACCTAACTGCTGTTGATTGCTTATTTAGTCACTGTAGGAAAAAATCGGAAAGCAAGATAATGGGCAAAAAAGTTGCTGTTCTCCTCGCCATAGTAGGACTAAGTACTGCCTTGGCTGCCACATATGTTGTGAATGGAACACAAGCATATAGTCGGTTTCAACAAGCTGCGCAGATGGAGCAAAGCCATTGTGGAGACCAATCGGGCATCCATATCTGCGTCACTGCGCCGCCAGCAATTTTCAGCGCCTTTTACCCCTCCTACATCTCACAGCATCAACCGCTCTTTACGGTTGACTATAGCAGTAGTTCCGTCATGACGCTCTCTATTAGCGTTTCCATTACGAACGTGAGCCAGGTAGAGACGCATCCCGTGCAAGCCACAGCAGAAATGCAGCGGATTCTCTTCGCTCCACACATTCCCAATACAATACTCAGCGGCCTGACTCAGGAAACCGACACCTTTTTACATATACAGGTCAGCGACGTAAACGATCATGATTATTATATCAACGACGTTCCTTTGCTCGTCCATTCACGCTGGCTCATGGAATGGAAACGAGCCAATCGGCTGCAAATTGCCGCCTGGGTCACCCCTGATGCCCCCGCCGTACACACGCTGGTAACAAAGGCCGCACTCTTTTTACAAAGGCAAGCACCACCCACACCAAGCGGCATGCTTGGGTATAATGTGACCAGCGTACAGCAGATCAAAGATCAGGTGGACGCCCTGTATGACGCATTACGGGCACAAAAAATACACTATAGTAATACCACCGTGCCATATACAGGGAATGACACTAGCGCAGTAGCCACACAGAAAGTACAACTGCCAACCGAGGTTCTTGCGCAACATAGCGGAATGTGCATAGAATTGACCGTCCTCTTAGCATCCGCTGCGGAAAACATTGGCTTAAACACTGAGATTGTCATTATACCGGGGCATGCATTTCTAGGCGTTGCCACCAAAGCCGACGAGAGCCATTTTGAATATTGGGATGTCGTCGGGGTGGGCAACGGGGTCGCGGGTGACTCCGCCAATGTCGCCACTGACGCCCTGTATGCCAAAGATGCACAACAACACACCATCGTCGATACTATTCTTATCAGTCAGGCACGGAAGGGAGGCATTGGCCCCATGCTGCAATAGGTAAGGGCAACGGATTTCCATGAACGGTTTATTTTCACAGGCATGATAATATGAGGAGAGCAGGATTATTAGCGCAATAGATTTTCCGATATGGTTTGCCAGCGGATGTTACGGAGGGTTAGCATGTTGCATGTGTGCCATTGCTGCGAACATGCTGCAAACCTCTCTGCGCCGTTACGGAACCACCCGCCAGCTTTCTGGGGCGGTCATTTCCTGTGTCATGTTGGCCATGCTGCTCCTGCCCGCCCTCGTTTGGTATCATGTACGCTTCAGTGCTGAGCAGGCAGCACTCTCTCTAGCAGAGGTGCAGGTTGCGCTCGTGTATGTTGTACTATGCGGGTGGGTATTGCCCATCGGTGTTACCGCCGCCTTCTACCTTTTTACGGAACCACGCCTTTCAACGACATCAATGCGATTGCCTAGCCAGAGACATGCACACACGACACGCGTAGATAAAAAATCTGCCTTCTCACCTCCACGCTATCAAGCTGGCGTAATCCCGCCATTTATCTATAACGATGAAACCCCTTGGGGCTGGTTAGAATTTCGGAATGGCCGTTGGCAAGGGCAACGCCTAGACCTCAAACGCGCCATCATCACGCTTGGCCGCGATGAAGAGGTGAACGATATCTGGGTTGACGACGATTTGGTTTCTCGCAACCATGCTGAGTTATCATGGTTTGAAAACCAAATCTACCTCACCGATTGCAATAGTTTAAATGGTATTGTCGTCAATGGAGTACGTATTCGTGGTTTCATCCCCATCCAACAAGGCGATATACTTGAAATGGGTTCTCAGCAATTCGTTTTCCATCTCGCACAACATACCGAGTTTTCCCTTGATCTCAGCGATCCCCTCGCGCATCACCAGTGGCATTCCTCGCTCGAATCATTGACTGGCCGTGCCAATGCCATTGGGAACAATACGCCTGTGGCTCCTACGCGCCCGTTAAGTGATAGAAAGGTGCCTAACCCGATCACACCCCTGGCACCATTGTTCATCCCCCAACACATCGTCACTCCTCACTGGCAAGAGACGGCGCAGATCGAAAAAATATCAACACGACCCTTCACGCCAGAGGCAGCATCAGGCGCATTAAAATTCCATGATGGGCCACTCGCGGGCAAAATCTTTCCCTTGGATCAAGCTGTGATCTCTGTCGGGCGTGGCGTCGAATGTGACATCACTGTCGAGGATGTCTCTATTTCGCGCTGGCATACCCAATTTTTGCGCCAACCTACCGGCAATTTCGTGCAAGACCTCGGCAGTCGTAACGGGACGAAAGTGAATGAAGTCCTGCTAACCGAACCACGCCCATTGATGGAGGGGGATATTATTTTAATTGGCAATATTCACCTGGAATATACCTCTGTGCAAGCCGCGCAGACCGCCTCGCTCACAGATATTATTACGCCACGTTCCTTTTTAGCTTCACCTTTAGCTTTTTCGAGCACCCCGCTCCCTCTGAGACTACCGAGTAGGCAGAAGTCGTAGCAGATATCTCTTCCCACTAGCACCTTACCACTCGACCTCGGCATTCTCTAATGGGTGATGCGACAGAATCGCACGACCGTGACCGGGATACAGATACTGCACGGGAAGATTGCGCAACATATGTAGTGTTTCTTTGAGTTGGCGACGGTCGGTGCTGCTCCGTAAGAGAGGAGCCCCACCAGCCACAGTAATCACGGTATCCCCACATAACAGCTCACGTGTGCAAGCATTGTAGAGGCAGAGACTTTCGGGTGTATGGCCGGGGCTAGCGATGACCTGCCAATCAGGATGAAAGGGTAGACTGGTCGCGTTTTCCAGCCATACATCCACCTGTCGCGCCTGCCGTGCATATGCGGGTGGAAAGAGGTCCAGGTGGTGTAACATGCCAGGCGCAACGCGTGCCGCCATATGGGTGATGCTCGGCAACATCTTCCCCTCCTGCGCCTCCGCTTCGAGCAGAGCCCGCACCACCGCTGAAGCCGCAACAGGCGCACGGCAAAGATGACGGAGGGCCTCGATACCCGCAGTATGATCAGGATGCAAGTGTGTCACCACGATTAAATCAATCTCGTCGAGGGTGCGCCGCAATATCGTTTGCATATAGTGCATAAGTAAGCGCACATTCAAGGCCGAGCCTGGATCAACCACGATCAGTTGCGTATCGTTCAGCACATACGTATTGGCCATTGAGAAACGGTCAGTAATCGTATGGACCTGGCGAGCAGAAGCAGCTACGCTCGGCATGTGTGCAGAGTGAGCAGAAGCGGTTTCCACAATTTCCCCTCCGTCACTGAAAATAGTTCTCTCTTTAGATACTACTAGATAGTATCATTTTGGGTCAAGAAGATGATGTAATTTAGCCATACATATGGTACAATGAAAGCGTGGTTAGGGAAGCGTTCTCCCGTATGGTAAGTAATATCCGAACCCCGGTTTTGTTCCGTCGTCCGGCAGCAAGGACATCACTACCCGAGAACTGCCAGGAGTTGTATTCCTCTGTTAGAGGCTGTAACAAGGTGTATGTCCTGATCGCACTGTCCCCAGCGCACAATTGAGCAAGTGTCAGGCGGAACGAACAGTGAAGAAGGGGAAATATTACCCATGATGTCCAACGAGGGCTACCGGGATCGCATCCTTACCTGTCGTGATTGTGGTCAAGAATTCACGTTCAGTGCTGGCGAGCAAGAGTTTTACGCCAGTAAAGGTTTGACGAACATTCCCAGTCGTTGCCCAAGCTGCCGCGCCGCACGCCGTGGCAACCAGTCTACAAGTCCCTCCCCACGCGCACCACGCGGCGAGAGCTTTGAAACCACCTGTGCCACCTGTGGTCGTCCTACCTCAGTTCCTTTTATTCCTCGTGAAGATCGTCCCGTTTATTGCAGTGACTGCTTCCAAGCCCAACGTGCCTCACGTCCGCGTCGTGATGATGCACGCAGTTATAGTAACTACAGTGGTAGTAGTTATAATAACAATAGCTATAATACGACTAGCTACGACAACAATAACAACAACTATGATAATGGTGGTGGCCGCGATAGCCGCGACCGCAGAGATCGGCGTGACGCCAATCGTGACCGCCGCGATAACAGTTGGTAATTCCATTCCGAGCCTCGCTTTAAGCCAAGAAAACCAGCAAAGAGCCGCACGTCCGTCTGGTGGACACGCGGCTCTTTCATTGCTCTGTTTCGCGTCTCATATATGGTATACTAAGAGCAATTAATCGCTTATTTTCCTCTTAACTGGAGGTTTTCACTAATGACACGCCTTCGTGAAGGACAATGGCCCGATTACACGTACATTGTACCGAGCATATTTACCAAAGCAAAAGTACGCTTAATCGGCCTGGGCAACTATGCACCCAAAGGGTATATTACCAACGAATTCTTTGCCCACATCTCAACGCGCCTCGGCGATCCGCGTAGTGCCGAAGACCTGGAACGTGTGACGGGACTCAGCACGCGCTATGTACGGGCGAGTTCGCTTGCCCTCTGTCGGCAGATCGTGGGCAATGATGCCCCCGGCCTGTATGATGACCCGCACGCCAACCCCGACGAATCCCTTACAGATATGGCAGTTATCGCGGCGAAACGCGCCCTGGCAAGCGCAGGCCGCTCTGCCAGCGAAGTCGATACCGTCATTGGTGCCTCATCCTCCGATAATGACCAGTTTCCCACCATCGCCGGTTGGGTCCAGCAACGGCTCGGTATAGGCTCCATTCGCGCTACCATGCTCAAGGGAGCGTGTGCCTGTCAGACAGAAGCCTATCAGGTGTGCGCCGAAGTATTGAAGGCCGAGTCCGCAAAACTCGTCTTGCTCGTGACCGCTGAAGGCTTGCTCCCCAACATTATGAATGTGCTCGACTGGAAAACCAGCTCTCTCTTCGGCGAAGGTGCCTCCGCCTACCTCTTAGAGCTAGGGGAAGAAGACACCTATATCATTAATGGCTCCGACGCTAATCAGGCATCCGCTTTGATGTATCAGACCCCATTACGAAAAGACGTGCTCGAAATGGCAGAGACCGATATCAAAATGCGCCAGCTTTACAAAGATGGCAAAGGGAAAGAGCTTAATCAATTTCTCTCGCAGTATTTCATTGGCTATACTAAAATGAACGGGAAAGAAGTCTTCCGCGAAGCACCACGTGCGATGGCCGAGTCGGTCGATAGCCTCTGCCGTCACGCCAATCTGCATCCCGACGAACTCGCGCACATCGTGCCCCACCAGGCGAACTCGCGCATTACACGCCGTTTAGGTGAACTGCTCATCAATGATTACGGCTGGCCTTCCTCCACGATGGCAAAGCTCGTTGATAACTTCCGCTACTACGGCAATCTCTCCAATGCGAGCATCGCAACGGCCCTTGTCGAGTCTTTGCGCCAGGGTCGCCTCAAAGAAGGTGACTGGATGGCCTTACCCGCCGTTGGCGGGGGTATGAATTACGGCTGCTGGCTGTTACGTTTTCACAGCGTGAAAAACCTGGATGCTATACTCAACCCTACATAAATAAGTCGAACAATCGAATGGGCAATGAGCAAATTTCATTGCTCATTGTCTTATTCTCCCCATTTCACATCTATGACGTAAGGAGTAGCCTCCATGGAGACAGCACAAAAACCTCTCAATCCCGTTTCCATCAACTTCCTTAGCGGACCATTAACGAAAAAAACCATTCCTCTTAAGAAACCCGTTATCTCCATTGGCCGAGATAACCAGAATGATGTTGTGATCTTCGATCAACGTGTCTCGCGCCATCACGCCCGTATTCAATGGCAGCAAAACGCATGGCACATTGAAAACCTTTCACAAACCAGCTATATCGCCGTCAATCAACAACGGGTCTCACAAAGTGTGCTTGAGCATAACAGCATTGTGCAGATTGGCGAAAATGTCAGCTTTGTCTTTCTTGTGAATGGGATGCAAGCAGGACAAGAAGCGATAGCAGCAGCAACACCAGCGGGGCAAACGGCAGATGCATTTTCCGATCTAGTTATCCCTACCCCTGCACCTGATCTAGCTATCCCCGCACCAGCGAGAGAAGTAGTCTCTTCTCCTCCACCAGCAAAGCCTGTACAGATCACGGGACAAAATGCACCGTTGAAAGTGTATATTCCCGCTAACGCTTCCCCTTCTGGCACCATGTTTAGTCGCATGCCAGAGACCAACGTACCTTCGCTGACCGTCAGCAGTAACATCCATAGTGAGATGCAGGTGCATCTGCTCAATAAGCAGGTGCTCAATATTGGGCGTGACCCCGACAATGATATTGTTATCGCCGAGCCAATTATCTCCGCCCGGCATGCCCAAATCGTCAAAGACGGCAACACCCTTTATCTCGTGCATCCGCATCCATCACGCGAGAAAACACTCAATGGACTGTGGTATCAAGGGCAACGGCTCCCCGGCAATCAACAGTTTCGCAAGCAACTTGTGAATGGTGACGTGTTTCGCATCGGCGATGAACACGGCAGCGTAATTACGCTCACCTATAATGATGGCACAGGCAACTCGACCGAAACACTGCCAGAAACACAGCCCATTTCCCTCACACAAGTTCAACTCACCATCGGGCGGACACCGGAAAACAATGTTGTGCTTAATCATCCACAGGTGTCTGCCCACCATGCCCTCATGGAAAAGGTAGAAGGTGGCTATCGTATCATTGACACCAATAGCACCAACCATGTCTATATCAACGGGCAACGTGCTACCAATCAACTCCTCCGCACAGGCGACGAAATTCGCATCGGCCCCTATCGCCTTACCTACAACGGAACGGAACTCAAGCAATATGATGAAAGCACGAACATCCGCATTGATGCGCTTCACCTTAAAAAGACTGGCAACAACAATGTCACCTTGCTCGACGATATTTCATTAGCCATTCCACCACGCAAGTTTGTCGCGATTGTCGGCGGTTCCGGTGCTGGCAAATCGACGCTCATGGATGCCCTGAACGGCTTACGCATAGCGCAAGGAGGCACCGTCTTTTACAACGGCGTGGACTACTACCACAACCTTGCCGCCTTCAGCACACAGCTTGGCTACGTACCACAGGATGATATCGTCCACCGCGAACTGACCGTAGAGCGCGCACTCTACTACGCTGCCCGTTTGCGTCTCCCTAGCGACTTTTCGCGTGAGCAAATTCAGTGGCGCATCGACGAGGTACTCGAAGATGTAGAGATGACAGATAGGCGTGGCCTCCTCGTCAGCAAGCTCTCTGGCGGCCAGCGTAAGCGTGTCTCTATCGCGCTCGAACTGCTGGCAAATCCCGGCGTGTTCTTTCTGGATGAACCAACCTCTGGCCTGGACCCCGGCTTGGACCGTAAAATGATGGCCCTGCTACGCCGACTCGCGGACAGAGGACGCACGATCATCCTGGTCACACATGCCACCAATAACATCAACGCCTGCGACTATGTGTGCTTCCTGGCACAAGGGGGTCGCCTCGCCTACTTTGGCCCACCCAATGAGGCGAAGGTCTTCTTTGCCAAGACCGACTTTGCCGAAATCTACAGCACACTCGAAGCCACCAAGGAACACCCAGACATTCCAAAGCAGGCGGAACAACGCTTCCTGGCTTCGCCTGATTATCAACAGTACGTGGCCTCAGCCCTCAAGGAAGGGCAAGCTCTCAATGAGAAAAGACAAAGTGTGGCGGACACAGACACCGCTAAAACAGCACAACGTGTGAAGCGCGGCAATGCCTGGTCACAGTTCATCTTGCTCTCGACGCGCTATCTGGAACTACTGAAAAATGACGTAGGCAACCTGCTCATTCTGCTGCTACAGGCTCCCATTATCGCCGTAATGCTCGTCCTGATGGTGCGCTTCGAGGTGGGTGCGGGTGTCTTTGACGCCAACAAACTTGTGCAGTGCCGCCCACAAATTCTGGTGAATGCGCAGCCTTTAGGCGTCCCACAGGGGAAGCCAAGCGAGCAGATTGACTGCCAGCAAGTGCTCAACTTCCTGAAAAATCCTTTTTCTAGTCCAGCAGCACCAACCCAAACAGTTGGCCAAGTTCAATCCTATGTATCGAGCAAAGGCGGGCCAGATCAAGCGTTACAAGACTTCATTCTGCCTGGGCCCGGGGTAGACGCGCAAAAGGTGCTCTTTATCATGGCCTTTGCCACGGTGCTGTTCGGTTGTATCAATGGCGCCCGCGAGATCGTCAAGGAGGCGGCCATCTACAAGCGTGAGCGCACTGTCAATCTCGGCATCCTCCCTTACATGTTTTCGAAGGTGGTCGTGCTCGGCATTCTGTGCCTCTTCCAGAGTGCCATCCTCACCGTGATCGTCGAGATAGGTGAGCCTTTGCATCAGGGCATCTTCTTGGCACCTGTGCTAGAGACATACATCACGCTCACGCTGACCTCGCTTGCAGGTCTCATGATCGGCCTCACCATCTCAGCCATTGCGCCAAACAATGATCGCGCCATTAGCTTCGTACCCATTATCCTGTTACCACAGGTCATCTTTTCTGGTGCCATCATTCCACTCAAGGACTGGGTCACGCAGATACTGGCCGTTGTTTTTCCCTCACGCTGGGCCATGGCTGCCCTCGGGTCATCGATTGGCTTACACGCCGATAAGGTCGGTGGCGATAGATTATTTGGCACTGACTACACCTATCACAGCACGCTTTTTTCCATTTATAGCCAGTCCGATGCACTCCATCGCCTACTGATCAGTTGGGGCTCATTAGCTGCAATCATCCTCCTGCTGATGGTTGTCATCGGCCTCTTCCTGAAACGAAAGGATGTCAGAGCATAATAAAGCATAAAACCGCATCAGCAGCAAAAAGATTTTGCTGCTGATGCGGTTTTATGCTTTATTATGTTTTTTAGGTTAGGCCGCGTTCATAGGTGAGAAAGACGCTGCCATCTCCCTCATACTCAATGCCGGTTAAGCCATCGCGTATGAGCACAAGGTTTGGCGCGTAGACAAAAGCCTGTTCTAAGCCAAGTGTCGTTAAGCGGCGCCGTAGATCATGGGCAATCAAACTGATCGCCTCAATGGTCATGCCATCAATATAGCCAATAGAGAGGTGCTTGCCACGAAATTCGTTCTGATCTTGCTCGGCAATGGCCAGACCATCCAGGCGACCCCAACGCCTGAGTAGATAGACCTGCTGTGCCTCTAGCTTTTTCTCCAGCAGTTCCGCCGTTATTACATATGCCACGAAGCCCATATAGTAAAGACCACCCACGGAAGGAAAGACGTTGGAGGCGTTCAGGTAATCAATAATCTCGTCCAGGTCTTCCCTGCTGGCGACCTGTGTTGCTTCTCCCTCGTTGTTACGCCTACCCGCTGTTGGCAGGGGTCCCGCATTGAACGGCACGAAGCCACCTATCTGGCGCATATGCAGATGCTCAAACACGCCTTGTGCGGCAGCATTTTCGGCAGCCGTCACTAGGCGCAGGTAGGTGGCACCACGCCGCATGACCTCAAGCATTGCTGCCTCTGCCAGTACGCTTGCCTGCCCCCGCTGACGATAGGCAGGATCAACGCGCAGCCCCTCCAGCCAGGCATCCACCTCAGTCGTCATCTGCACATGGACAACACCCGTTGGTCGTCCATCCGTTGTGCATACCAGTAATGCCCCTCTTGCGTCATGCAGCCACGTGTCCCACTCGCGCTCAATATAATCGCCCCATTCCCACGTCTGGGCGCAAAATGCCAGTACCGTCTCCCGATCTTCCTCTTGTGCGGGTCGAACCTCTACTTGTGCCATTGCCAAATCTCCTCTCTCACCTTTGACTATAACGGTAAAACAAAGAGGCGTCAATGGCAAAGAAATGTGTAAGCCACCTCGTCCCACCTTGCCCTAGCTTGTCAAGAAACATTTTCCTAGCGAGAAACGTATTATAGGTATCCCAATAGATATGTGTGACGGCACTATTACGACAGCGGATTTCTTATCCTGTTTTTTTATAATGAACATATCGCTATAAAGGACCACATCATGCAACAAAAGCAGCCAACAGACCAACTACAAAAGGGCGTACAAAATGTTGTTGAGCAGGCACAGCAAGAGGTACAACAAAGTCGCGAACCCTGGTACCTGGCAACAAAGCGTGCCCGCTTCTTTATTGCCTTTTACCTGATACAGTTCGTGCTTTTCGCCGTATTAGCCTGGTTTGTTCATTATCACCCCGTCTTACCAGTAGATGTAACCATCACCAATGAGTTTCAGGAAAGTAAGGCTCCCGGCCTTGAGGCTTTCATGGTGGCCATTAGCTATCTCGGCTATCACATGGTGGTGTTTATTGCACTCATCGTACTGACTGCGCTGGCTTTCTGGCTCGTGCGCTTACGGCTTGAGGCCATCTATATTGTCGTCTTATCATTAGTCAGTTCGCTCTTGAACGTTCTTATCAAATTGATAGTGTCACGTCCACGACCAACATCCCAGTTTGTGACCATTTTCCAGCACGCCTCGGGCCAGAGTTTCCCCAGTGGGCATGTCATGTCCTATGTCGCCTTCTTCGGCCTGATCTTCTCGCTAGGTATCATTCTGTTTCGGCGGGACCGTTGGTGGATTTATGTCTTGTTGATTGTTTCCGCCTTCTTCGTCGGACTGGTTGGCCCGTCGCGCATCTACTTGGGCGACCACTGGGCAAGTGACGTACTGGGTGGCTACCTCTTTGGCGGCTTCTTGCTTGGAGTCAGCCTCTGGATCTACCTCCATCTCAAAGAGCAAGGCTTCATGGCCCCTAAGAACAAACATGGCGAGCCAGCAGTAGAACCACAACCAATCCATTCGTCATAAACTGCTGATAGGTAAAAAGAGGACCACTATCACCGCTTGGTGATAATGGCCCTCCTTTTTATACTCTTGTCTATCCCTTGTCTCCAAAGCCATAACGCTGTTGGAGTTGGGTCTGCTCCTCACCAGCCTGACTCACCTCACCGCTACTTGTCTGTGCTGTATTTGATGTATCAGCCGCCTGCTCCGCCTGATTGCCATGGGGATGTTTGACTTCTTCAACAATGGCATCGGCCACCTCTTTACGCACTTCTGGCGGTGGCCATGCCTGGGGATTATCCGTGATAATAGGCATACTGCCATCCCCTGAGTCGATATGCAACGACTCTTCTGCTTGCTGCATATTCTGGTTGGGGGTTTCTTGCGCATTGTTATTATTCTGCATCGTTGTATTCACTCCCTTGTCTGCGGCACTATCCGCGCTATTACTACTACTGACATCATTATCAGATGTAGCACTCGCGTCCACGTCTTGAGAAACGTCAACACGTCCTTCAGCAGGTGGTTGTGCGTCAATCTGATTCGTAGGAATAACGGGCGTGTCTGTAGCAGCACTTTGGGAGGCGTCTTGAGCATCATGGGCACCATTGCTACTATAGCTACCATTCTGGTTGCTATGATTATCCTGCTCAGCTTGCGGGGATGACAAGTCTTGCGAGGCTGGTTGCGCCGATTGTGCGGGTTCGCCCGTTTCAGCCGATGGCTGCTGTTGACCAGAGTGCAGATGTGTCAGTTGATCCTCAAGTTTATGAAGCTCAGTATTGTACACATGCAGATTTGTTTGTGCCTTTGCCACTTTCGCCTCTGCCTTTTGCACAGCTTTCTTCGCCTCCTCAACCTTGAGCATCAACTTCGCCTCTTGTTTCGCCAGCTTCTTGTGCTGCTTCTTTGCATCTTGTGAGGTAGCCTTTTTTTCTCGGATCATCGTCTTTGCCATGATCGTCCTCTTTCCATTTCTTACTCATAAAGAAGTGTTGGTGTGCTACGCCATGTCGCATCGCTCACATGCACGTCCGTTTCCTACTAGTAACACGGGCGAGAGGTGGTTTTGGTTTTCGTAGCACGGAATATATTTGCCTACTATTATAGCATAGCGCGGTATAGAGATAGCAGCCTTAGATTGCTCAAGTGACTAATGCACATGTGATACACTTTAGCAACTTTACTGTTATATCATTGAGGACATTACATGGAACTGAACGATACCACAGACTACCAGCGTTGTTTCGCCTGCGGTCAACGCAATCCCTACGGGCTACACCTCATCTTCTGTCAGGAAGAGGAGAGCATCGTCACCGACTTTACGCCGCGCGAGGAACACCAGGGCTTTCCAGGTGTGATTCATGGTGGCATTGTGGCTACCTTGATGGACGAAGCTCTCAGCCGCACCACACTCTTGAGCAACACCCCCGCTTGGTCCATGACGGGTCGCTTGGAGGTGCGCTATCGCCAATACGTTCCCTACGGCAAAACACTGCGCATCCGTGCTCACCTGGGGAAGCAGCGTGGGCGCATGTTACAAGCTACGGGCACTCTCACGCCCGCCGACGACGAAACAACTGTATTTGCCGAGGCCCAAGGCACCTTTATGACCCTCTCAGAGGAAATGCAGACCCAAATCATGCGCGACTATCCGGGCATGCGCTCCTTCTTCAACGCATAACAATCTAATCGCGGGCATGTAGACTGACACACTATGAGTACGTCAGTCTACACGCCCTTAAAGTATGTCTATAAGGTCATGCAATACTGCAACATCTCTTGGCGTCAGGCGTATATAAAGCAGTACAACAAGAGGATAAGGACTAAAGGTTGCTAATCGGCAGTCAAGGCATCCCTTTAGACATGCCCTGACAAACAACCCCGCGCCCCATCCTAATTCCATAGAAACGAGGCATCACATGATGTATAGGACAACGCTTGGACTCGACGAACGCCTAGAGCGTGTTCTGGCGTACCTGTTCTTGTGGGCATCAGGACTATTCCTATTCCTGGTAGAAAAGAATCGCACCGTGCGTTGGCACGCAGCCCAATCAATGATCACATTTGGCACCCTTTCCCTGCTCATTTTCGCCGCCTCCATGCTGCGAAACATGCTGGCCTGGATTCCCATTCTCGGCCTAGTTACGTCGTTTGGACTCGGCCTGCTGATCAGCATCCTGTGGTGGGCTACCATCCTGCTCTGGATCTGGCTACTGGTTATGGCTTGGGTAAAGCCAGACTATCGCCTCCCCTTCATCAGCGAATGGGTACGACGCATCATCTAAACAATAAACAAATGGCAGGTTTGATCACGATTCCTTTGCGATCAAACCTATCGTTTGTTTATTTCCCATCCTTGTAGAGCAGCCCCAGGGCCAGCCCGAACACAAGGTGACGCACAATATTTTGCAAAAACGAGGTCCAGTTTGCCAGCTTGGGCAACTCCCCGTTCTTGATCAGTGGGTGATGCTTATCAGCTAGTGGCGTCAACCACCACGCACTCACAATGAACACCTCGCCAAAGATAGAGCCTTTCAGCCAATCAGGACCCGGCAACAAGCGTTTGCCTACCGCCGCATAAATCTCGGCCAGAGCCACCCCGTTCAGCAAATGCAGCAACCATGACAGAGCCATCCCTTGCCGCGTGTGCTTCTCACCTTCAAGCAGACCATCAATGAAACGCACATCGCTGAAGCGATTGCCAATCAGCAACTGATCCCCTTCCATCGCCAAACTATACAACACCGTCGCCACCAATCCTACCCAGGCCGCCCGCCCAGGCCGCCACCCCTGCGAAATAAACCGCCGTACCATATTCATATACCAGTATCTCCTCACCATAGTAACATTCTGTATCTATTCTATTGTACGGTAGTTATGCAATTCCTACACTCAGGCATACGCGCTCGCACAGTCTGACTGTCAAATAGCATAATAAGCACTATGCAGTTGCTACAACCACAATACACCTTGTTTGCAAGTATGAAGTCATGTATACTTTGCTCATTAACAAGTACACGCTTATGAGGAGCATAATTGTATGGCAGCATTCCCTTTATTCCAGTCTCTATCTGAAACGAATGTGAGTATAACCGATCAGTATAGTGATACGAACAGAACTATTTTACATCAAGGAGAGACTCAAGCATTCTTAAAGACACTTCCTACTGGTATCGTCTCTCTTATCGTTACCTCTCCACCTTATAACATTGGCAAATCCTATGAGCGCAAACAAACTATCGATGCTTATCTTGCGGAGCAAGAAAAAGTGATTTGTGAACTTGTGCGCGTGCTATCCGAACAGGGTAGTCTCTGCTGGCAAACAGGCAATTATGTTGATGATGGCGAGGTATTTCCACTCGATATCTTTTATTACCCCCTTTTCAAAAAATATGAACTAAAGCTCCGCAATAGAATTATGTGGCGTTTTGAACACGGACTACACGCCTCTAAACGCTTCTCTGGTCGTTATGAGACGTTGCTATGGTTTACCAAAAGTGATAATTACACATTTCACCTTGATCCTGTACGTGTTCCATCAAAGTATCCTGGGAAACTTCATTTTAAGGGGCCAAACCGAGGGCAACCGTCAGGTAATCCCTTGGGAAAAAATCCGTCAGATGTCTGGACATTTTTGCGCGATGAATGGGAAGAAGGATGCTGGGAGATTCCAAATGTCAAAGCCAACCATATCGAGAAAACTGTTCATCCCTGTCAATTTCCCGTTGAACTGGTAGAACGCTGCGTGCTTGCTCTCACAAGTCAGCATGATCTAGTGCTAGACCCCTATTGTGGCGTAGGCTCAACACTGATAGCAGCCCTTATGCATGAGCGTAGAGCGATAGGTATAGAACGTGAAGCAGAATACATCACCATTAGCCAGGAAAGAATCCAACAACTACACAATGGAACACTTAAGACACGTCCACTAGGACGCCCTGTCCATAAACCTTCAGGAAGAGAGAAGGTGGCTCAGGTCCCAATTGAATGGCAAAAGCATCGTCTTGACGCAAAAGAGGAGTTGGAATAGTCATGCGTATAGCTGGCATGTACTCGTTTAACCAAGGGAAAGAGGCTATTACAGAGAGACATCTCCAACAATTAGAAGAAGTACTACAGGTGATTGAAGCAGTAGACGCTGAACGATGCAAAATCAAAATAAGTAAAGAGAAAACCATGAAGGATAGGGTGCTCTACAGTCCCACTACTCTTAATGAAGCCTTCAAAGCTCAATTTGCGCCTAAAGGTTGGATAAACTTTAAGGTGATTGCCGAATATTCAACAGCATATTACGTTCCTGGTTACACACCACCACCCAAAAGCAAAAAAGACCCTACACCTTATCGCGACATGGATTTTGTAAAAAACAAAGTAGGTGTAGAAGTACAATTCGGTAAGTACTCCTTCATGGTTTATAACGTTTGTGCCAAAATGACTATCTTCGCTAAAATGGGTGCGATTGACTGTGGCGTAGAGATCGTTCCGGTCAAGCATTTTGCCGACGAGATGTCTTCAGGAGTCTCTTTTTTTGAGCAATTCGTCTGGGACCTGGAACATCGCGGTGTCTCTGATATCGATATCCCTGTGCTTATCTTAGGCATAGATACCGATGGCGCAAAACCCAAAGATTTGAAGATTGCAGAGGCAAAACAGCCTTACCTCTTCGAGTGAAGTTTTTGGTGTATTTGGGCACATAGCAGTGCTACCACGCTGCCCACCAGCGTCGCCAGAAAATTCACCACATCATTATCAACCCACGACACACCGCGCAGGGAGTGCGTCGGCGTACCACAACGATGAACGCGTCGTTCCGTCTCCTTAGCACAGGCTGGGCAATAATACATCGCCTGCACCGTCGCCCCCAAAAGGCTATCGAACAAAGCACCCGTCAGGCCACTGACAACCGCAAGCACGGATGTTGCAGAGATGCCCATCTCCTGAGAGGCCTGTTCTTGCTGGTCATGGCCCACAACCGCAGCTAGTTGGCGTTCAACCCAGCGTAGTAGCCAGAACCACATTCCCAACGCTAGCGCGCCCGCCACACTCGCACCCGTGCCGAGGAGCGTAATACCGCCCGACGTGCCGGGGGAGGTGAGTTTGCCAGTTGTAATCAAGCGTGGCGGCTGCTTGCTGAGCACACCCAGTTCCGTAGCCCAGGTATCGGCAGTCGCGGTGGCTAAGGCACCAACATAGCCAGCTGCGAGCAGGGTACGTGTCTTTCCCGCTGGAGTCAGGCCATAGCCCAAGGAAAGGAGCGTCGCCATACCACCATTTGCCATAGCCTGCGCAAGATCGCGCTGCCCACCCTTGCTAAACTTATCGGCGGCAGTCCGCGCCTTGTCACCTTCGCGGAAGTGCGAGAGCACACTAGACGAAAGAAAGAAAAAAATCAAGGAGAGGCCCCACGACCAACCGCCGAAACCGAAGGTCGCCGTACCGCTAATCGTCGCCCCCGCGATACCACTGCGACTCAACGAACGCCTACGATAGGCCGCGATACCGATAAGTGTACTCAGTAAAAGGCCTGCTAGAATCCGTAGTGGACGTAATGACATATCATAGTACCTCTAGAAATTAATGTATATTCTGTTACAGAACTCAGTTATAATCAGTTTTATTCTAAAGAAGGTATAGAAAGATGTCGAGGGCATAGTAATTTTGTGTGCATGCGCTCATGTTAAGATGATATACTCCTTGTCAAACTGCCAATCGGCGATAGCCTCTAGCTCAACATAGAGATGAGGATGCAAGGGGTCTATATGTTTGCTCAAGTGAATGTCCACAACGCGATTATCATTGAGGCCCAGTCCCTCGCACAGCGCATCTTGCGTAATCTTGAGACCTCCATCCAGGTCCCGCTTGAGCGGTGTCGTGAAGAAAAAATCGAGAAATAGAGCCAGATAGCCTTGACGGAAGTGTTGACGGAGTTCCTCATGAAGAACTCCCTGCCGTTCAAGAGTCGCCAGCACCTCTAGCACCTGCTTTTTAAAGCGACGTGCAACGACCGTGCTGACACGATGTCCATCAACAGTAGCATATTGCTCATTAATACTTGGTGGTAATGGAAGCTGTAAGCAAAGGCGCGCCGGTCTTTTTGTAGATTGCTCAGGCATAATGGCTCCTTATCCATCAGTAAGGCGGGCATAGTACTTTTGGATGACTGTTGTTGTGGGTATTGTATCATATCAACATGTATTATTCTTATTCAGAGAGCCAATGAGCCGAGGACTGGCGAAAGTGAGGAGCAAAGTGATTACGTGTAACCGTTGTGGGACAAACAATCCTGCGGGTACGATACATTGTCAAAGGTGTGGTATTTTGCTAACACAAATGGGGGCGAATGGGGGAAACTTGGAACAACCCGCCCTCCCAGCATGGTTAGAGTCATTACGGTCGGACATGGGAGAAGCAGGGAGTTCTGGCAACGCGGGTAGCACACCATTCACCTCAGAAAACCAGAGCAATAGCGACTTTGGCGACCGGAACAATAACAGGCACCCCCTTTCGGGCCAACTGGGTGACAGCAGCACAAAGAGCGACAACCAGTACCAGCAGTCGGAGCAAGAGAGCCCGCCACCGATTTTTCACGCCTCCGACCTGATCGATGACAACGCGCTCCCCAGTTGGTTGCGCTCGGTAGGAGAAAAGGGAGCAGCCGCACAAGCACCAATCAATAATCCCGAGACGCCACAAGCACAACATACATTACGCCCAGCTTCCTATGCTGCGCCTAATACTGACGAAAGCTTTTTTACAGGCCAGGAAAACATGAATAGCGGTATTGCCGCTAATTCGCTCGTTGACGAGCAGGCATTGCCGCCTTGGATGCGACAGGATCAGGAAGCTGCGCCCCACGACGGTCAACGCCCTATCTCCGCAGCCAGCTTAATTCAAGCAGATGCCATGCCTGATTGGATGAAGAACATGCAAGGGCCACCAGCATATTCTGGGCCTTCTACCCCATCGTCAGCCTTTCCACAGCAGGTGCCAGGCATGCCACCTTCAACAGATCCATTCCAAGCACCGCAAGCCGCAGGACAAAACCTGTCGGCCCACGATCTCATTGATCCACAATCGCTGCCAAATTGGATGAAACAGCAAGCTGGACAAGGTGGCCCATTGCCAGCTTCCTCCTTGATTGACCAGAGTGCGTTACCGCAGTGGATGCGTGAAGAAAGCCAGAGGCCACCAGCTGCATCAGCATTTACGCCAGCTCCACAAGGCCAACAAGCACCCCAGGCACCGCCAATGAACGTAGGCTGGCAAGGAAATAACGGGCAGATACCTTCTAACCCTCAGCATCCCATCCCGGCCTCCTCCTTTATTGATATGAACTCGCTCCCACCCTGGTTGCGCCAGAACGAGGGAGGACAATCGCCTATGCCACAGGGTTCCAACCAGAGCGGACCGAGTGGCCAAATTGGTCAGCAACGACCAGCATATCCAGTACCACCGCGTAGCGAAAATATGCGTGTGCCCAGTCGCCCGCGCAGCGAGATGGCACCGAACGAAGGCAGCGAGGTGGCCGCCAACGTGTTTGCCTCAATGCTCGGGGTTGCCTCTACCACACCCAACTTCCCACCGACCCCACAGGGCTATCCAGGGCAGCAAGGGCCACAGGGTAGCCCACCAACGATGCCACCGATGGGCAATCCACAACAAGCCATACCGCCCTATGGCAATATGGGCAACATGCAATCAGCACAGCCCGCACAAGGTCCTGCCAACATGCCACAACAGCAGCCACCACAACCACCGTCAGGATACATGCAAGAAGCATATCAAGGTGGCAACAGCGGCATGCAAGGTCCAGGGAACTCCCCAATGGGCACGCCCCCCGCTCCAAGTATGTATCCCGCTGGCAATTATTCTCCAGGCAATGCGCCATCCGGTAACTATCCCGCTGGCAATTATCCCATGGGCAATCCACCGCTGATGCCCCCTCCAAACATGGGGAATCAACAGCCTGGGATGCAAAACTTTGGGCCGAACCAGTACCAGTACCCACCAAATGCAGCAAATATGGGGAATCAAGGCAGATCAGCAATGGGCAATGAGCAGTCACCCAACGCAAAACCGGCGAAGCGTAATCTTTTTGAAGCAATTCGTAGCTGGCTCTCCCGTTCATAATAGAGGAGAAGGATACCCACAATGTATACACAACCATTCTCAGACGGCGAAACAGAGTCAAGCGCGAATGCACGCATGGCTTCCGCGAACTCGCTTCTGGTAGCTGATTGCGGAAGCACTTTCACCAAAGTCTCGTTGCTGGGCCTGGTCGAAGGTCAATATCGTTTGATGGCCTTAGGAGAAGCACCCACGGTCAATAGCAGCAACGGTGCGCAGCAAGGCGATATTACCGCGGGCATCACCCAGGCAGTGCAGGTCATTGAGTCGATTACTGGCCGTCGCATCCTCGCTGATACACATATCATCTCTCCTGAACAGGACAATGGTGATGGTGTTGATGTGTTCATTGCCACGGTCAGCGCGGGTGGTCCCTTACGGATGCTCGTGTTGGGCGCGGTCAGCCCTGCCATTGAAGCCTTGGCAATGCAAGCCGCCTCCGGCTTGTATGTCGATATGCAGACACTACCAGCACCTGCATTTAGTGCCGCCACAGCCAACACAGCTATTGCGGTCAACGCTGGCCAAACACCCATTCCTGCCAGCAGAGGCACGTGGAATCAAGACCGCATCGCCATGGAATGGGAGCGACAGCTTGGCCGTGTCCGTGACCTACAGCCACATGCCGCACTCATTGTGGGCATGGCCGACGGACCCGCTGGCGCAATTCCCTTGCAGGAAGCATGCCAATTACTTATAAACGCCGCTAAAGAGCGCAACGCCTCACCACAGGCGCAGGGCGCAGACCCACAAGCCACCGCTTCACAAGCCATACAGCCTCACTGGTCGGTCTTATATGCGGGAGCAGCACAATATGTTGATGCGACACGCCGTATGCTCTCAGGGGTCGCCGATGTCACCCGTGTTGAGTCTCTTGTCTCACAAGAGCAACTCGGCTCCATCAGTATCGCCGCTGGCACGTTACATGAACGCCATGTTATCCAAACCATTCCTGGATATAAGACACTAGCCTCCTGGACCAATGCCACTCCTGTCGCCACCGCAACCTCATTGAGCAGCCTCGTCCGCTTCCTGGCACAGCAATATGCCATGAATGTCACTGCTGTAGATGTTGGCAGCAACGCCACCTCGGTTATGCTTGCCGGGGAGCAGGGAGAGTTTATTCCCAAGGTCAATGCTGGCATCGGCGTCGGTTCCGGTATCGGGACCATTCTGCAACGAGTCGGCATACAGCGTATTTTGCGCTGGCTTCCCTTTCAGTCAAGCGAGGATGAGATACGCCAGTTCGTCGTGAATCAGATGTTGCATCCGCAAATTATTCCTACCAGTGATCATGAGCTACAGATTTGCCAGGCTTTTGCCCGTGAAGCGATTATTTTGACAGTAGAGGCGGCGAGGGGAAACAAAATCGAGTGGCTTGATGCAGACCTTATTCTGGCAACAGGTGGCGTTCTCGCCCACGCACCCAAATATGGGCAGGTGGTACATATATTGCTTGATGCCTTGCAGCCCCAGGGTGTCACCTCTATGGTGCTGGATTACGCCATGCTGATCCCGCAACTCGGCGCGGTCGCCACTGTCTCGCCAGTGGCCGCTGTACAGGTAAATGAGAATGACGCGGTAACGCATCGTCTGGGCACCTGCGTGATTCCCTTTGGTGATGTGCAGCCGGGCAAACTGGCATTGCGTGTCGGCGTCGAATATACCAATGGACGGCAACAGCAGGTTGATGTGATGGGTGGCACCATCGAGGTTATCCCATTACATCTCAACGAACAAGCACTACTCTCACTCTTCCCTGCCCCTGGCGTGGACGTTGGGCTTGGACCAGGGGAGCGTGCCCGCGCTGCGGAAGAGATCGATGGTGGCTTAGTAGGTCTAATTGTCGATGCACGGGGACGCCCCTTTGTTCTGCCGAGCAACGAGCAAGAACGACAGGCGCGCCTACTGCAATGGGCACAGGCGTTAGGAGCATAACATTCGCTTTGGGGAAGGGAAGGGGAGGTTTGTGCTATGCCATATTCAATGAGTGGCTCTGTTATGCCATACACACGCATACAGAAAGAACGCTGGCCCGGTGGCTATGGTGCAAAGGTCGTGCCATTGGTCTATCCTGGTCAGGAAGTGCTGCCTGACCAGCCGATTATGCGTGTCGAACGTGACAGAATTGTCGATTCAATACATGTGGTGCCACGCCTCTCTTTACCTTCAGTAAATGCCAACCTGGAACCACAAACTGATGCTGGACAGGTAGGTGTAGAAAACACGAATAGAGTACAAACAGTTCCCGCAGGCATGCATGGCCGCGTCGTCAGCATTACCCCGCGTGGTGGTATCGTCATCGAAACGCAAGCTGCTATCGTCTATGGCGCAATCGGTGCGGGCAATCAGGTAGCAGGAAAACTCACGATGTGGTATGCAGCAAATACAGGATATGGAGTACAGACCATTCCCCCCGGAGCTATTCTTGTTATTCCTGGCCCTTTAAATTTTAGCATGTTACGGCAGGCACAGCATTCGGGAGTAAGCGGCATCATTGCCAGCAGCATCGCACCACACGACCTCGAAGGCTTTTTAGCTGCCGACCTCGTTGAACTCCTCAATGATCAAAACATAGAGCAGGTGCAAGCACGCTTGCCCGCCTTAACCCTCCTGCTGACTGAAGGCTTAGGCTCACTCGCCATGTCAGCACGCATCATGAACCTGCTGAGTCAATATCAAGGCTCATTCGCACTGCTCTCAGGCATTACCTCCACACGGCAAGGCATCTTCCCTGAACTGCTGATCTCGTTGCCAGACAAGGATATACGTCCGCTACGACCAGCCTATCAAGCGCAGGTAGCATTAGTACCCGGTCTACAAGTTCAGGTGCGTGGCGGGCAGTATAATGGCGCAATTGGCGTGATAGATTATCTCTTTGCCCATCAGCAATTATTTGCCTCTGGTATTCGTACCCGTGCGGCACGCCTGCTCCTCGAAGATGGCTCGTACATAATTATACCGCTAGCACTACTTGAGTATAGTGGCTAATAGAATTTAAAGTTGAATCGCTTCTCGGTTGTCCACATCTAATGCTAAGTTATCCACATATTGAACTTGATTATGTGGATAACTTGTTATGCCCGTAATACTCACACCACCAAAAGGGAATGGCCCGTCATATCCTTTGGCTGCGGAATACCCAATATCTGCAAAATCGTCGGTGACACATCTGCTAAAATGCCATCGCTGCGTAGGTGTGCCTGTGCAAATTGTGGCACGACAAGATAAAGCGGCACCGGAAAGGTGGTGTGGGCCGTAAATGGTTTGCCTGTATCATATTCAATCAATTGCTCAGCATTGCCATGATCAGCGGTAATCAGCAGGCCACCGCCAACGGCCAGTGTAGCCTCTACGACGCGCCCAACACCAGTGTCGACCGTCTCCACCGCTTTTATCGCCGCCTCTATCACCCCCGTATGACCAACCATATCTGCATTGGCATAATTCATAATCACCAGATCATAGTCACCACTACGGATATGCTCGACAGCGGTATCAGTGATGCCTGCCGCGCTCATCTCAGGTTGCAGGTCATAGGTTGGCACCTTCGGCGATGGCACCATGCCGCGCTCTTCCCCTGGGAAAGGCGTCTCGCGGCGTCCATTGATGAAGTAGGTCACATGGGCGTATTTCTCCGTTTCGGCGGTATGAAACTGGCGCAGTCCGACTTCAGAGATTACACGCGCCAGTGGCATGTCTACCACATCGGCACGATAGGCAACATCTGCGTCTAAGCCCTCTTCGTATTCGGTCATCATCACATATTCCAGGTCGTTCAGGCGTGGCCCTCGGTCAAATTTCCCCTCAGCCTGCGGTGGCAAGGTAGCGAGCACAAACGCCTTTGTCAACTGGCGGGCGCGGTCAGGGCGGAAGTTATAGTGAATTAAGGCATCGCCCGCCTTGACAACCCCCACTGGTTGCTCATTTTCCATGATCACCGTTGGCAGAATAAATTCGTCAGTCACCTTCTTCTCATACGCTTGTTGAATAGCGGCAACCGCAGAAATCGCCTTCTGACCCTCGGCGCGCGTCATCGCTAAATAGGTGGCACCCGTACGATCCCAACGATTGTCGCGATCCATCGCATAGTAACGGCCCGTTACCGTCGCTATCTTGGCCGGATGCTCACTATTGATCTCGCGTGCCCGTGCCTGCAAAAGTTCCATAAATTCGACGCCACCCGTTGGTGAGGTATCGCGCCCATCCGTGAAGGCATGAATGTAGACCCGTTCGATATCATGACGCTGTGCGAGCCGTAACAAAGCCTCTATATGCGTCTCATGGGCATGCACACCACCATTACCGAGCAGCCCGCAGATATGCAGTTGTGATTGATTCTTCCTTACATGCTCAATTGCCTTAAGCAAGGCCGCATTCTGAAAAAATGAGCCATCACGGATAGACTCGCTCACACGTGTATAATCCTGTAAAACGCGCTTTCCCGCCCCGATGTTCTGATGGCCCACCTCAGAATTGCCCATCTGTCCATCTGGTAGCCCCACGGCCTCTCCCGATGTCCTGACCGTCGTATGCGGCCAATCGCGGGCTAATTTGTCAATATTGGGGGTACGGGCCAATGCAATTGCGTTGCCCTCTTTGCGCGGATTCACACCCCAGCCATCCATAACGATCAGCACAAATGGGCGTGGCCGCCTTGTTGGTGTTGTACTCATAGTGTGCTCCATTCTCGTCTTCAAACCCGTAGGGGCGGGGGGTGTGGGGGTTGGTGGGTGGGGCCCGATGGGGGCCCCGGGGGGGGGGGGCTTGGTTGTGAAATGGGTTTATATTCCAGGGTACCCGCGCGCCCCCGGGTGGCCCCCCCCCCACCCCCCCCAC
>JBBPYR010000156.1:0-29916 GCA_038199755.1 Ktedonobacterales bacterium | reverse complement strand
GCTTCTCAGGGTGTTTGCGTTTATCGTCTAAACCCGCAACCACGCTGAGAAGCTGACTTGATTCATCTACGAGCAGAGAAGAGATTTAGCGACGGACAGTGCGGTCATCGTCTGTATAGGGAGGCCAGCCTTGTTGATTGGGTTGTGGTCCCTGCCCCCATTGAGGCGGTGTTGGCTGGTTCCACGTTTGTTGAGGTTGCGCTGGCGATGCCGGAATTCCTCGTTGTGATTGAAAGGGTGAAGGAGCAGGCGAAGGCGGAAATTGCTGCTGCGGCTGCTGGCCTTGCTGCCCCCATTGTGGTTGTTGTTGTGGCTGGGCCTGCTGGTTCCATTGTGGCTGTTGTTGTGGCTGACCGGGTTGACTCCACTGTGGTTGTTGTGGCTGGGCCTGCTGGTTCCAGGAAGTGGGGGAATTTGTCGGGGCCGACGATGCGGTTGCAACGGCTTCGGCGGCGTGCGCACGTGCTTTCCTGTCATTATTGATGTGACGCCAGATGTACAAGGCAAGTAAGACTATCACAACAATCGCAATGACGATATCGAGGCTGTGGAAGATGGGGCTAAGCGTAGCGAGGTGGTTGCCCAATTGAAAACCGAGAAACGCGAGCAATAAAGTCCAGGGAAACGAGCCAAGAAAAGTATATACACAGAATTTGACAAATGGCATCTTTGAGATACCAGCTGGTAAAGAGATGTATGTACGTACGACAGGAAGGAGGCGTGAGAAGAAGGCGGTGGCAGATCCCCAGCGTTGGAAGAATTTATCAGCCAGGTCTGCATCATGCTGCGAGATCAAGACGTAGCGACCATATTTCAACATGAGTGGTCGTCCACCACTATAGCCAATGCCATAAGCAGCAATTGAGCCGATCAGACACCCTAGTGCGCCAGCGAGAGCAACTAGTATGAGGCTGAGAGTGGTATTTGTGCCGTGTAGTAGCTTGCCACTTGCAATCAGGATACCCGCAACGGGCATTACTATTTCGCTAGGAAGAGGAATGCAACAACTTTCAATGGCCATGGCCAGCACAATCCCTAACAATCCCGTAGAGATGTATAGATTTGTAATAAGTATTGTTAATGTATCAGTAAGATGTGATAACAAAGAAAGAGCCTCCTTCATAAACCAATGCTATGTAAATGGTATTTTATTTACCTATTTGCCTAATAGTAGCATAGATTGAGAAAAGAGGCTAGCGGGAATAGTACAGATGACGTAAATTTTGTGTAAATCCTTCACCTACGCACTTATTCTTCTCCATAGTCATCGTGATCATTTTGCAAATTTCGCGAGGAGCGGCGTGTGATCGGCCCATTCCCGTTGATCTGCTGAGAGAACTCTTGACGAATAGGATCATCCTCATACATGTAAGGGGCACGGCGCACCATGGCATTGCCCATGCTACCAGTAATGGCATCTGATTTGCGTCGTTGTTCTGGAATGTGTGGGTGACGCACCGCTTGCCCAGTTGACGGCTGTTGCTGCATAGGGCCAGTTTCGGGATAGCGGTTCGGCAGGTAGTCAGTTTGTGGCTCACCTCGATCAGCAGAATGAGAGTGTTCTGGCAATTGATGTCGAACGTCTCTATGACCAGAGGGTAAAGCGCGACGTTGCCCACTCTGTGAAGGAGTAGCCTCTACGGTGCGGCGGGTTTGCTCAGTCTGCCGACGCCGTGAGGGATGCGTACCCGTAGTAGACAAGTCGGGAGACACAGCTGGGGGAGAGGGACGACGCGAAACGTTAGTTGGTGAGATGTCGCTCTCTTCAAATTGGCGCATAGCTTCTTGCCGAGCAGTCCGCAATGCTGCGGAACGCGACTGGCTAAAAGAGGATGCGGGATTATAACCAGGAAAGCCTGGATAGTTCATGCGTTTAGTAGTAGTATCACGGCGTATTGTTCCGGCATTTCCCGTAGGTGCAGGTAGTACCTTTGGTTGGCGTCTCTCTTCAGGGACATAGTTTCCTCTTTGCGGGGCAAGGGGAAGCCTATTTGGAGTTTGTCGAGGGGAACGGGGAGCAGGCAATTGTCGTTCGTTGGGGACGCGCCGGAAGTCTTCTTCCTGGTCGTGTTCATTCCAGAACGGCTCTTCCTCTTCAACAGAACGATATTCTGCTACCTCATAGAACTCTCGTGACACTCTTGCTGGAGCGTGTGAATAATCGGAATATTCCACAACATGCGCTAGCGACATCTCTTCTTGCACATCTGCATCGGCGTCGGCTTGTAGACGCTCTTCATGGCGACGCGATAAGTAGGAGAATAATGTGAGGGATATGGGAATACTGAGAAGGAGAGCAGCCAACCCGCCAATCAGACCACCGAGCACCCAGGAGTTAAGAGTGTTACCATACCAGAGAACTACTGCGGCACCTGCAATGAGAACCAACGCTGTCGCCACAGCTTTCATAGTGCTTCCTTTCTAAGCTTCCACACCACAGGGCTCATCTATTAACAATTGGCGTGTGCTTATATGTTGGGACTTAAAATCCTACAGTTTGAGTATACCAAATTTCCAGGGGAAGTACAAGAGGGCATTAGGAGTTTTTAGGGCAAAACAGGAAAGAGAAGGAGAGAAGAGCACAACCAAGAGAGATAGAGAATGGCAAAGAGAAGAAGTATCCAATCCCTCTTGGAGGTGAAAGGGAGGGAAAGGGATATTCTTACAATCTAGACCATGCCCTATCTTCAAGAAAGGCACCAAAAGCTGGTCAGGAAAATCAGGCTGCGTTCCCACATTGGCGGAAGATAGCAACAACCTTCCCTTGCACCTGCCACTCGCGATCCCAAACGGTTCTTGGGATCAGGATAGGCTCTAGTTCAGAGTTGGCGGGTTGCAGTCGTACACGGTCGTGGTCTTTCTCCTGAAAGAAGCGTTTGAGTGTTGCGCTGCCGCTCACCCCTTCGTGGTTGTGGACAGCGACCACAATATCACCGTTCTGGCAGGTTGTCTGTGGCTTAATGACCACGTAATCACCATCACAAATGTGGTCTTCAATCATGGAACGGCCTTTGACGATTAAAGCGTAGGCACTTTCCGCATCGACCAAATTTTGACCGACGTCAATCGACTGATCCGACTCAAGGGAAATATCGAGCGGCTCACCGGCGGCAATGGTGCCAAGAACAGGAACTCCTGTTTGTTGTTTCACCAATTTGATGCCTCGGCTCTTCTTCGATTGACGGGCGATGAGACCCTTTTTCTCCAACATGGTCAGGTGATAATCCACGTGTCCGGTGCTGGCGATTTGCATTTCGCGCCCGATCTCGCGGTTGGTTGGCGGCATGCCCTCGGCCTTCATGTACCTGACAATAAACTCGTACATCTTGCGTTGTATCTCGCTGGTTTGCTCTGACGACATAACTTTCTTTCCTGCCTTTCTAAGCACTACGCTGTGATAGCCTTTCCTCCCGTGTAATATAGAACACACTACCGTTCGTCGTTACGCTCAGTAACAGACGATCCCCCACCCAACTAGAACAGCTATTCGAGTAAATCATACCACAACAGGTTGAGCAATACAAGCTATTTTGGAACGTATTTTCCGAATGTTTATTCTTACAAATTTTTCCTCCCTGAAAGACTTGGAATAATGAAATCATTTTGTTATACTCGTTGAAAGAGGGCAATGCCTGATTTGAGTGATGCCCGTGTTCTAGCAGGACTGGAGGAGTGGAGGAGTAGGAGATGTTCCGAAAGAGATAGTTGATTAGGGGAGTTAGTGATTTGCACCCTACACCTCACTAGGTGTACAATAGGGGCGTCAGATATTCGACGGAGACAAAAATGCTGACCACGAAAGAAAGAAGCATAAAATCATGGTTGAGATGACGGTTGAAAGCGTCCGAATAAACCTGGCTACGCAACAGCGGGTGGTCATCTTGAAAGCAACAAAGCAAGAACGCTACCTTTTTATTTGGATAGCGCACGCGGAGGCATACGCTATTGCCGTCGAACTGCAAGGTACGAATTCCCCTCGTCCATTGACACATGATCTGCTGAGGAATGTCATAAGCGAATTGGGTGCAAAGATTATAAGCATCGTCATTTCCGATTTAATTGACGAGATTTTCTATGCCCGTATTGTGCTCGACGTTGCAGGCAGGCATGTTGAGATAGATGCGCGTCCTAGTGATGCCATTGCCCTTGCCGTTCGTGCCAAGACGCCCATTTTTGTAGAAGAAAGCGTGCTTGACCGTGCGGGTGTGGCACTCGAACAAAACACCGAGGAGCAGCAGATTCAACAGACGCCGCGCACAAGAGCATCTCAGAAGCCAAATGAGTCAGAGGTAGATGCCAACCTGGATGCCTATCGCGACTTCATTAATAGCCTGGATGTGCTTGACGAATTTGGAAAAGATTAAGCTTTTCGCGCTTGCTGGGTACGCAACACCGTTTTCAGCAAGCGCACCAAGATGCGGGAGATTATTCCATAGACGAGTACCGCGAGCAACGGGTACAACTCCGCGCCAAGTCCAATAGTAATGGGGAGTGCCACCTGACGAAAGAGCAGGGAAAAGGGCAACAAAAACACGTCACTGAACGTAAAAATGATATCCCGCCACACATTATCTGCCGGTAAGTTGAGCATACCAATACCGAAGCGTGCTAAGAGCAAGAATTGCACCGCAACAAAGAACAATCCTACATACATTGGTTGCCGCAGACGTGACTGTTTTTCACGCCCTTTTTGTGGAATTTCCACGCCCTGTGGTTGCGCGGGCTGCACTGGCAGAGGGGGCAGGGAGGGGAGTGCAGGCACATCGGCATACGGGCTAGCTGCGACAGGTGGATTATAGGGATGATATGCCTGAATTGGTGGTACAGCTTGCTGGGGTTGCGCAACTTCGGGTGATACAGGTACCTGTTGCTGGATCATAGGTGTTTGTGGAAACGGTTGTACGGGCAGGGTCGAGATAGTTGGCTCAGCAAATGGGAGGCTAGCTTGCACTGTAGGTGGAGTGTACGCAGGTAACACGAGACGAGCTATCGGTTCTGTTGGCTGATTATGCTCGTCTATAGCTTCTTCTTTCGCGCGGTTGTTGTGAGACAGTGGCCATTTCATTCTCGACCTCTTCCATCGGTAAAGAAAACATTCATAACATAACAAAGATCGGGGCATGAGCTATTACGCGTCCACCAAAGGATACCGTTTTAGTATATCATCGTATGTTTCACGTCGTTCCATTAGGTATATTTGTTGTTCATCCAACATTACTACGGCTGGCCGAGGCACCAAGTTGTAATTACTTGCCATCGGAAGACAGTAGGCTCCCGTCATAGGTAGTGCTAACAAATCTCCCTCGTGAAGTAGTGGCAGCTCAATATGATCAATAAGTATTATCCTTCGCTATTCGTAATATTGGTGCTCTATGATACAATTATTCGGAAATGTAGTAAATAGGAGAGAGGCATTTTCTCATGACACAAATCGACAACCGCACAGAGGAGCAGGCACAGCCTTCGCCAACGGGTAAGCCCCGTTTGCGCTTTGCTCCCAGTCCCACAGGTTTTTTACATATTGGAGCTTTTCGTACAGCCCTTTTTAGTTGGCTGTACGCACGACATACAGGGGGCCAATTTGTGCTCCGCATTGAGGATACCGACGAAGCACGCACAGTAGAGGGAGCGGTTGACGATTTTATCAACGGCTTAAGCTGGCTTGGCATGGATTATGACGAGGGTCCGATTATCGGGGGACCATATGGCCCTTACTTCCAGACGCAACGTAAGGGACTTTATCAGCATTACACCGATCAATTGCTCGCCAGCGGTCACGCTTATCGCTGTTATTGTACACCGGAACGACTCGATCAGATGCGCAAGGAGCAAATGGCACAGAAGTTGCCGCCCCGCTATGATCGTCGTTGCCGCTATCTCAGTGCGGAGGAGCAAGCGCAGAACGCCGCCGAGGGGCTGACTTGGACGGTGCGCTTTGCAATGCCGCTTGAGGGCGATACGGTGGTCCATGACATCCTGCACGGTGACATGAAGTTTAAGAATACCGACCTTGACGATTCGATTATTCTCAAGTCGAATGGCTTGCCACCCTATCATCTCGCGCATCTGGTTGATGATCATTTGATGGGCATTACCCACATGGTGCGCGCTGAGGAATGGATATCGAGCGCACCACGGCACGTACAGATCTATAAAGCATTTGGCTGGGAGCCACCACTGTTCTATCACGTGCCCGATGTGTTGGGTAAGGACAAAAAGAAGCTGAGTAAGCGACGGGGCGCACCGTCCTGGTCATACTTTAAGAACAAGGGTTACTTGCCAGAGGCGGTATTCAACTTCTTGTCCTTGCTCGGTTGGGCGTATGATGACAAAACCGAGATTTTGACGCGCGACGAGTTGGTAAAAGTCTTTGATCTCAATCGCGTCGGCATCTCCTCTGGCATTTATGATCCCGACAAGCTGTTGTGGATGAACGGCCTCTATATTCGAAAGTTACCGCTTGACGAGTTGACGCGCCGCACACTGCCATACCTGGAGCGGCCACATGCTGAGGGAGGACTTCCCGATAATATTCAGCGCCCACTTGATTTTGAGTATACCAAACGTGTGCTAGCATTAGAGCAGGAGCGGCTCAAGACCTTGGGCGACGCACCGGAAAAAGATGTCTTCTTTTATAGCGATGACCTGCCCTATGATTCCGCCCTGCTTGTTCATAAGAGCATGAATGCAGCAGCCATACTTGCCGCCATGGAGCGCGCACGAGCCTTGTTTGCTGGTTTGCAGCAATGGGATCATGCGTTGATGGAGGAGCAGATGAATGAGCTGACCGTCGAACTGGGCCTAAAAAAAGGACCATTTTTCGGTGCGGTACGTGTGGCGGTGAGCGGGAGCACGGCGACGCCGCCACTCTTCCAGATGATGGAAGTGCTTGGGCGTGCTGTCTGTATGAAGCGCATCGATGAGGCACTGACGCGACTCCGATCTGTAGCATAGAAAACGCTTCAGGCTTGCTAGTGAGGTGGAAAGAAGGCAGTCTTCATTCCCATCCACTAGCAAGCCTGAACAGACTATAATGGGCGCGATTGGGCGTGATATGGTAAATAAAGATTACATTTTACGAATAGCCGAACGCTTTGGCAGAGAGCTTGCCATTATTCTCGGCTTACGTAAGGCAAGTAAGCATGAAGACGCTCTCATATACATTGATGATTTGTTGCTACACAGTGTTGGGCTTACCTCAAGTTTCATCAATTCCGTCTCAGATGAAGTGCTACTGCTGGCCCTCTCACCACTGGGTGTACTCAATATAGAAAAGTGCCTGTGGGTGGCGACATTGCTCAAAGCAGAGGGTGAGGTCTATGAGGAGCTTGGCAACAGTAAGGAGAGTTATTATCGCTATCTCAAAGCCCTTACGCTGTTCCTGGAAGTACAGCTTCAGGATGGCACGTTTGCTCCGTCATTTGCCTCAGAGATCGATGACCTACTCAGCAAACTCTCTGACTATGAATTGCCTACAACCATAAATGGCAAGCTCTTTTCGTACTACGAACTGATGGGTCACTACTCGAAAGCTGAAGATATGCTTTTTGAACTGCTCGCTGCTGATACTACGCCAGTGGCGATGAAAGAACGAGGGCTGGCTTTTTACCAACGATTGCAAAAGAAAAGCGATACTGACCTTTTGGCTGGCAATTTTTCGAGAGCGGAAATAGCAGAAGGGGAACAACAACTGCAAAATTTAGCCAGATAGCTAGGTTAAAGCACTGGACAAATAACGCGACATTGTTTTACACTTGCTTAACAGTCGGTTAATACAAATAGGCGGGAGATAGCAATGTCGGCAACGGAAGCAAAGAACATTTTTTTGCCCAAAAGAGGAGCACGTGTGTCATCGATCAAAACTCCTGAGGTAGTGCGCTCTACAGTTCATGAAACTTGGCGGTGGATGTGGCCGGATATTCTCATGCGAATTGTGCCCATGACGGCGGTTCCTTTCATTTACATCGCTTTCCTGCACTTACCGCTCTCATTTCTCGGTCTTACCCTCCATGATGTTCCTCAGCAGATAGTGCTTGGATTGGTCGTCGGTGTGTTGATGGCTGCCTTCGCCACATCATATCGCATGTATATTGTTGGTCCGTGGTTTCGCTGGCCCACCATGAGTGATCATTTCGTTCAGGGCTTCTACTATCTCTTCATCAACGGTCCGGTTGAGGAACTCTTCTTCCGTGGCTTCGTATTGGCCGCGGTGACACAGTGGACGGGGTGGCTCGGTTGGGGTTGGCTGGTGAGCACGGCGGCATATACATTGTATCATCGGCTCGGCAAATGGAACTGGCGCAGTGTGGGCGGAGTAGGACTGGCAGGGCTTGTTTTTAGTCTGGTCTATCTGCTACAACCAGATCCACGATCCCTTTTGGCGGTCATCATTGTGCATGGTTTCACTACTAGTGGCTTCCTGAGTTGGGGTGATGAGGTCCTCTATCGACGGTGGAAACGCCGACAGGGAAAATAGTACGCGAGCACGCTTTCTCATACCCGTAGTGGCTATGTGGTTACATTCCCCTCGTGCAATTCGTCTTGCTATTAAGGTACAATAAAGAAAGGGTATGGTAATACCCATATTGCCGTATGCTATCTGTTTACTTTTTCTTTATGCTCTTAATTGCTGGAGGTCTAGGTCGTTGAAAATCATTGTTACCGGTGGAGCAGGGTTTATTGGCTCCCATTTATGTGCTCGTTTACTCTCTGAGGGACATATTGTTCTCTGTGTCGATAATCTTATAACTGGCTCCACACAAAATATTGATGAATTACGCGAAAATCCACATTTTACCTTTCTTCACCATGATGTAACGCAACCGTTTTCTGCTGAAGCTGATATCATATTCCATATGGCGAGCCCTGCCAGTCCGGTAGGCTACCTGGAACACCCTATTGAGACGATCCTGGTGAATAGCCAAGGCACCTATCAGATGCTAGAGATGGCCCGCAAACAAAACGCGATGTTCTTGATTACCTCGACATCGGAGATATATGGTGATCCGCTCGTTCATCCGCAGCGAGAGGATTATTGGGGCAATGTCAATTCGATTGGCCCACGCGCCTGCTATGATGAGAGCAAACGGCTCGGCGAAACGCTCACGATGGAGTACGTTCGGCAATATCAGACGAATGCACGAATTGTGCGTATCTTCAACACCTATGGCCCACATAGCCAGGAAGATGACGGGCGTATGATTCCGAATTTCATCACCAAAGCACTGAGAAATGAGCCTCTTACCATTTATGGGGATGGCAACAAGACACGCAGCATCTGCTATGTAAGCGACCTTGTGGATGGTCTGATGCGGGCAATGTTCCGCCCTGGCACCATGGGTGAGGTATTCAATCTGGGAAATCCAGAGGAACACACGGTACTTGAGTTTGCGCAAACCATTATACGATTGTGCGATGCAACATCAAGCATTGGCTTTGAATCCAGTCGTATTGATGATCCTGAACGTCGCCGCCCCAACATTACGAAAGCGCAAAACCGGCTGGAGTGGGACATCAAGGTGAGCATGGAAGATGGATTGCGCCGTACTATTGATTGGTTTCGCAGCCGCACAACACACCTCTCAACCGTTTCATAATAATGCTGATAAAACTCAATCCACACTACGTGATGAGCAATAGAAATATAGAACTATGTTTAATCCTGTAATTGCTAGCCGTCCGCGAAGCGTTGCTGTGGCTCCGCTCCGGCGTGTTTTGGAAATAGTGCGCCCATATGCAACATCAGCCAATCTTGTTGGTTTTGGTGCAGCTATCATCGCACTGTACTGCTTACTGATGCTTCCCAGCAATCAGTACTGGAACATGCGTATACCGCTCTATGTGATTCTGATTGTCTGGACGATCATTCGGCCACGTGTCGCGCTCTATTTATTACCCATCGCCATTCCATGGGGCTCGCTCGACACCTTCTCACTCGGCAGTGTGCATTTGAATAGCAGTGACATTCTGGTATTGCTGCTCACGGCGAGTTGGCTAATGAGTTTTGTAGTACGCCCCCTGCTATCGAGTCAACTGGGATATATTGGCTCTCTCGATCGTGATGCCACACAGGTTCCCCGCCCATTGCTGTATGCAGTACTTTTTCTGCTGTTCGCGATGCTGCTTTCGCTCACAGGAACGGTGAGTATTAGTTCCAGTCTGAAAGAGCTAAGCAAGTGGATTGAGTTTCTGATTGTACTGCTGCTCGGAAGCCAGTATCTCAGGACACGGCGCCAAGTATGGACACTCATTCTTATTGCGGGCCTTGCGGCTGTCTCGCAGGGGCTATATGGATACATTCAAGAATTTTTCAATCTTGGCCCGCAATCGTTTATACGAGACACCGGGCTGCGCGTGTATGGTACATTCGATCAACCGAATCCTTACGCAGGCTACATCAATATTACACTCACGATCATGATTGCGCTAACCTTACTCGCACGAACATTAGCAGTGCGCATCCTCGCGGGTGCTGCCTTGCTTATTCTGGCAACGGCTGAGTATCTTTCACAATCACGTGGAGGACAAATCGCGATTACAGTTGCCATTATTTTTATTGTGGCAGTAGGCATGCCGCGCCTGCGTAAACTGGTGGCGGTTGGTTTCATAGGGGTGCTTGGCGTCATTGGTGCCTATCTGGTAGGCAAGATTCCCGAACACTATCTGCTGCCCATCTTGCGTATTCTTGGCTTAATTCGCATTTCTTTTACCTCGCCTAGCATGCAGGATTTTTCGACGGCAGAACGCCTAGCACACTGGATTGCAGGCATCAATATGTTTATCGATCATCCGTTTACCGGCGTGGGTATTGGAGCATATGGCGATGCTTACGCTCCCTATCACGTTACCATCTTTGTTAATTCACTAGGTCACGCCCATAACTACTATATTAACATGGCAGCAGAGACTGGTATAGTAGGACTCACGGCGTTCGTAATATTCCTAATAGCGGTTTTTGTTACCTCGGGACGTGCATATCGTGTTATCAGTAAGCGTTTAATACAGGTAAGGGCGCAAAGAGCACGTCCACCAGCCAGGGTTACTGAACGAGAGGCTCAAAAAACAGCTATGCAGGTACGCCTGTTTGCCGATGATCGAGCCTTGGCGGTGGGAATACTGGCAGCGTTACTTTCCGTATGTGTTCATAATTTTGTTGATAATTTATATGTCCATGGTATGAGTACCCTATTTGCGTTACTCCTCATCGCTCTTATCCGTCTTGAGGAAGTGAATCACATGTAGGAAACACCGGAGGATAGTTTGATTACCGAAAATACACACAATAACACGGCAATAAATATTGATATAGACACAACACAACCACACGATGAACCCTCAGAGCAGGAACAGGCCAAACTTCTTCAACAAGAAACCAGCAAAGAGACACAAGACGTAGAGATTACACGAGACCAGCTTTCACTAGGGAAGCGTTTGCTCAATTGGCGTACCCTTGTGCCACTGGTTATTGTGATCGTGGCGCTGGTTATCTTCGCCCAAAAGCAACATATCGATATCAAGGAAACCTGGAATGTTATTCGTTCTGCAAACATGCTCTTCTTTTTCGCCGCCTTTGCCACCTACTACCTCTCATTCCCCTTACGTACCCTACGCTGGCGTATGCTTTTGGAGAATGTAGGCTATACGAAGGACAATGGCGTACAGCTACCTTCCTTCTGGAAGTTGCTAGAGATCATTTATATCTCCTTCTTCGCGAATGTAGTGGTGCCTGCGAAGCTGGGAGACCTCTACCGCGCCTACTTGCTGCGGCAAGAGGTCAATGTCTCGACGACACGCAGTTTCGGCACGGTGTTGGCGGAGCGTTTGCTTGATCTGATCGTATTATTGCTTATTCTCATTCCGGCGATTATTATTAGCTTACATGAGAATCTCCCAGTGCAGTTGCGGCTCGGGCTAGAAGTCACGCTGGCAGCGGTGTTTATCGGCATCATTGGTCTGTTTGTCCTGCATCGCGCACGTGAGCCTATCGCGAAGTTTGTTCCAGTACGCTTCCGCGAACAGTACTATCAATTTCAGGAAGGGACGCTTGGCTCGTTCCGTCGTCTTCCCGCTTTATCGGGGCTCACGATTGGCGTCTGGATGTGCGAGGCGTTACGCTTCTACTTTGTCGCGCTGGCCCTTAATCTCATTCCTGGCAATTTCACACATGTGCTGACAGCCGCGATTTTCATTGGCTTGGGTGAGGCACTGATTACCATCATTCCCGCAACAGGTGGTGGTGTCGGATTGGTAGAGGCGGGCATGCTGGCTATGATTACACTATTCTATCATGGGCCCAACGCTTCTAACCTTACGGCAGCTGCGATCTTACTTGATCGTACCATTAGCCTGTTTAGCATCTTGATTATCGGCTTTGTCGTCTTTATGATCGCCTTCGGGAAAAAAGCGGCAAAGGCTAGTCGAGCTTGACACTCAACGCAGAGTACCCTATAATCACTGAACAGGTCACGAGGTACAAATTTCTGAATGCCTCGCAAATATGCCACGAGGGGGGGTGTAATCCCTAGTGTCAGAAGTCAAAATCAATGATGGTGAGTCGTTTGAGACAGCTCTAAAACGCTTCAACCGCAAGATTCAGCAAGACGGCATTCTGGCCGAGGCTCGTCGTAGAGAACACTACGAAAAGCCAAGCGTAAAACGCAAAAGAAAAGAGGCCGCACGACGTCGCAAAACGCTTCGTAAGTCTCTGTAATAACAACAGGGCGACCATATACTGAGAAACAGGCTGTGTTGATAGCAAGAGGCCTTTTCTCATTGTATGGTCGCCTTATTAGTTGTTAGACGCTATCATCTCAATAGTTGCTAGTCGTTTTGTATTGAGATTGAGGTTTATGGTATGCATGAGCATCCCCAGATAGAATTATATGTCAGCGTTGGCAGTGACACACAAAATTCAAGCATTGAGCAAGAGATAGAAAGTGTTGATTTGGATGCAGTTGTAATGAAGACGCTTCATGCTGTCGGCATCCAAGAGACGATCATGCTCACCTTGCTCATTACTGACGACGCCGGTATACGTGACATGAATAAGCAATATCGCGAGCAAGATAAGCCTACCGATGTGCTCTCTTTTCCACTCTTAGAGAAGCCTTTGGTGCAGGCACCCGCCGAGCAACTGTGGGAACTGCAAGAAACTGCGGATGAGCAACAGACGCCAGCCTTTGTGAATCCACCAGGGCTGGTGATGAATCTCGGTGATATTGTGATGTCATGGCCCACCCTGCTACGACAGGCAGCAGAAGCAGGGCATAGTCCTCTGTATGAACTCCTGTATCTTCTTTCACACGGCGTATTGCATCTTGTGGGATATGATGATCACAGCGAGGCCGGATATCAAGCCATGGTACAGATTCAACAGTCAGTATTACAAAGTGTAGGACAGACGAGCTAAATCCAGCCGCTAGGCAGCTATGGTAGAGTAGAGTAGAGGCATATAAGTCGTTATGAGCCAGCCACCTTCTTCCCGCATACCAATTCCTCCTGCCCTCAAGCAAACACCACCAAAGCAGAAAAGTGAGTGGGAAAAATTTATCGCTGGCTTTGGCTATGCGTTTCAGGGCTTATGGTACGCGCTTCGTACGCAACGCAATATACGTGTTCACCTTGCGGTTGCGCTGATCATTATCATCGCCAGTATTATTTTGCGCATTTCAGCGGTCGAGTTTGCGATGATCTTTGTGGCGATTACAGGCGTATTTATCGCGGAGATGTTCAATACCGTCATGGAGTTGTGCATTGACCTGGCCTCACCAGAGTATCATCCCCTCGCAAAAATAGCCAAAGACGTAGCAGCGGGAGCAGTCCTGCTGAATGCGATCCTTTCGGTCATAATTGGTCTTTTTGTGCTCGGCCCGCATCTATGGACCTTCATCTTCAGTTACCTTCTCAAGTAGGGATGTCCCTTGTGGGCATCCTTTTGCTAGAAAATGCTCTTTAGGCAAGTAATATCTCTAGCAAAAAGAATGTCCCTTGTGGGCATCCAACAAGACGATCTCGCTCCTCGCTCGTTAGATGCCCACAAGGGACATCCCTACTGAAAATGGGAAGCGGGAATGGGTTCAGGCGTTGCCGAAGACTAGGGCCGCGATGAACACTAAGGCACCACCGCCAACGACCTGGACCATAGATAGCCACCAGCTGGTACCGAAGAAACGATGACGTATAGCACCAATGATGACTAACTCGATGGCGACTACAACATACGCAATGATGAGGGCAAGATGAAGATCTGCAATCAAGAATGGCAAGGTATGAAGCGCACCACCAAAGAAGGTCATCAAGCCTGTAATGGCACCACGGATTACCGGACTACCACGCCCTGTGAGCATACCATCGTCCGACAATGCCTCAGAAAACGCCATGCTGATACCGGCTCCAGTGGCAGAAGCCATGCCCACCAGGAAAGCTGTGAACGGCTTGTGGGTCGCAAAGGCGGTGGCGAAGATGGGAGCCAAAGTAGAAACGGAACCATCCATCAAACCCGCCAGTCCCGGCTGCACCACGCGCAACAGAAAGTTGCGTGAGGTGGAATCGCCTGAAGTAATAGCGTGGAATAACTCAGCCAGTTGCTCACTGGTCGAGGAAGGAATTATAACAGCTGGGTTTTCTTCTCGTGTTGGAGCCTGATCTTCTATACTGCCAGAGCCATCGGCCTTTTTATTTTGTTCTAATGTCATATAAGCATAACTCCCTAGTATTAGGTTATCCTAATAATGATAATCATTCTCACATTTGCTGCTACTAGTATACTTAAGGTATCTCCCTTCTGTCAATCTGTACAATGTTACATGCCTCAGCAACAACCTTGATCTAACCAATGAAGATAGACGTATAGTGAGCAACCCGAGCGTGTTGTCCAAGAAAGCGTCATTCAGAGAGGCAAAGGGAGATTTTTCATCATGACACGTATTATTACATCGACATACATTGCACGTCCCATTGAAGAGGTGTATAACTTTGTGACGACACCGGGGAACTGGCCCAGGTGGAGTCCAATCGAGCATTACAACAGCTCAAGGATATGTTGGCAAAGCAGGCAACCCTTTCGTGAAGAAGACCATTTGACAGCTTGCTAACGAAGTAGGCTTCCGAGTTGGCGATAGCTCCAATAGCCGATACCAAAAATTATCACGATGTCGAGCGAGGCCAATAATGGTATGACGAACAGCAGCGGCAATTTCCATACAGCTGCACCCAGTGCCACATACAACACCACACAGCTATTCAATAGCCAGAGGCGACGCGGTGAAAACGGCATCTCTTCTTGCATAAGTGCTTGTGCGGGGCCTTCCACGGCCAGGTTGATATCCTCATCCCAAGCACTTCCTATGACGAGCCAGGAAAGAGTTGCGGTTACTATCAAGGCAATCACGGCTATGATTGGTCCAGTCTGGCTTATGGGCAACTCAAAACGCCAGCACAGAAAGAGACCAAGCGCGACTCCTTCTATACATGAGGGCAACCCAAAAAGCAGCAGCTTCGCACGTAAAAAACGTGCAAGTGTTAATGGAGCGGTTATGTACAGCGCAAGGCGGCTAGCCTCTCCGCTGATCGCATTCACTGCGGTTTCGAGAGCGTGCAATAGTGCTACACCTGCAGCAAACCAGACGACAAAGGTGTTGTTAGGGATGTGATAGGGGGAAATTGCGCTATGGAGCAAAGGAAAGAGAGAGATAACAACGAGTGTCACCACAATACGCGCCCAGAAGAGCCAGTTACGGCTCTGATTGAGTAAGGCTTTATACCACAACGCTCCTACCAGCGTTCTTTGTCGTTGTGCGAGGCCGCTCAACAAGCGCAGGCCGGGAAGTGTGAAGCGGCTACCAGCGTGATCACGCCCTTGCATAGCATAAAACGTGGCTTCATATAAACCACCACAACATCCTGCTAGTGGTCCCAGTGCGGCAATGAGTCCCCCAACAAACGCGATGCTCACGAATGTTGGACTCATGCTATATGCCAGTCTTTGCAGACTCAGCGTCCTGTTCACAACCATTAGCAGCAAAAGTGATATGAAAACGAACAGCGCAACAGCAACCAGACCTAAGGCAGCATATGTACGCATGATGAAAGCGTAGAGCAGCAACAGCGTCGTGATGAGCACCACGAAGATGCAGACAAATATTCCTACTTGTAGTAGCACAAGCCAGCTAACTGCTTGCCAACCCAGCGTTGAGATGAGCGTATAAGCCATGACAACAGCTTGCAAAAGAAACCAAACCCCTATGTTTTCGAGAAAAAAAGAGCCAAAGAGCATACGAAAACGTGCGGCGCGAGGTATTGGTAGCGTAAGTAGTAATAGTGCCTTGTCACTACTGAGAGCTTGCTGGATACCGATAACAGCAAAGAAAGCCATACCGGCCCAGGTCTGTAAACACACTGACCATAATCCAGTCGTCGTGGCGAACGGTCCTTGGGCTATCCACATATGTAGCAGCGTGGTCAATTGCTGGATGAGCCAGAGGGCAAGCGCGATGTTGACGATTGCCACAACTCCGAAAGCTACGCTCATTTTTGTATCATAGCGACTGGCATTGTAGAGTGATCTCAGGTGTACACGCCAGCCTAGCAGAGGAATGCTCATACGACCACCTCTTGTGATTGTGCTGCCGTCAAATTGAGAAAGACGGCTTCCAGGTCTGGTGCCTGCGCGATTTGGCGTAACTCAGCCGCGCTTCCCTCGGCAAGCAAGTGTCCTTTATGAATAATTCCCACACGATGACAGATTGCCTCAGCGGTCGCCAGATCATGAGTAGAAAGCAGGATCGTCACACCATCGGTAGTAAGCGCAAGAAAGAGATCTTTCACCGCACGCGCACTATGAGGATCAAGGCCATTGAGTGGCTCATCTAGGATCAATATGCGTGGCTGGTGCAATAAAGCTCCTGCTAACGACAGTTTGCGTTTCATGCCAAATGAGTAAGAGCCACATAAACGGTCGGCATCCGCGCTCAATTCGAGCAGATGCAATAAATGGACAATACGTTGCTCCGCTTGCCGTTGTGATAAACCTCGCATCTGGCTCAAAAAAGAGAGGAATTCACGTCCGCTCAAGCGATCATACAGGAGAGCGCGATCCGCAACATACCCTATTTCCTGCTTCGCCGCAACTGCGTCTTTCCACATATCATGTCCAGCTATTAACACCTGCCCTGCATCCGGTTGCAGCAGCCCTACCAGCATTTTGATCGTGGTTGTTTTACCCGCGCCATTGGAGCCAAGGAAGCCATACATTTCTCCCTGCTGAATATTCAAATGCAAATCATCGACGGCGACAAAGCGTGCGAAGCGTCGCGTCAATCCCTGCACTTGGATAGCAGATGAAACCATAGGTAATACGGGTGGTAAGATTACTGCTTTGCTGGCAGTTGATGAAGGCTTTACTTCTTGCTGCACAAGCGGTGTGCTTGCACGAGCCATATTAGCAATGGTGGATAGACCGAGTGCGCCAATAAATTCATTATGATCATCGACATTGATAAGCAGTTTCTCCACTGGGTGCAATGTGCGACCAAATTTGATGTGTACGGGCGCATGCAATTGCAATAGTACCTGCCCTTGCCCTGAGAAGCAGAGCACCGCACGTCGTTTATCAGCTTGATATTCTGGCTGGAGTGGTTGAAACATCGTCAAGTGCTCGTGAACCGGCTGGGCACTGCTAATGGCAGTGCGCGGAATGACAGTTTGAAACGCAAAACCGTAGTGTAAGTGTAGTTGCGTAGCGGTCAATTGATGTTGTGTATATAGCACTGATAAGAACCGAATAAAGAAATAGCCGACAAATGCCACCATTGCAGCTAATAACAAGCACTGCATGAGTAGATTGTGTATGAGCAAGACGATAAGCAATACACAAACGCCACCTTCTACCAGTATGAGGAAGCCTAATGTGCTGAGAACGCTGAGAAAAGTTCCGCGCTGCGCGGTATAAGGGTAATTCATGACTTGCTCCCCTTCACAAAAGCACTGATACCGTTCAAAATTGTGCGTTGTGCTGGCGAAAAATGAGACATCATCAAGTCTATAGCTATGTACATAAGAGGTGTTTCTACAACTGCCTCTTCTTGTTGCTGGGTGGCCAACAAGAATGGGTGCTGTCCAAAGTAATGCACAAAGTCTTGCGCCAGTTGCTGCACCGCTGGTGCATCTGCTGCTGCAAGAGCCACAGCAGCAAAACGTTCGCCGAGGGCAAGCAATTCCTGATATTCATCGCTATGCTCAATAAAGTATTGGATCATCAGTTGGGCAGTTTCTTGCATCTTATCTTGCTGGTTGGGCGACCACTGAAAATTGTCGAGGAGCGCGTACAACTGAGCCTCTTTTTCTAGCAAAGCCGTGCTAACAGTAAGCTGATAGGATGCTAGCTGGCCTTGAATGAACTGAAAAGAAGGCGATTCAACAGGTAATTGTGCGACATTGGCGAGGGTGTTCTCTTCCAAAAGTGCGCGAATTTTCTGACGACGCTCTTCAAGCACCTTCACCTGCGAGGTAAGCTCCTCTTCAAGCGCGAGCAGGACATCACGGAGTGTGTGTTCACTTTTAGGATTTCCCAGTACGGCCTTGATTTGCTTGAGTGAGAGACCAAACGATTGTAAACGGCGAATCCGTTGCAGGCGAAGCAGGTCTTGCGCATCGTAGAGGCGATAGCCAGACGGAGTACGCTCAGGTGCTGCTAGCAAGCCTATTTTTTGATAATGGCGAATGGCTTTGGGTGTAATATCAAGCAATTGTGCCACTTCGCCAATATGTAGTTGTGTTCTCATGTTGCTACTCCCTTCCACTCCTGATTACCTAAACTATACAACCTTGTCCCACGGGCAGAGTCAAGGGGTGTAAAAAGAAGCAATCACGACAAAGAGAGGGTGCGTGTTACGGTGGCAACACGCACCCTCCCTTTGTCGTAATTGCTAGCTATTTTACTTCGCACGTCCGACGTACTGGCCGGTACGGGTATAGATGCGAATCTTTTTTTGAGTTTCTATCGCTTTACCCGTTCAACATACTGACCTGAACGCGTATCGATACGGACGCGGTCGCCGGGATTGATGAAGAGTGGCACGTTGATTACAGCCCCAGTCTCCAAAGTGGCAGGCTTGGTAACGTTATTAGCGGTATCACCGCGAACACCGGGTTCAGCACTCTCGACAGTCAGTTCGAGGAAATTAGGCAATTCGATAGCGATGATTGTTTCGTCATCGACCAGCATCTCCACCACATCCTGCTCTTTGAGAAACTTCACCCCATCGCCCAGACGCTCTTTCTCCACGGGTTGTTGGTCAAAGGTTTCGGTATTCATAAAAATGTAGTTGTTGTCGCTATCGACATAAAGGAACTGCCAATTCTGGTGTTCCACGCGGACTGATTCAACCTCTTCTGAGGCGTTGAAACGTTGCTCCAGAATTCTCCCATTTTTCACGTTTTTCAAGCGCACCTGATAGAACGCGCGCCAGTTACCAGGGGTGACGTGGTCTATCTTTTGAATAGAATAAAGGACATTGTTGTAACGGATCACCATACCGTTATAGAAATCTGTGGGGGCTACTGTTGCCACGTATAATGCCACCTTTCTGCTCTTCTTAACTTTCGGTTGTCTTGCTAGGACCAGTTTTTTCGACTCCCCATTATAGCGACTTTGGAGTCAGGGGCAAATCCAAAGTAAATGCTTAACGTTCCGTTTCTCTTTCCTGTGTGAAAAAGACGTTATTACTATTCTCTCTACTTACAAACAACATACAAGGGACAAATATGCCTGGCGCACAGATAGCTATCCTTTTTTAAGAGGGTTACTCACGTATGACAACAAAAATGCTGGCGGGTTGCCCTAACACGACACACACGACCTTTTTGATAATGCGCCAACCGGAGTCGCGTAAGACGGTTTCCCACAGGCGATCTTCACTCGTTAACGTGACCATCAGACCATCAGGTGTGAGCACGCGGGCAAATTCTTTGCTCAAAGCGGCATAGAGGCTGATATTTTCCTCATGTGTGCCAATCTGTTTACCAAAGGGCAGGTTGGTGAGAATGCGCGTCACGCTGTTATCACTCAGGGATAGTGTGCGGGCATCTCCCACAGCCCATGTGACCTCGACAGCGGCGGCACGTGCATTCCGTCGGGCGATGGCTACCGCGTCCTGCTGGAGGTCGCTGCCAAGTAAGCGGCCAAACTCGGAAAGCAAACCGCGCTCGGTCAGTATCGTACCGGCCCCACACAAGGGATCAAGCACAATATCGCTAGCGGTCGGGCGCGAGAGCCAGGCCATAGACGCAGCCACCGTTGGACGCAGAGACGCAGGAAGATGTTCGCGTTTATAATCGCGGTGACGCATCGTGGCATCGCTCAAGCGCAAGCCAACAAACGCCTCGCTTCCCCCCAACCACAGCCAGAACTCGATATCGGCGTCGTCATTGACATGCCGCATATTCGTAGGCAAAATTTTGCGCAGGGCATCAGAAACGGCCAGCCCTGCGTCAACTCTACGGAATGGGTGCGTTCCTAGCATCTGGCTCACCACACGCCATGATTTTGCCACCCGACCATCATGGACATAACGCCAAAAGGAAAGGATACGGGCGGCATCGGCACGCAGGGTAGCACTGTGCAAGACACGCAATGCATCTTGCACACGTCCAAGCCCTGTAATATGCGCCAGACAAAAAAAGACGTCTTCAGCGGTGCGTAGCGCGAGCAGTTCGTCTAGCTGATCGGAAGCACGAAAGAGCGCGATGCCACGTGCAAATTTGATCTGTTCCGCGTCGGGAATACGCGAACGAAGCTCGCTAAAAGCCAGTGACTCTAAGCCTGGCATCGTCATGAGATAAAAAGGATTTGGCATTACGAGATTAAAGCTTCCAGCCCATGGACCTGTTCAGAGAATTTTGCCAAGCGTTTTTTCTTCAAATTCTCGCGCAGTATCCATGAGATATCAGTATCATTCCACGCAGCGCACTCGCGCATGAGCGCAAAGCCACGTTCAGAGTCGGCGGCAGCGACGACACTCAGTGTATAGCCGAGTGTACGACGCAAGGCTTTAAAATCTTCACTTTTTCTGTCAAAGGAAGAGGCGGCATGCACAAAGGCTAGCACAGGTTGATGCAATTGTAGGGCCGCTTCGAGCACCTCTGGTTTGTACATAAGCGGTGGCTCCGCAATAGCCGCAATAGCGGCGCGGCGTTGTAGATAGTTTCCATGCGTTGCTAATTCAAGCAATTGGACAATAGTTTCCTCTGGAACATCTGCGAGGAGACGTTGATAAGCTATCGCGACCCCTTCCCGCACACGCCAGTAACTGTTTAAGGCATAGTGTTTGAGTAAATCAAAGGTCGCCTCACGCCAAGAAGCTTGTACGGCAGCACAGGTTCCAAAGGCAATAATTCCACACAACATGATAAACTCATCAGGCGTGTTGCTGGCAATCGTTTGCCGATCACCATTCGTAAAATGATTGATTAACGTATACACGCTATCAGGATTTTTAGGAATGGACGCAGCGAGTAAATTACTGACGTCATTCGCTAGCTCTAAATTTGCACGTGGCCCCGGTAAGCGACTATGTTCGCGTAAGAAGAACTCTAAAGGGCGCACGTTGCCCAGTACCGCCCTCTCAACTAGGGAAGACAGGGTGTCATGCATGCCAACTATCCTTGCATTCACAATAACTAACAAACATCTCTTCACTTGGCCGCTATCCATACAGGCTCTTCTCAGATTTTTAGCAGGGATGTCCCGCGTAAGCATTCATGCTTCAGACACGAAGCGAGAACACGCGGCAAAACCTGATGGAAAACACCAAGTTGTATTTTATCATACTTGAGCCCTCTCAAACAGATTCTTCACGCTTCTTTTTCCGAACGTACCATAGATGAGCTACCAAAAGCGTGTTGTTGACATTGACGTTAACGTAAAACTTGTGGTATACTATGGACATAATCTCCATGAACATACTTTCTTAGATCATACCTTTTGTGAGGTTATTATGGTTACTGCTGATGAACAGCAAGGGCTTGCGTCTACAGATGAACCTTTGCTTTATACAATTGATCAAGTAGCAACACGAACAGAGTTAACCAAACGCACATTACGCTATTACGAAGAGGTTGGCTTATTGCCGCCTACAGAGCGTACCGAGGGCAATTATCGTCGCTATAGTGAAGCGGACGTGCAACACTTGGAACGCATCAAGAATTTACGTAATTTGCTTGGTTTTACACTCTCTGAAATACGAATACTCTTAGAGGCAGAAGACGAGCGGGGATTTATCAAAATTGCCTATCGTCAAGAGACCGACGAACCGACAAAGATTGCCCATTTAGATCGCGCTGACGAGTTGATACGGGGACAACTGCAGTTGATTGAGCAGAAGTTAGCCGGATTGGAGCAGATGCGTCGGCTTCTTGTAGAAAAAATTGCCCATCATGAACAGATGCGCCAAGAACTACGCCCTCAAGAGTAACTGAATATGTTTTAGGCAATGCTACCCTGCTTCCAGCACTTCCTTTCCCCTAGATTGGACTCTCTCGTTATGCAAATTTCTGGTAAAACAGAACAAGCGGGCATTATCACAACACCACAAATAACGCAGCCACTTCCAAAGCAGCAACCGTCACATGGTTTTTTACGTGCGTTTGTTGCGCTGCGCCATCGCAATTTTCGCCTTTTCTGGTACGGGCAACTGATTTCATTGACTGGCACCTGGATGCAGACCATTGGGCAAGCATGGCTGGTGTTGCAACTAACACATAGTGCATGGTTACTCGGCGTGGTGGGGGCACTACAATTTCTGCCAGTGATGTTGCTCTCGCTGTTTGGCGGCGTTATCGCGGATAAATTTCCCAAGCGCAGAATATTACTCTTTACCCAATCATTCGCGATGGTGCAAGCTCTGATCCTGTGGGTGCTGGTCGCCACGGGTGTAGTACAAATCTGGCATGTATTTATTCTAGCAACATTGCTTGGCCTTACGAACGCAGCAGATATGCCATCACGTCAGGCCTTTGTTTCAGAAATGGTCGGACATGAGGACTTACCTAACGCGATTGCGCTGAATTCCTCGCTTTTCAATATGGCACGTATTGTCGGCCCTGGTATTGCTGGTCTCTTGATCGCATGGCTGGGTGTCGCACCACTCTTCTTGCTGAACACCATCAGTTTTATTCCTGTCATTTTCGGGCTAGCCTTGATTGACCCGAAAACGCTCCACGCTGGCGTCAGGAAGTTAACAGTGGCAGGTGCAAGTGCGGGCAAGCAGAATACATGGCAAAGCTTACGCGAAGGGTTCGCATATATACGACGTACCCCCTCGGTGTTGATGATTATCGCGGTAATCGGCACCATCTCGCTGTTCGGTATCAACTTTAACGTGGTCTTGCCGCTCTTCGCAACGAATGTTTTGCAGGTTGGACCTGCTGGCTTTGGTTTCATCTCATCGGCCTTGGGCTTTGGCGCGTTACTATCAGCACTATGGCTAGCATGGAAAAACAAAAACCCGAGCTACTCGCACATGATGATCGCGGCTATCGCTTTCTGTATACTAGAGATGGCGTTCGCACTTTCGCATCTGTATGTGCTTTCGCTGGTGTTGATTGCGACGGTCGGTTTCACACAAATCGCGTTTTCCGCAACCGCGAATACGACATTGCAAACCGTGACGCCAGATCACTTGCGTGGTAGAATTATGAGCGTCTACATGTTAGTGTTTGCCGGGAGTATACCCCTGGGAAACCTCTTTACTGGCGGATTAGCGCACTACTTTGGTGCGCCAGTTGCACTGCTTGCTGGTGGTGGCATAAGCTTGATTGCCGCTATCGTCGGTTGGTTGCTACGTACAACAGCGGAGAAGAGTGTTGCAGAGTCTCAATTTCTTCCAGAGTAGAGAGAGCGTTAGCAGGCATCCTACCTGGAATAGCTATCCACTTGTGATTGCCGATCAGCAGCAGCATATCGATATGAGCATGCAGTTGTTGCAAACGATACAACCGGGTGATGCACCTGTACTCTACTGGTCGATAGCAAAACCGGAGGGGTTAGTGCTTGGTTTTTCGCAGAAGCTGGATGTGCTCAATGCAGAAAGCCTAGCACAGCAGCGTTTTCCTCTGTATCATCGCCGAGCAGGAGGAACGGCTGTGCATGTAGGTCCCCATCTGCTCTGCCTCGATGTCATCCTACCAGCAGAGCATCCTTTGATACTGGCAGATGTGGTGGAGTCGTATCGCTGGTTCGGGGAAGCCTGGGTAGCAACACTACAGCGTCTGGGCATAGAGACACGCCTTGTTTTGCCGGAAGAAGCACACGAGAGACGCACCTTACTCAAGCAGCCAGAAATACGCAGCTATGAATTGCTGCTGAATCGTGCCTGTTACGGTTCGCTGTCTTCATACGAGGTAGCAGTGGGGAAGCGCAAAGTCGTGGGCATCGACATGCTACGGCGACGTGTGGGCAGTCTCTTACAAGCGGGTATTGTGCTGCATTGGGATACAAGCGTCCTGGCCCAACTACTTGGACATACGACAGAAGAGCAACAACTGCTACAAACGGGATTATTAGAGCGCGCTATTGGGTTAGATACAATAGCAGGGCGTAGTGTGGACGCAGGCGAGGTGATTGCGGCCTTTGAGCAAGTAATCACCACATCTGACAACAATATGCCCCAGCAAGAAGTGTAAGCAAAAGTTTTAGAATGAGAGGGTGATATATGGGTGACAGAAATGCACCAGGAGCACTAGAAGTCGTAACAACGCCTGACTATGAGGCAATGGTAATCGGGGCGCATCCAGATGATGATGATTTTGGAGCGGGCGCAACGAGTGCCTTATGGGCGAAACAGGGCAAAAAGGTCGTCTGGGTAGTGATGACCGATGGTACCGAGGGCAGCGAAGTTCCTAGCGAGAACGATAATAAGCTCATGGTTATGCGCGAACATGAGCAACGCTTGGCTGCCGAAACCATGGGCGTGCAAGCGGTAGAATTTTTGCGCTTTCCCGATGGGCACCTATATAACAACGATGAGACGCGTAAAGCGATCGTGCGCTTGATACGCCAATATCGGCCCCGCGTTGTGATTACGCACGATCCCTCACAGCATATCTTCGCGCCAGACCCGAACGAAAAGCCTGATGAAACGGGTTTCTTCAATCATTCGGACCACCGCGCCACAGGAAATATCGTGCTGGATTGCATCTATCCTTTTGTTGGCAATCCGCGCTCATTCCGTGAACTGTTGGCAGAAGGGCTAGAACCGTACAAAGTACACGAAGTCTACCTGTTCTTCTCTGCACAAACGAACACCTATATAGATGTTACTGAGACAATTGACATCAAAGGCAAAGGTTTGCAATGCCATAGCAGCCAGTTCGGGCCAGAAAGCGGCATCACTGAACGCTTACGCGAACGTTCAGCGGCAGTTGCGAAAGAGGCGAAAGAGAAGTTGGGGCTTGAAATGCACTATGCCGAATCATTTCGACGCATCAAGCTGTTTGTGCCACCACGACCAAAAGAAGACGCTCCTAGCGTGGAACAATAGCCGAAATACGGAAGTGGATAGGAGGAAAGCCGCCCTGGTACATCTTCAGGTGTACCAGGGCGGCTTTCCTTCTGCCCGCTTCTTGTTATGCCTTACTTGGTTCGACAACAACAGAAAAACCGATCCAGTATTTTAGGAAGGTATCCCGTGTAAGGACACGCATATTCAAGCGCGAAGAGTCGGCAAGATACACGTGGTCTTTATCGCCGCCAAGCAGAATGAGAATGTGGCCGCCAGCCCAGCGTTGCGGCGGAAAACCAATGATAATGGGCCGTCCTGTATTGGCGACGGAAATCACCTGGTCAAGCGAAGGCTTGACTAGCCAGGTCGCCTTAAAGCCAAACTTTGCTACCGTCTTATCGATGCCCGTTGGTTCAATCAAGCCCAAATCAGGGGTGATTTCTCCCAGGCCAGCTTCTACTTTTAGAATATCGGCAATACGGTAGTTGTGCCCATAGGAATTGATTACCTCGGTCATCGCTGCAGCAGAACAGGCAGAATAGGCCCAGGTGTTATAGTCCTGCGCACTATTATATTGCGACGCTTCGAGCTGACCGACACGCACCAAGGCTTTATCAGCACCAACCATATTCGCGAAGGCGGAAGAGGGAGCCGTGACGATGGGTTTACTCTGACTCTGTGTAGTTGTGGAATTGCTGGAATCCACCCATGAGGTTGCCATAATAAGTGCTGAGTTGGGGAGGAGCGTACGTAGAGAATAGGTGCCGAACAGGAAGAGCGCGAGCAGTATTAATACAATACCTAGCCACGGCGTCTGCTGAACTCTGCCCCTCTGCTGACCCACGAGAGAGCTCACATTGAGGGAGGCAAATATGCGACTCCAGGCACGCTGCTCCGTTTCAAATTGGGAGCGGTTTATGCGTACACGTCTATTTGTTCCAACCTGCCTCGTTTGCGACCGTGAGCGTTCCATCTGCTGGTTCCGCACAGCATACGAAATCCGTTTCGGTTGAGAAACATGATTTTTTGGAGAAAGCATCCAGCCAACGATTGTAATAGAGAGGGCTATTACAAGCAGCGTAAGCAGGAGAATGATCATCAAAAACTCCTCTAAAAGCCGAAGCTATGACGCAATCGGCCAACCAACACCTACCATGATACATGGATACACATTGCTACATTAAGCCTATTTTAGGCATATCTCATCACTTGTATTATGGCATTACTCGTGGTGAAATTGCAAGTAGCATCCCCCAGATGGACAAATGAGCGGCCATCTTCAAATATTCAGTATTACCTAACTGCCACCTGCTCATCATCGTTGCGGTTAAGGTGGTAAGTGTGGTATTGTTGGTGAATTAAGGCTGATCCCTACGGAGAAATAGCAGGAAGAGAGGTGTGTATGTATATTTACTATGTGTTGCGTGGCAACCAGAATGATGAAGTGGTAGAGCTAGACGGCGATATTGACGAAGAAACGTTTCCTGGCATCGAGTTAGACAATGGCCCGGAAATTATCAATTCGCTGGTAGAGAAAGTGCGTAAAGAAGGCAATAGCGCACAATGGGAAGAATGTGATCTGACGGATTCATTCTTCAATCGCGAAGATACCTTTATCAATCATAACAACCGCTGGATGCGTCGTGCCGATGCCCCCTGGCGTAAAGATCGCAATAATTAAGAGGGAAAGGGGCGAGAGGAAGAACACATGCCAACACTTGCCGGATGGCTGACAGGCGAACAGGTCGCACAAGAGATTATTGAGCAGACACTGACCGTTATGGGCGACACCTTAGCCCAGAGTGGCGGGTATAGTGGCCAACCAGCACGAGCGATACAGCCCGGTGCTGGCCTAACGGCCCTGTCCGATATGGCCTACGTGATGCAACGAAACGACGAGCCACCTTTGCTGGACTGGGTTCCTGCCCGCCGCACGATGGTCTTTCGCCGCCCGCTCTCTGGCACGCACGCGCTTTATTATATCGAAGATTGGCCCGCCAAAGGCAACCTGCTATTTGCCAGCGAGATAAAGGCTCTCTTCGCCGTTGGTGTGCCTCGTAAGTTACATCTTGCCGCCCTGGACACACTGTTACGCTACGGCTTTATTCCCGCACCCTGGACCGCGTTTGAGGGTATTTCAATTGTGCCCGCAGGTTCCATTCTTAGATGGCAACACGCAAAAACCGTTCTCAACGCGCATACCGATTATGACGACAAGCCACTTGCCCCAGTACAATTTCAACAACAATTGCAAGAGATGTTTGAAGAGATTGTGGCGGGACAACTCCCCCCCCACGATCAGCTTGTGATGTTGATGGGAAACACCGTTCCGTCCTTGCTGGCAACACTGGGCACCTCCCATACCCTTCATACCACGCACAACACAAATATTTCAGCAGCAACATTTAGTATAGCCACCTATGGCTATAGGAATAGCATAGCGCAAAAAGACTGGAAAGAGATGGAGCGGGTCGCGACCCATGCTCAACACCCCTTCCTCGCGATCACAGGCGTTGACCAGACGGAGTTTTGGACTGCGGCTTTGAGCGAGCTAGAGGCTCCCACGGTCGATACAAGAGCATTAGCGTTGCATCAGGTGTTGCACACGGTAGCAAGCGAGACGGGGGCGCGGGTCGCGATGAGCGGATTAGGGGCGAGTATGTTGCTCGCTACTATCCCTCAGAAGGTGTCGCAGCAACCACCAAAGGATGTGGGGGTCAACACGATACTCCAATGGTATGCTCAAACGCTGGTCGAGCCGACAGAGACACGTTCAGTGTGGTCACAGGAAAGTGTGAGCGCATTGCAAAAGGCGGAGCCATGGGAAGAGTCGTTGCACGCTCGCAAGTTGGCGCGCAAGGCTTTCCAGTATAAGGATAAGCGGCAAGGTTGGCGATATCTGGAAATGCATTTGCGTCTACCTGATGGGGTGGTACACATGGCGCAACAGATCGCCACGCAGGAACATATAGCGATGCGCTCTCCCTTTTTGCATCATGATTTGGTGAGGATGATGACTTGTTTGCCAGTAGCATTGGAGCATGGGCAAACGAAGGAAGACTTGTTGTTGCCTTTGTTACGAACGTATCTGCCAGACTTTAAGAAGGTGGGTACCTCCTTTCCGCTGCTTGCCCCTGCCGATTCGCTGTTGCATATTAAGAAGAGTGAGTTGCTGCAACAAACGCTCTCGCCAGAGGCTCTTAAGAAAACAGGGCTTTTTGATGTGGAAGTGGTGCAAGGGTTGCTACGAAAGAAAGAAGTGTCGAGGGAGTTGGTGTTTGTGTTTACAACGCAGTTGTTATGTCAGTTGTTTGGGGTAGAGGGATAGAGGGGGAATTTAGGGGGTTTCGAGTTCAAAGAGGCGACGAAACCAAAGAATAAACTGCTGAGCTAGTGGAGCATCGGGTAAAACATATTTACTTGTTATTGCTTGCCCCATAGATCTTCCAGGCTTATTCTGCCATGCAAGCCATGTGTGAATACGTGCCTTACTCTCGTGCTCAGATACAAAACGGGACTCCACACTCATAACTCGTTGCACGATTTCTTCAGCAATAGGCCATAACACATCATCAGGGCTTCGTAGTGAGCCTACAAAATCTTCTATTTTTCCAGGGTCGGCGTTATTCGGCATAATCCATACACCCACCTTGGGAAATTCTTCTTGTTCACCATCTCCCTCAACCAGTAGAACATTTAAAGGCTTAACACTACTAGTTAATTCTTCATTCATATTTAGCGAACCTCAACCCGCTCACGAGTAACAATACTCAATTCTTCTTTGTTAAAGAGCACAGCAGCTATACCAGATTTTCTGTTCTCTAAGCTAATCAGCAAGCTTTCTTCGTAGGCGTCTTCTTGGCAGTTCTGAGCGGCTCTTTGAAACCCTTCTATACAATCCCAGCTATGCGTAGTAGCGAACACTTGAACATTGAGGCGATGCGCTAGTCTAAAGATAAGATGCCACAAATCTGCTTGCACAGAATAATGCAGCCCATTCTCAAAATCATCGATGAGGAGCAGGCTGTCTTTGGCATTAACCAGTGCTAGTATCATCCCCAATGTACGTTGGAGGCCATCTCCCAAATTGCGAAGGGGAACAGGCTCACTACTATTTGCTATCTTCACAATTGGTAGACGCTCTTGCCTGCTTTTCGTGTCACCTATAATATTGATGCGCTCAATTCCTGGAGCGAGAATACGTAACGCTGTTAATACTTCGCCTTCTAGCTCAGTCAAAACAACATTGTCCCACAATTCTGCAATTTGCCTATTATCTAACCGTTCTCTGCTCTATGGACATTTAGTCCAATCGTCAGTTCTTGGTTCCTCGTAAGCCGTTTCACTACAAGTTTCCTCATAGCCAGAGCGTCCTACTCCCCAAGCGTTTGTGTTCCCCTGGAACTCAGGGTACATATGT
>JBBPYR010000155.1:0-38625 GCA_038199755.1 Ktedonobacterales bacterium | reverse complement strand
GCGCAACGCATCGCCTCAGGCGAACAACTGGCACAACTGATCGAGATAGGGAAAGCCGTTCCCGTTGCCACACACATCAAAGAATTTGCCGTGCGCCTGCTGCTTGCCACCCACCCCGACCAGGAAGACGCACCGGAACAAATACGCAAATATGTGCGCTATGGAGCCAGCCCACGTGGCCTCCAGGCTCTGATTATGACCGCCAAAGTACGCGCATTGCTCGAAGGCCGCTACAACGTCTCCAGCGAGGACTTGAAAGCAGTAGCCTATCCCTGCTTGCGCCACCGCATCATCCTCAATTTCGATGGCCTAGCCGATGGCATCGCGCCCGAAGCACTGATCAAGACGATTATTGAGGAGCTTGAGGAGGGATAACCATCTCTCAATCAAAGCACTAAGTTAAAAAGAGGAAGTGATAATGAGCAAAGAGAAAGACAAGCAACCTAATATTGTAACCTCACCTTTTGACTCTATTCGTCATGTAGATGGAGAGCGTGAATTCTGGCGAGCGAGAGAAATTGCAAAAATCCTAGGTTATAATCGCTGGGAGAATTTTGAGAATGTAATTGCGAAGGCTAAGATCGCTTGTAAATTTAATGGTCGAGATGTAGACAATCATTTTCGTGAGGTCACGAAAATGATCAGAGCGGGTAAAGGGGCCAGAAGATCTACTCGTGATGTTGAGTTATCTCGTTATGCTTGCTACATCTTGGTACAAAATGCTGACTCCTCTAAACCTATTGTTGCTCATGCAATGGATTATTTCGCGATACAAACACGTCGACAGGAGTTAACTGATGTCGATACATTCGCCCAACTATCTGAAGATGAAAAACGTCTAATCTATCGCGCACAACTCGGCTTGTATAATCGAAAACTTGCTCAGACAGCACATAATGCCGGTGTGATTACTTCTGAAGAACATGCAATATTTCAGAATGCTGGTTATAGAGGTTTGTATGGCGGGTTGACAGAAGATGATATTCACGCCTTGAAACAATTAGCACCAAGTGAAGAAATATCCAATTGGATGTCTTCGGAAGAAATAGCTGATAACATCTTCCGCGCCGCCCAAACTGATGCATCCATGAAGCGGGACAAGATACAAGGGAAAGAAAGAGCGAATACAACACATTTTACTGTTGCGCGTAAGGTCAGAGAGTTCATCATCAATGAGTTAGGTGGAACGCCACCAGAGGCACTACCTACACCTAAAAAAAGTATAAAACAACTAGAACAACTAGAACAATTCAGACTGCAGCACAAAGGGCAACTTAGCCTTTTTGAGCCTTCAAACGAAACTGAGTAGAGAATATCACGAGAGAAAGCTCAATAACGCATGCCAGATGAGAACAGCAACAATCGCTACCCATTAGACGCCGACGTGCTGCAACGCCTGGACAGCATGGCATTGCTCACCCGTCGAGCGATGGCGACGGGCAGGCAGGGACGGCGCCGCTCACCGTTGGCGGGCACCTCCATGGAGTTCGCCGACTATCGCCGCTACGCTCCTGGGGATGATTTTCGGCGCATCGATTGGCGTGCCTACGCGCGCTTGGAGCGGCTCTTCTTGCGCGTGTTTGAGGCGGAGGAAAATATCACTGTCACGATCCTAGTTGATTGTTCGGACTCGATGTATCATGGCACACCGTCTAAGGCGAATCTGGCCGTTGCTGTGGCGGGGGCACTCGCGTATATCGCGCTCAAGTGCGAGGATAACGTGATCGTGGGTGCGCTTACCGACCGACTAGCCTCATTTCGGCGTGCGGGTAGCGGCAAAAACTCGGTCTGGACGGTCGGTGAGTTTTTGCACAAGTTGCCACGCGCTGGCACAACCGATCTAAATAAAGCCCTGTATGACATGGGTCGTATCATTACCAGCCCTGGCTTGACGATTATTATTTCGGATTTTCTCGCCCCTGGCGGCTATCAAACAGGGGTGCGAGCCGTGCGCCAACTGCGGCAAGAGGTAGCGATGCTACAAATCCTCTCGCCTGATGAGCTGGAACCTGATATTCAGGGTGACTGGCGACTACGTGATAGTGAGGGCAACGGCAATGTTGATGTCAGTATCTCAGCGAATGTCATACAAGCCTATCGGCAACGTCTAGCTCTCTTTACCGAAGACTTGGCCTCATTTGCCCACGCGAACGCGGCCTTCTATAGCTTAATATCCAGTGACACTGCTATTATGGATGTTGTACAACGTGTGCTACGACAAATCTCGCTCGTGAAATAAACCGTTTGAGGCCAGGGCACCCGTAAAGGGGTGCCCCACAGGGAAGGTTGCATGAATTTACTCGTACCGGCGGCACTGGCATTTGCCATTATCATTCCTATCATTCTTGTTTTCTACTTCATGCGACCCAAACGGCAGGAGCGCGTTGTGGGTAGTACCTTACTGTGGCAACAAGCCTTACAGGACATGCAAGCCAGCCGCCCCTGGCAACGATTACGCATCACGCCTTTGCTGATTTTGCAATTGCTCGCCGCCGCCGTGATCGTGCTGGTGCTGACACGCCCTGCAATCTTCACAAGCAACCGTATCAGCGGTGACACCATTATCATCTTACAGGCGTCGGCCAGTATGCAGGCAACCGATGTGGCACCGAGTCGCTTTGAAAATGCCAAAAGCCAGGTTGCTGATTTTATCGACGCCCTCGGCCCCAACGACCATCTCTCACTCATCACCATGGCACGCACACCACAGGTGCTGATCGCCTCGTCGCAGGATAAAAACCAGCTTTCCGCCGCCCTACAACGCGCCAAAGTGACGAATCAGAGTGCCGATCTGGAACAGGCACTCGCGCTGGCAACATCGCTGGCGGCTGGCCACGCCAATATACAGGTCCTGGTTATCGGTGATGGCCATGTGCAACAGCCCGACCAGCTCCTAGATGTAGCGTTTCCAGTGCGCTACTTGAGCATCGGTACCGACACACCCAATGCGGCTCTGTTAGCACTGGCCTCACGCGTGGTGCAAGGAAATCTCGTCGCGCTGGCGCAGGTCGCTAACTTTAGCCATCAACAACGTTCAATTCCGGTTTCGCTCTACGCTGATGGACAACTCGTCGGTGTCAAAACGATCACCTTACCAGCAGAGAGCAGCGGCTCGCTTGAGTGGGGGCCATTAGCGGCGGATACACGCATGCTGCATGCCAAGGTTATTACGCAGGATGCGATGACCGCCGACCATGAGGCATGGGCCATTGTCGGCAGCTCAACCCATGGGCGCGTTCTGCTCGTCACCAAAGGCAATAGCTTTCTGGAAACCGCGCTCCGTCTGCAAACCAACATTGATCTGTACGAGACCACACCCGCTAAATATGTGACCGTCAATACCTATGATCTCACGATATTCGATGGTTTCGTGCCAGCCACGTTGCCAACAGGCAATCTTTTCTTTCTCAATCCTAGTGAAGGCACCTATCCCTTCGGCACCTCACAACATGATACAAAGGTCAGTCATATCACAGTGGGCAGCGACGACGCGAACTTGCTCAACGCGGTTGACCTGGGCAGCATCCATGTCTTACGGTATAGCCATCAACTCAATCCCGCCGTCTGGATGCAATCAATCGTGATAACGCCAGAAACACCGCTCTTGCTGGCAGGGGAGCACAATAATACACGCATCGCCGCGCTCGGTTTTGATCTGCACGATAGCGACTTACCGCTACAACCCAGCTTTCCTATCCTGATCTATAATATGCTCAACTGGTTTCTCCCTTCTCCCGTTACGGGCGATGGGCAAGTAACGGCAGGCGTTCCGGTGAGTGTGCAAACATGGCCCGGTGCTACACAAGTCATCATTACGAGCCCAGGTCAGCAGAGTCTTACGGTGGGACCACCATTCCCCGTCACCCCCTATGACAAGACTGACCAGATCGGCATTTATCAAGTGACACAACACATACAGGGACAGTCACGCTCAGGAGCCTTCACGGTCAACCTGTTCGATCCAACGCAATCACATCTCGCCCCGGCACCAGGCTTGCCCGTGACCCATAGCAGCAACTTCACAGGCAGTAGTAACCCTGTTCCCCGTGAGCTACGCGAAATATGGCCGTGGATCTCCGCCTTGCTGCTACTCATCCTTTGCGTCGAGTGGTGGCTATTCAGCCGCAGCTATCAGCAACAAGCAACAGCAGCGAACACGGCGCAACGTACTGGGAGAGGGGGCAAGGCTCAACCCTCACCATCAAATCAGCTGCAAGTAGTACAAGCACAGCTAGCGGACCACTATCAGTTGGCGATGAGACGACTCAACAAGACAATCAAACGGACGAGGAAGAGTCTGGCGAGACAAACAAGAGAGACAGGGGGGAGACGTGATTACCTTTAGTCAACCGTGGCTGCTGTTATTGCTGCTACCCGTTGGAGCCTTAATTTATCTGACGTGGCGACGTATGTCGCTGCCCTTTCCACCGGCACAGCGGCGTTTCATCCTTGCCAGTCGCCTGCTCCTGTTCGCACTGATCATCGCGGCCCTCGCAGGTGCCACATGGTCGCGACCCGTTTCGCGACAAGCGGTAGTCTTTGTTGGTGACATCTCGGCCAGCACTGGCCCGCAACGCGACTTTATGGAGCAATGGATTACCTCCGCCATTAAGCACAAACGCTCTGAAGATCAGGTTGGAATTGTCGCAGTCGGTCGCAATGCCCTGGTCGAGCAGTCCGTCAGTTCGCAGCTTGATTTTAGCCATTTCGAGTCTACACCCGACACGAACTATACGGACCTGGCAGCTGGACTACGCTTGGCAGCCGCGATCCTCCCCAGTGATAGCATGCGCCATATTGTGCTACTCAGCGATGGACAGCAAAATATTGGTGATGCCTTGCAGGAAGCGCAACTTTTGCAGCAGCAGGGCATACGCCTCGATATTGTGCCATTACCCAATACAAGCGGGGTTGAGGCTCGTATCGATGGGCTCGATGCTCCCACCCAGTTACGCACCAATGAACGTTTTTTGCTGCATATCAAGTTTTATAGCACGGTCACGCAAACTGCTACGGTGCGCGTCTATCTGGACCAGGGATTGCTTTTACAGCAGGCATTCAAACTTACCCCCGGTCAACAAGAAGCTACGCTTCCTCTGCTTTCACCTCCACCTGGTTTTCATACGTACCGAGTCACACTCGACGCTCCACAGGACACCATTTTGCAAAACAATGAGGCGGCGGTTTTCGTGAATGTGCAGGGACCGCCGCGTGTGCTCGTCGTCGAAGGGCGACAAGGTGATGGTGCAAACATCGTGTCCGCGTTGAAAGCGACCAAGATCAGTGTAGATATCGGTACACCTAACGACATTCCGTTGACACTGGACGGGCTGGCACCATATAGCACGGTCGTACTCGCCGATGTACCCGCCGTTTCGTTGGGAACCGCTCGCATGCAAATTCTGCAATCCTTCGTGCGCGACCTTGGGCATGGACTAGTGGTGAGCGGCGGCCAAAACAGCTACGGTGTCGGTGGCTATGCGAACACGCCACTGGAGCAAACGCTGCCTGTACGCATGGACATTCCTCAGCATAAAGATACGCCAAGCATCGCGGTTGTCTTGATTGTGGAAAGTCTGGAAAGTGATGTCAATGTCAACATCTCGAAAGAGGCGGCCAAAGGTGTGATTAACCTGCTCTCGCCACGCGATCAGGTTGGCATCTCAGCTGCATATGGCAAGCTGGCAATTCCCATGCAATTTGTGACGGATAAGAATAGCATCGATCATGCGATTGATACCATGGACCCAGCTGATCCAGCCAGCTACCTACCCGATCTGCAAAACGCTGAGAACGAACTGTTACACACCAATGCTAAAATCAAGCATGTCATCCTGCTGGGCGATGGCGACACGGGCGATGGCTATCCAGCTCAGGCCCAGGTCATGAAAATGGCAAAGGAAAATATTACCGTCTCGACCGTTGCCACCAATGCCGACAATTACGCAGACTTAGCTGTTATGCAGCAATTAGCTAACTGGGGCAAGGGACGCTTTTATCGTGCCGACGATCCCTCTGCTATTCCGCAAGTGCTCTTGCGTGAAACGCAACAGGCGGCACGGCGTGCGATCATTAACGAACCATTCATACCCGCTATCGTTGGCGCACATCCTATTCTGACCGGGCTTGGCCCGTTGCCAGGATTAGGCGGATACGTCGCCACAACACCGAAGTCTGCCGCGCAATTAGTGCTCATCAGCCACAAAGATGATCCGGTACTGGCTGTCTGGCAATACGGTCTGGGTCGGGTCGCGGCCTGGACCAGTGACGCCCTGGGACTATGGACCGCCAACTGGTTGCAATGGAACGATGCCGCACGCTGGTGGGCCAATCTTGTCACCTGGACGCTCCCCACACCCGATAGCTCACTCAATATCAATGGCAGGGTCGTTGGTGCCTCGGGTCAACTCACGGTGGACTTGCCCGCAGGGACATCCAGCAATGCAACAGGTCAACAGATGCAGGCACGCATCATTACCCCTGACCTCTCGCAAGAAGTGGTTGCCTTGCAAAATACAGCTCCCAATCGCTGGGAGGGCACCTTTCCAGCCTTGCAGGTGGGTGCCTATCTTGTGCAGATTGCATGGCGCGGTACCTCAAACGGGAACACCAATCAGCTCTCGGCTACAACCGGCCTTGTCGTACCCTACTCACCCGAATATCGCACGCAAGGCGTCGATACGCGCTTCTTACAATTGCTAGCGCAGGCCGGTGGCGGCACGCTGCTTAATCCCGCCAACAGCACCAGCACCTTCGACCAAAACCTGCCGCCCGTTTCAGCGGACATACCCATCGTCTTCTGGCTATTGATACTCGCGGCCCTGCTCTTGCCCATAGATATCGCAGCCCGTCGTCTCTCCAGCCTGGAGTTCTTTGCCGTCGGCTACCAATGGCTGCGCACACGCCTCAAGCGAGGGCAACCCGCCCTTGCAAACGCGAGCCAGACAGCACAGGCTGCCCCTGGAATACCGCTCGGCACACTGCGTGCCAAACGCGAAGAACGCCAGACGCGCCTTGTGCGCCCCGTGACGCCAACAGTAGTCAAAAACACCAAAGATACACGCGAAAAGCAGGTGCAGCAATCCACTACACCGCAGGCACCACAAAAAGCTGATGCTGCAGCAGCAACGGTATCCACCTCGGAAAAGCTGCTAGAGGCGAAACGCAGGCGAGCAGAGGAGAGGAAAAAATAAGGAATTGTATCAGCATATCATAGGAGGAATCCCCATGGATGATTACGATCAGGACAAAGTAGATGAAATGGTACTTGCCCTCTTGTATCTCGGCATACATGAGGGCTATCGAACATGGAAAAGCTTTGACTGGGACGCAATGGATAGACTATACGAAAAGGGCTTAATAAGCGACCCACAAAGCAAGGCAAAATCGGTAGTCTTCACCGAGAAAGGCTTCGCCAAATCCGCTAGCCTGTTCCAGCAGCATTTCAGCAAATCTCAAGAAGGCTAAATAGGTGCTTCATTCTACTGCAAATACAACGCTACCAGGCCGTCTTTGATGGCTTGCTCATCGGCAGTAGCGATCTCTACAAGCTTCTCACCACTTGTGGCAGTGAAGCGTTGCACGACACCTACTTCGTTGAAGATGGGGTGAAGTTCAATGCTTGCTTTTCCCTTCACGAGGCTATACAGGTGCCAGTGCCAGTTCCAGGAGCGTTCGGCATTTTTTCCGGGGCGTTCCAAGCGCACAAGAAAGCGTTTTTGCATCATGCCTTTGCCATAAAGATGTTCGCCATACTCACTGAGCAGGCGTTGAATAAGGGGGTCGAGTGACTCGACCTCCTCTTGCTGGCGTGTCAGCATCCCTGCCGCGTCGCCTTGCTTTTTCTGTTGTGCGACCTCTGCGGCACGCCTTTCCCGTTGGTGGCGTGCCACAGCCTCATCAAACCAACTCACATGGTTTCCTCACGCACGAGCATATCTTGAATGCGGCGTGCATACACAATAAAGGACTGTTCATCCAGTTCAACATCATCATACATCAATGTCTGACCACGTGCAACAGCGTGTTTGACACGAGCGCGTTCAGACAGACCAAGCGGCAACATGCCTTCTGTTCGCGCCACTTCAGCCAGCTCAATATTGCCATGTACCATGGTTCCGCCAAGTCCATCAAGGACTTCGCCGGGGTGCAAGTCACGTTTGGCCACGGTTGTGGTCTCGGCCACTGGCGGTCCCTTTGGTACGAGCGTCGCCTGATGATGCAACACGGCCAGGGCAACCGAAAGCGGCGTCTCAATATTCGCCAGGTGATAAGGGCGATACAAGGCCCAATAAGGACCAGGGCCGAGGCGCAAATATTGCAGGTCTTTTATCACCTTCGGCTGGGTTGTGGTAAAGATGAGGAAGACACCCGGTGCGATGTCACCCAGCGCATAATCTACGACACCGCGCTTATTGAGAATACCACCATCTTCACGTGGACAAAAAATTTGTGCCAGTGTATCCGGCGTGGCTCTCGGCCCGTGCATACCGCTAATATCAGGGACGAGTCCTGTCGCGTTGGCAACAGCGGTCATCTCCACCATCGTCTTTGTGCCATCAACAAAGGAGGCCAGCATCTTAGGACTCATCTCCTGCTGGCGGGCTTGTTCGGCAAGCTGATTCGGTGTGGCACTTCTATTAAGCGGGTTGTTTTTGCCTTTACCAGCCACCACGACCTCAAAACCGAGTGATGTAGCAAAGTCATACAACTCTAGCAGTGCTCCTGGCTCATCACCTGCTGAGGTGGTGTAGATGACATTTGCGGCCTCGGCCATAGACTTGAGCAGGTAGCCTACGGTGACATCGGTTTCGACATTCAACATGATGATGTGCCGCTTCGCTAAAATGGTGCGAAACGCAACCAAGGCACCAATAGATGGCATGCCAGTTGCCTCGACGACAGCATCAACATTCATTTCGGGAATTCTGGTGGCACGGTTGGTCACAACACGCTTGCCAGCAGCAATCGCCGCATTTGCATCATGGACATTCACCCGCTCATCGAGAACGACAATATCATCTTCCGCGACACCGATACTGCGAAACGCGCCCACTGCACGTTTTATATCAATGTCGGCGGCGGCGACCACATCCATACCGCGCATAAGATGTATTTGAGCGATCATACCCGCTCCCATTTGCCCAACCCCCACCAGACCAACGCGAATTGCGCGATTCTCACGTTGACGTTGTTCGAGTTCTGTTGCCAGATTCATGCTAGTTGTTCTCCAACCCGAAAAGCTCCACAATTGTTCCTACAGAAGGCAATGCCGTTAACGAAGGCTCCACCGAAGCGGCACCGGGAAGCGTCGCTTCCATAGCGGCATCGAAATGCACCACCAAATGACCTAATTCCGCTAAGTTTGAATTTGCCATATCGCCGACTGCTGTGAAACGATACCATGAAAGGTCAGCACTTTCATGAGAGGGTGGTGTAAAACGCAGCACGTCACCCGCGACAATAGGTGAAATGAGTTGGCTTCCATCATGAATAAGTGAAACTTCACGAAGTTCGGCAGGAGCTTGCTCACCAAAGAAAATTAAAATGCCATGTGGAAGAAATTCAGGAACCATCGGTCCAATCTCTTGAATGATGGCGCGATACTTCAGGACGAGCTGCTCCTCTCTCACGCTGAAGGCATGAGCATCGGTATAGGCAGTCACGTTTTCCCTCTTTCTAGTCGATTTTTGGGCACAAACACCCACGCCCGTTGCACTCAGCACCACGGACAGAGAACGGAAACAAAGCACTAGCGCGCTATGCGTGTTATGTGGGTTGCTACCTATTCGACTACTTTAATGTCGTCTGGCTTCACCCCTGAGACGAAGTTCTTCTCGTTGATGAACTGCGCCAACGGGCCAGAAGGCGAGCTTGCCTTGACATCAATGGTCAAAAGTTTCTTCATCGGATACACGCCGATACGGGCCGTACCACCACAGTCGATTACGACACACGCAATCTGCTTTTCTGGTGCGGACGAACGGAAGCCATCAAAAGCCTTGCCACCACTCAGATCGGCGATGCGCTGCGCCACCGGGTGAATGCCACCACCGGTGACACAATAAATCAGATCTTTTCCGGCCTCGGGTTTTACGACCAAGGGGCCACCCCAGCCACCACGTCCCTTAGAAACTTTTACTGCCTTGTAAGCCATAACAAATTCTCCTCGTTGATGAGCTGAACAAAAACACACTCTATACTATCATAATCACAAGCAGCAGCGAAGCACGCTGCAAGCCCCGTAGGGGCCAGATTTATCGCGCCCCTCCCCGTAACCCGTAACCCAATCGATTCGCGTCGGGCAATGGTTTTCGCTGGCATGCAATTCGCCAATGGGTACGGGACGCGCTCAAGCTGGTCCCTACGGATGCCTACAGCATCGCGCCCTCGTAACCCCCCGTCTATGGTGCCCCATTCATGACACTCGCAAACGGGTATCATGAACGGGTAGAAAGGGTGGGCTCCTACTAATTAATGTCCGGCGTACATACCAAAGCTGGCAAGATAGGCCAGGACAACCGCGACAGGACCAGTGACCAAGCGAGACATGAGCACGGCAGGCACACCGATTTCGGTCGTCTCAGGCTCTGCTTCACCGAGTGCGAGGCCAACGGGGATGAAGTCACATCCCACCTGTGGATTGATGGCGAAGAGGGCGGGCAGGGCATATTGCGCGGGAATGTGGCCCAGGCCGATCTCTACACCAAGTAATGTTCCTACGATTTGCGCGATAACCGCACCTGGTCCAAGCAGCGGAGACAGGACAGGTATGGCACAAATAATAGAGATGAGCAACAGGCCGAAGATGTTCGACGCCAGCGGCGAGAGCGTCTTGGCGATGATCGTACCAATACCTGTGTAGAGGATGATACCGATCACCATACTGATGAATGCCATAAAGGGAAGGATGTTGCGGATAACCTGTTCGATGGTGTCGCGACCTGCTTGATACAGCGTGCCCACGACGTTACCAACACTGCGACCGATGACCTCTAAGAGACGAGTCAATTGCATGATAAACCTCCTTAAGCATCAGCCATTGCGCATGGCGATGATCTGAATAATAAGACTATTCCTCGTTTGTTGCGAATGCGACTCCACCAGCAGCGATTTCACCTTCGCTCGTTGCCTCGACTTCTGCATTTTCCGCATCTGCGGCCTCGCTACTGGCGCGGCGTGCCCACATGATCGAGGTAATGCGCTCAGTCACGACCCCGCGCATGAAGATGACGACGAGACCAACCAGGAAGTAGCGAATCGCCAAATCGCCAACGTTGAGATGCAGTGTGGTGATACCAACTGCAATGCCAGCCCAGACAAAAATTTCACCAGGGTTAGCATGAGGGAATAGCCCCAGGATGGGATGCACAAAAGACACAGCCGAGTCGTAAAACGCTGGTTTCTGTTTCTCAGGTAGGAAACGACCCAGCGTATAAGCCATCGGGTTTGTCAGGAAGAACACCGCCAGGAAAGGAAGAACCAGATAGCGCAAGAAAATATTGCGGCTACTCGCCATTGCCACCTTATCGATACGCTCTGGCCCGATTAAACGCACGAGTGCATTGACCGCCGTCATCAGGACAATCAGCAGAGGAACAATTCCAGTTACCAGGCCGACAAAGACAGTGCCGCCTTTCTGGAACATACCGATGAAACCGGTAGCAAGGAAGACAAAAAATTGTAGAACCGCCACAGGAGCACCTCCGTGTAATCTTATGCTCACTTACATAGTGAACATACAGCAAAAAATGAAGAGAGCCAAACAACAAGAGTGTGTTACGTTGCATGCGCCTATTGAAGCGCGCCACTATAACGGCGGGCCGCGCACACAAGAAGAGCCAACGAATAGGGGCATAAGCACCTCCTGATGACAATACATGCAGACTGGCATATCTAAGGACTTTCAAGCTTGCGGTCAGAGGATGATGTATCGTCTGAGGCCGCTTCTTTTGTTTAGTGCTTTTATGGAATGTATCGGAATTTGTTTAGCAGGTAGTAGCGTTGCATCGCACCCTTACGAGGCATTCGCCTCCGCTAACGCTGCTTTGTCAAATGATTTTTGCAAAGTTTCAGCAGCTGAACGTGCTGCGGCTAGGGCCTGTTTTGATAATCCCTCTATAGTGATATCTGGTGCAAGTAATTCTTCAAGAGAGCGGCCCTCCAGTTCAGGAACAGGCTTGAGAGTAGCAAAAACAGTCCAACCTTTGAGTCGTTCGGCTTTAATGACATGATGAGTCAGGGGATGAACAACCAGCGTGATATAGACGCGCCCGCGATACCTGCCTCCACCGAGGCCAGTTGCGGTGCGACCAAGCTTCCTTAGCTTGTTGACACGATGATAAAAGAGGCGAGCTTGTCGATAGGCAAGCGCGAGTTGGACGAGCCATGCAAGCAGTGCAACAGCCGCAAATTGTTCAATAGTTGTTGACACGTGTACCTCCGTCGAGAAATAGCGGTACGACACTCCACCTGCTTCATTACAGGCAGACTTCTGCCAGCTCACGGGACAGTTCTATTGGCTTGTAAATCATACGTTTAGGGAGGCTATAAGCGAACGAAATAGGATGAGAAAAGGCCTCGCGTTGCAAACGTTGGGTAAGGGCAATAGCACGACCAGGTAGATCACTGCAATATTGCCACATTAATTTTGTGACAGGTTTCTCCGTCTTGAAGGCACAGCGATCACACCTGATACATTTAATATACAGCGACGCGTACATAACAGTATGCGTTGTTGTGTATCCACAATGCAAACAATTCAGTTCCGTCTGACAGGCTATCATGGCTAACCACTCACTACCTTTACTGAAAGCACTCGTCGTGAATGCAAGTACGACTTATCGTTGTCTACAAGGCAGCAACAGTTAAAAAACCTGTTGGCAAGAGTTTGTTTCATAATGCCCATACTCATTATGAAGAGATGCGGGTATAAGGTTTATTATGCCTCACATCCTACTCATTAAAAGCGACGATACCGTCCCAATTTCTCTGCATGGAAGAGATCATGGGCTGTCGTAATTTTCAAGTTTGTCGCCTCGCTCTCGACAACAGCTACAGAACAACCCAGACGTTCAACAGAGGCAGCGGTATCGGTGCCAAAGAATTGATCGCACTCGGCCTGTTCATAGGCTTTGAGGAGCAATGCGGCCTGGAATGCTTGCGGCGTTTGCGCCCGCCAGACCATATCGCCTTCAAAACTGTTGCGTATCGTCAGGGAGTCCGTGACCTGTACAATCTGCTCTTCCTCTTGCAAAGGCGTTGCCAGAATTGCGCCGCCCAGTTCGCGTGCTTTACTTACAAGTTTCTCGATCTGCTCGACAGTGATAAAGGGGCGTGCGCCATCGTGGATTAAGACAATCTCGATCTCGCCCGCTTCGATACCAGTACGCATTGCCTCTAAAGCACATTGCTCGGAGGCGTGGCGCGTCGTGCCACCATGCACGACACGACGTACTTTATGGCAATGAGCAGCGTGAGCAAGTTTTGCTAATTGCTCCTCTTCGCCAGCCGCAGCCACCAGCAGTATTTCATCGACAGCAGGACAGTGTTCAAACGCTTCTATGGCATACACAATGACTGGCTTCCCATTAATAGGCAAAAACACCTTATTAATCGGATGACCCATACGCGTTCCCTGACCGGCTCCCAATACTACGGCAACCACTTTGCTAAACGGCTCTTGCTTTCTGATCACGTTTCACCTTTGTGCGTATTCGGTATTTTGTGCAAGTATACCATCGGGAATGGAATACTGTCAAGGGTAAAAGAAGAGATAAAAAATTTCGCTATTTTGACGCTGTCCACACGCCTTTTGCTAGCGATCAGATGGAAGCGATAGCGTATGCTATAGTAAAGACAATAGAGAAAGATGCCAATCGAGTTCCCCTGTCGTGTAAGGAGAAAAAAGATGCGTTTAGCAGAACTACGTGCAGAAGTTGTGTGCTATGCCAAAAAGATGTATGACAGCCAGCTTGTTCGCGCCACTCAGGGCAACCTGAGCGCACGCGATATCGCCACAGGGCTTATTTGTATCACACCCAGTGGTGCCGACTATCAAACCATGACGGCAGAGGATATCGTGGTAGTGGATGAGCATGGCACGGTGGTTGAGGGCAAATGGAAACCCTCGCTGGAGACGCCACTGCACACGCTTATCATGCGCCGCCGCAAAGATGTGCAGTGCGTGATGCACAATCATTCGCCGTATGCCACAGCCTTTGGCGTCGTCTATCAATCGCTGCCGATGATTTTGGCGGAGTCCGCTCTGGCACTGGGCGGCGAGGTGCCTATCGCGCCGTACCGCATGTCGGGTACGCCAGAATTTGCTGAACTGGTAGCAGATACGCTTGGTGATCGTCCCGCAGTCATCTGGGGCAATCATGGCACAATGGTCGTCGGGGCCAGCCTCTCCCAAACCTTCTCTATCGCGCATGCCCTGGAAGATAGCGCAAAGGTATATACCATAGCCAAACAATTGGGCAACCCGGTCATACTGCCTCCTGAAGAGGTCGAAAAGCTGCATCAATTCTGGTTGCACGAATATGGACAAAAAGCCCTGCAAGCCAAGTGAGCCTAGAATCTGTTATCGGCACGGAAACGGTTGACATTTATCCATATCGCATGGTATAGTTGGATATATGTGCAACATTGAATTTTTGTGCAGGTATAGAACGTTCTATGCTCACACGCAGCAGTAGGAGCAGAATCTATGACTGAACTCTCTTCAGAAATATCTTCGCAACAACTTCGTACGTATTTAAGCACCATGTACCGTATCCGAGCCTTTGAAGAAAAGGTTGATGAGCTGTTTATGCGCGGTGAGGTACATGGTACAACACACCTTTCGATTGGTGAAGAGGCGACCGCAACGGGTGCGCTAGCCGCTTTACGCAGTGATGACTACATCTCTAGTACGCATCGCGGGCACGGACATTGCATCGCCAAAGGCGCAGATCTGAACCTCATGATGGCCGAACTGCTGGGAAAAGAGACTGGTTATTGTCGTGGACGCGGCGGCTCCATGCATATTGCCGATGTAAAAACTGGCAATTTGGGTGCAAACGGTGTTGTCGGTGGTGGCATCCCCATCGCCACTGGCGTAGGATTGAGCATCAGGTTGCAGAAGAGCGACCGTGTTTGCCTCTGTTTCTTTGGTGATGGTGCATCGAACGAGGGAACATTCCACGAAGCTATCAACATGGCCGCCATCTGGGATCTCCCGGTGATCTTCCTATGCGAGAACAACCAGTATGGGATGTCGATGTCCACGAAACGCTCCATGAAGAATGAGACCATCGCGCAACGCGCACAAGCCTTCGGCATCCCCGGTGAGCGCGTTGATGGCAATGACATCCTGGCCGTACGCCAAGTCGTCGCGCAGGGCGTGCAGCATGCACGCAGTGGACAAGGCCCGGTGCTTATCGAAGCCTACACCTACCGCTATAAGGGACACTCCAAAAGCGATCAGAATCGCTACCGCACACGCGACGAAATTCGCGAATGGCAGCAACGTGACCCAATTCAGCGTTTCATCGCAGTACTGACGGCACAAGGTGTCCTCGATCAGCAAGAGGCCAAGCAGATCGAAAAGGAAGCATATCAGGCTATTGAAGATGCCTATCAATTTGCCTTAAGTAGTCCAGCACCCGATCCTGAAGCTCTTCTGGAAGGAGTTTACGCATGACCACCACATCGCCCACGTCCCATCTTGAGCCACAGGTCCCAGCAGTTTCCGATACAGCGACGCCTCAATTGCGGGAGATGACGTATGCCGAGGCAATCCGTGATGCGCTACGCGAGGCAATGATACGTGACGAACGCGTCTTCCTGATGGGCGAAGACATCGGCATCTATGGAGGTGCCTTCGGCGTGACCCGTGGCTTGTTCGAGGAATTTGGTGAGGAGCGTGTACGCGACACACCGATCTCTGAAGCAGCCATCGCAGGTTGTGCCATTGGTGCCGCGCTCATCGGCACGCGCCCCGTGGCCGAGTTTCAGTTCAGTGACTTCATGGCCATCGCGATGGACCAGATTGTGAATCAGGGGGCGAAGCTACGCTTTATGTTCGGCGGCAAGGCAGAAGTTCCTGTTGTCTTTCGCGCTCCTCTCGGCTCAGGCACAGGTGCTGCCGCCCAACATTCACAAAGCCTGGAAGCATGGTTCGCACATGTCCCCGGCCTAAAAGTTGTGTTGCCCTCGACCCCTGCTGACGCCAAAGGACTACTCATCGCGTCCATCAATGATCCTAATCCGGTCATCTTCCTGGAACACAAGGTGCTGTATAAGCAAAAGGGAATGGTGCCTACAGGAAACTGGCAAGTTCCACTCAGCAAAGCAGATATCAAACGCACGGGCAAAGACCTGACCATTATCGCTCTCTCTATCATGGTGCCGCGCGCCCTCGCCGTCGCCGATCACTTAGCGCAAGAAGGCATAGAAGCGGAAGTTATTGATCCGCGTACCATACGCCCATTGGACGAGGAGACGCTGGTCGCCTCTGCCCGCAAAACGGGACGAGTATTAATCGTGCATGAGGCGGTTCTGAGCGGTGGCTTTGGCGGAGAGATAGCAGCTCGCCTAGCTGAGAGTGAGGCATTTTATTATCTGGATGCTCCTATTATGCGTCTGGGTGGGGCAGAGGTTCCGATACCCTACAACCCTGTGCTCGAAAAGCGCGCCACGCCACAGGAAGATGACATCTACGCCGCCGCACATAAGCTGGTACAACGAAAGCCGCACTAGGTTTGGTAGGAAGTAAAAATAATGGAACGAGCATTAACCATGCCCAAGCTGGGTATGACCATGACCGAGGGTACGGTACTCCAGTGGCTCTATAAAGAAGGAGAGCGGGTGGAGAAGGGAGAGCCATTAGTCGAAGTCATGACCGATAAGGTGAATATGGAGGTTGAGGCACCATTCGGTGGCATACTCAAAAGCATTCTTGCCAGCGACGGTGCCGTGTTGCCCATTGGTGCTCCTCTGGCAACACTCGTCGATGAAGAGGAGAGCAGCCCAGCAATAGTCGTCCCGGTGGCGGCAACCTTGCCACTAGCGGCATCCTATACAGCAGGCCAAGCCATTCCAAGCACGCCAGCTGCTAAACGCGAGGCAGCACGTCAGGGAATTAGCCTGCTCAGTGTGTTGCAAGCGGGTGCAATATCCCCGCTTGATAGCCAAGACGTGCTTGACTTTGTGCAGCAGTCACGCAAGAATGGACAAAGCCAAACCGCGCAGACGCAGTCCGGTACTGCTCAAAAAGTGGTACGTGCAACTCCTGTTGCGCAAAAAATGGCCCAAGAGCACCAATTAGACTTGGCCTCGCTCTCAGAGCGGAAAGCCGGAGAAAAAATTACGCGTGCCGATATTGAGGCTCACCTTGCCACGACAACCGCACAAGCGGCACAGCCAGCACAACCAACGCCGCCCACACCTGCGACTGTTGTAGCCACCCAAGATGAAGAGAGCGAATGGATCGCACTTTCCCCCATTCGTCGGATCATTGGGCAACGGATGCAGCGCAGTGTTGCCGCCGCGCCCCATATTTACCTTGACATGGAAATAGATATGACCGAGGCTGAACGCTGCCGCCAACGCATCGGGCGTAGCTTGCAGGCCCAGCAAGAGCCCGCACCATCGCTCACCGCCATTATCGTACGAGCGGTGACAACAGCCCTCATGAAACATCCCGAGGTAAACGCGACGCTCGATCCCTGGGACCCTGGAAAGGAAGAGTTTGGCAAAGAGCGCATTCGTCGCTGGCGTAACGTCCATATTGGCATCGCCGTGGATACTGAGCGGGCATTGCTGACCCCCGTTATTCGCAATGTGCAGCAACAAACCATTCCCATGCTGGCTCGTGAGCTACGCCGCTTGACACAAGCGGCACGCGAAAACAAGCTGAAACCAGAGGAGATGGCAAACGCGACCTTCACTATCTCGAATCTGGGGATGTATGGTATTGACACCTTTCATGCCATTATCGCCCCCGGCCAAAGCGCGATTTTGGCCGTCGGCAAAGTGACCAAGCGAGGCATAGTGGTTGAAGACGAACAGGGGGAACGCTTAGAGATTCGTCCCATTATGAAGGTCTCACTTTCCGCGGACCATCGTGTGCTTGACGGAGCCAGCGGGAGCCGTTTCCTCCATCGCTTCAAAACCTTGCTGGAAGACCCCTACCTGTTATTGTAAGGATGTCCCTTGTGGTCATTCTCGCTATCTCTTCTTTATTGGTATCCTATAAAATGCAAGTGAAAGAGTAATTGAAATTCACTTGAGAGGAGCTTTAATATGGAACAAGCAAAGGTGCTTATCCGGCATGAAGCTGGTCTACATGCACGTCCAGCGGCCCAATTTGTCAAGATTGCGAAGCAGTTTAGCAGTACCATCACGATTAGTAGTAAGGGGAAGACCGTCAGCGCGAAAAGTATGGTCCTGCTGCTCACGCTTGGCGTCAATAAAGACGCTGAAATAGAGATTGTGGCCAATGGCGAGGATGAGAAACAAGCGGTCTCCTCGCTGGTAAGCCTGATCGAGAACAACTTCCCTGATTAAACGCTGAGAGTTTCCTCACTCAGTCATAGGAAAGAGGTAGCCAGAGTATTGCGTTCGTGCAATACTCTGGCTACCTCTTTCTTTTGTTCTTTATGCCTGGAACAAGGCGTCGAGGTCTTCGGCGGTTTCAGCGGCTAGAACATGTTGTACGAGAGCCTGTGCCTCGCTGAGGGTTGCAGAACGAATCTTCTGCTTCACCATGTTGAGCGAGTTTGGTTCCATGCTTAGCTCGTTGATGCCCAGGCCAAGCAGGAACAAACTGGCCCGAGCGTCACCTGCCAATTCGCCACACATGCCCACCCAACGATTGTGCTTTCGAGCGGTGGTTACGATCTGCGCGATTGAGCGCATCACGGCAGGATGGAATGGGCGGTGCAATTCAGCAAGGCTGGCATTCATGCGGTCACTGGCAAGGGTATATTGTGCCAAGTCATTAGTGCCAATGCTAAAGAAGTCAGCCTCTTTCGCCAGCACGTCCATCAATAAAGCCGCCGCGGGTGTCTCGACCATGATGCCCACACGTAAGCGATCTTGTACAGCAGTTTGCAGCATTCCTTCGCTCAGGAGTATCTTTTCTGTTTCCGCGAGGAATGCTTTCGCCTGCCGCAACTCGCGCAGGTCGTCAATCATGGGAAACATAATCCATAGAGCGGCCTGGCTTTTTTCGGCGGCGCGCAATAAGGCCCGCAATTGGGTGCGGAACAGATGCTGGTGAGCTTCGGCGAGACAGAGACGAATACCACGCAACCCCAGAAACGGGTTACTTTCGGCTTGCAGTTTCAGATAGGGAATGCTTTTATCGCCACCAATATCTAGTGTGCGTACAATCACCGTTTTGCCCGCGAAGGCTGCGAGCACCGTGCTATACGCACTCAACTGCTCCTCTTCACTCGGTGGCGTGGTGCGATCCAGGAAGAGAAACTCTGTACGAAATAACCCGACACCGTTCGCGCCCGCCTCGACCGCCACCTTTGCATCCTGTGGGCGACCAATATTCGCCGCAACCTCCACATGCACGCCATCTCGTGTTGTCGCCGAGAGGGTGCGTAGTGTTTGCAATTGCTCCTTGAGCTGATGATACTCTTGTGCGGCACGCTGATACGCGGCAAGTATCTGCTCATCGGGATCGATCTCAACCACGCCAGTGCTACCATCAAGAGCCACACGAATCTCGCGTGTGTGCGCATGCTGGAGCGTGGTCAGGATATCTTTTGCCCCTACAACAGCAGGTATGCCCATCTGTCGCGCCAGAATCGCGGTATGCGAAGTTGGTCCACCTTGTTCAGTCACCAGCCCAAGCACATAGGCTGGATTCAGACCAGCAGTATCTGATGGCAACAAATCGTGTGCGACAATAATGACTGGCTCAGACAAGTTTTGCAACTGGGTCGTGCTGCGCCCCTGCAAATGCGCGATAACACGCATGCGAATATCATGAATATCGTTAGCGCGAGCCTGAAAATAACTATCGAGTTCCAGCAACATCTGTGAAAACTCTTCGGCAGCCTGCCACAAGGCCCATTCGGCATTGACCAATTCATCGCTGATGCGTGCGTGTGCCCCGTCGAGCAGTGCATCATCTTCTAGTATGAGCAGGTGCGCATCAAAGATGTCTGCCTCTTGCTTGCCAACATGCACATGCACATGATCTCTCAATTGCCCCAACTCTTGTGCGGATATCTTCACAGCACGCTCTAGACGTGCTCGTTCTGCGCCGACGCCATTCGCGTCAATGGAATAGTGTGGCACTTCAGGTGGCACGGGATCATAAAGCAAACATGTCCCGATTGCGATACCACTAGCAGCAGGGACACCATGTAAGGTAGATGCCATAGATATACCTCGCTTTTTGAGACATGACAACTGTAAGGAAGCACCAGAAACAGTACACAATAACAGCTCTGTCACTGACCGCATCAAATATTACAATTCCACAAATTCGCGCCGTGCCGCTTCTTGCAGGATGGCACGGGCACATGGCTCGTCCGTAATCAGCACTTTCACGACCTTTGTTCGCAATGCCCCCAGAATAGCGTCTGTTTTAGCAACACCAGCCGCAACCGCGATGACCAGAGGAACGTTACGGAATGTTGCGAAGGGAACGGTGATGGTACGACTCAACATCTCGGTGGCACAAAGGTTGCCATTGATATCGAAATAGCAGCCACACATATCACCCACCGCCCCCTGATTACGGATTACCTCTAACTCGTTCTCTCCAAGATAGCCCGCACGAAACAGGCCAGAAGCCTCAGGGCGGGCCCCACCAATGCCGACGAGGGCCATATCCATTTGGTCCATCATCTGGAAGGAACGGCGCAGACTACGCTCTTTAAGTAAGCCACTGCACACCATGGGATCACCCACCAGCAGTGGAGCATGCAGATAATAACAGCGCGCCCCATAAGCATCAGCAAAACGACGCGCAATCTCTGGGCCATCAATGTCGGGCGTAGCGGTTGTGTCCACACTACCCATTAACTGTACCACATTCAGCGGTAAGCGGCGGCGTGGGCGCAGCGCGTTGAGCATCTCAAACATGGACGTGCCCCAAGAGATACCAACGACACGGAGTGGTTTTCCTAAGCCGTTCGCGCTGGTGGCAGTCTGCCCTTCCTGAATACGACGGTCTGCATAGCGAGCGGCTAACGCACCCACAAGCCCAAGCACAGAGTCATCTGTCGAGGTGCTCAACAACACTTGTGCATCCTGTAAACCAAAGCGTTGCATGAGCTCATCGCGTAAAGGGGCAGATACTCGCAATGCATGATGCACATGAATATCGACAAGACCCAATTCTCGCGAACGCGTCAGTAAGCGCGACACCCCTGAACGGGATACCCCAATGACCTTCGCAATTTGCTCCTGGGTATAGTTTTCTTCATAATAGAGGCTGGCAACCTCAGTCAGGAGATAAATATCATCGCTTTCTTGCGTCATGACGTTGTACATCCTTTTCTTCCATAAGTTCAACAACACAATCCTTTTCATTGAAAATGCTGCTGAACTTCCCCATCTTCACAAATGTGCAAATTTGCAACCTTGAGATGTATTGTAAAAGCCAGAAAGGTGCTTTGTCAACCTCACGCCGCAGAACGTGGTATGTTACACCTTCAATACCATTGCGACCACGAGTGCAAAAGCAAAAACCATACCAAATTGTAGGTGGAATGCAGCCGTTCGCTTGATGCCAAGAATAAAGGCACTGCGATCACTTGCCTGCAACACCGAACGCACATTAGTGAAAGCCAAGGGGAAGGTCAACCAGACCAGCAGGCTCAACCAGGGAAGCAGGCCAACAAGAGCAAAGAGTGTCACTGCAACATAACTACCAAAGAGTAAGAAAGCATGAAAACGTTGTCCAAAGCGTTGCCCAAAGCGTACCGGCAAGGTTTTCTTATCAACGGCAAGGTCATCCTGATAGTCGCGCACGTTGTTCATATTGAGAATGGCCGTCACAATGAAACCCACAGGCACACTCGCGGCAAAGGCCGACCAAGACCAGTGAGGTATTTGTACATAGTAAGAACCCCAAGTCATCAAGAAGCCCATCGCGATATAAACCATTACATCGCCCAGGCCACGGCTGGAGAACTTAAACGGTTTCGCGCTATAAAAGTAGGCAATCGTCATGGCCGCGAGTCCGAATAAGATAATGACAGGCCCAACCAGGACAATCAGGATCACACCTAGCAAGGCCGCGATTACAAAACAAGCGATTCCGCCGCCTAACACTTGGGCAGCGGTCATCTCATTGCGAAAGATCACTGTGCTTGCGCCTAGTGACCCTGCATGATCTAAGCCATAACGATAGTCAAAGTACTCGTTAAAGTAGTTTGTGCCAATTTGCAGAAACAAGCAGGAGAGGAGCGTTACTGCAAAAATGAAGGGATGAAAGGTGCCATGATACGCGGCCAGGGCGGTACCCACTAGTACAGGGCTGATCGCAGCAGACAAGGTGAAGGGACGTGCGGTTTTTAGCCATACACGCCAAGTTGAAACACGGTTATGCGTCGATGCTGTTTGAGTTTCGCTCATATCGTAATATTTCTTTCAATAGATTGTTCTCATAAGGTGCTCGATGTTCTCTACTAGAAGAAACAACATGAGCAATGAAGCACATTCCCAACAGAGAGAGCCTAGCCTCCCACTCCTGTAAATGCTTCTTTCCCCTTCTTTATCATACGTGGAAGTCTCATCCATCTGCAAGAAAAATGCATCATCGAGAAGAAAAGTAATATGTAACTATGTTACACATTGACACTAATGTTTTATGTCACTCGTGTATAGGCTAGTAGGAACAATATGAAAGTTCCTCATTAAATATCAGTCATAGAAAGGATATATGAATATGGCAAATGCAGATGTAGCAGCAAACAAAGCATCAGACGCACAAAATCAGTACTTCCGTGTAACTGACCAAGTTCCCGAGGAGGCTTGGTATTGGGCAGCCCTTGGCTCGATCATTATCTCAGCTGGCTTGTTCGCTATGAATAAGCGCGACTGGAGCATTTTTGTCGGTCAGTGGCCCCCCACGTTCTTGCTCTTTGGCCTCTTCCACAAGTTGCTCAAGCCATCCCGCTACTAGTCGCGTATCGACTCGCTTAGATTCTAGCCTGTCTGCTGCTACCGTTTGTCGTAGTAGCAAACAGGCTATCACACTTTACACAAAAATTGAGTAAGCATGCGGAGAACACGTTTATGCAAAGTAGCGAAACTGTGAGAAACTGGTCAGACATCAAGGGGATAGCCGTTGTTGCTATCGATACTGGCTCAAAGGTTGGCACTATTGATGATTTTTACTTTCAACCACAAAATCACGGCATACAAGCATTGCAAATAAAAACAGGCATCTTTGGACACCGCGTTTTAACTTCTGGCAATATCACTGCCCTTGGTCGTGATGCAGTGACTATAGCGAATGAAAGCCTACTTGTTCATGAGCAGGATCAAAACGAGCTAGCACTATTACCACTGGGCCGTAGTCTGCTCGCCTATCGCATAATCAGTGAAAATGGTAGCTTCGTTGGAACAGTAGGAAACATTTTAATTGATGTTAGCACACCGACACAACTTCGTGTTGATGCGTATGAACTGACTGGCACCATGCGCACACGACTCACGGGCCAACATTTTATTCTTTCTTCCAGTCATGTCATTCGCTATGGACAAGATGTCATTATCGTCACCAACGATGTTGCAGAAACCCTGGCAAAGCATTAATCACACGAGTACCCCCTAAGCAGACATACAATGGTAGCTCGCTATCACTTCTCAAGATTGCTGCTATCACGATATCTTATTGTGTGTTTTAAGCGGTATAGAGTAAATACACCGCTAGTATGATCCCAATGATACTGACTAGCACGGTGAGCACAATAGCATAGAGAGACGAGGGGTGAAAGTGCTCTTCGTCAATAGAGCGACGAACTTGCAAAAAGCTGAAGAGTGCCACAATCATAATAACCACGCCGAGGACAGTCAAAGTCACTCCCACCACAGAAGAGACGTGTGTTGAGAGGAATAGAGGCGTCTTAGCACCAAGTTCACGTAGTAAGAGGCCAAAACGCTCAACCACGAAACCAAAGGCAATGACTGAAATAGCGGTGCGTACCCACGCTAAAAAGGTGCGCTCATTCGCAAGATGATCGGTCACTCTTTTGCTTATTGTGAGTGGTAGCTTGTTCTGCTTGCGTTGCACATCACTGTTTTGTAGTAGTTCTGGTGTGTGTTCTTCTTGTTGTGCCATGCTTCCTACCGCCTTCTGCAAACGAAATGCGTAATCTCTGCTTTCATTATAGAGAAGCGCGAAGTATGTAGCAAGCATTGTAAATAGCGAGAACGTGATTGTGAGGCGGCGATTGCACGACATGCAACCACCGCCTCACAATCACGTTCTCGCTACCCCCCTATTTCACGACAGGAATGTTGTGTCCGGACGAGGGCACGCTGCCTCGGCTAAAGAAGCCCATTGTGCCTTGATATTTGAAGACGTAGAATAGGAAACCTAACGAAGGCAACATCAGGATCATGCCAACGATAATCCCTATTAACAACAACCAGAGCGTGCTGGGTACGCCAGCTGCCGCCTCTACAGTCAGATTAGGTGGAATGATATAGGGAATTTGCGACACGCCCCACGAGCCAAGCAGGAAGGCAGTTTCCGCGATGATCAGCGCACGCGAGAGACGATAATAGCCGAGAAACAACGCCCCCGCAGCACCAAGCCCAATCAACATCGTCACAATGACTAGTGGCAATGCATGATTGAGCAAACCTTGCCAGAGATTAGGTGCCGCTGATGGCGAAAGAAGCAAACCAAATGCCCCTAATACCGCGGCTATTGCTCCTGCTATGAGGCCACGCAAGCGAAACGCTTTTGCCAGATCATCCTCTTTTTTATTGGTTGCCTCGACCGTCAGATAGATTGCCGCCAGCGTTGCACACAGCAGGACCGCCATCAAACCAATCACGATAGCAAAGGGCGTAATCCAAAAGGTTGAAAGCAGATGGGTGTCAACGCTGCCATTCTTCACAATAATCTGCCCACTCGCCACAGCCGCGGCGGAAGCACCAAGGAAAAGCGGCGTTATCAGGCTAGCAAGGCTAAAGATGCGACTCCAGACAGCAGCTACGGGCCGATGTAAACCATGTGAGCGGAAGATGAAAGCAGAGCCACGCATCACTGTTCCTAAAAGAGCCAGGGTTAACGGCACAAAGAGCACCTCGACGAGAATGGAGAATGCTGATGGAAAGGACGAGAACAAGCCCACCACCAGGAAGACCAACCAGACATGATTGGTCTCCCACACTGGCCCCAACGCGTCATCAATCAATGCACGCTGACGATCTGCGGTGGGACCACTGGCGAACAGTTCCCAGATACCCGCGCCAAAGTCGGCACCGCCAAAGCAAGCATAGGCGATCAAGGCGAACCAGAGAATACTGAGAATTACATATGGTAGTAACATACCTCATTGCTCCTTTTACACACCAACCAGTTCGCGTTCGCTGTAATTTTCGGCGTCTGGTCCGCTCTTCACCTTTTCCCAACGCATTTCAGGTAGGGGAGTACGCGCCAGCCGCAGGAGCAATAAGATCAGCGTCGTGCCTAGTATCAGGTAGACAAGCACAAAGATGATCAGGCTCACCGACACAAACGAAGCCGAAGTCACAGCTTCACTGGTGCGCAGCACCCCATAAATGGCCCAGGGCTGGCGTCCTTCCTCGGTCACAATCCAGCCGAGTTCGACGGCCAGAAAGCTGAGCGGCCCAGTGAGCACAATGCCCCATAACAGTAGCTTCATCTCAGGGATAACTCGTTTGCGCAAGAAGTACAAGCCCCAGAAGAGCAGCACAATGAAAAGGGCAAAGAAACCGCTACCAACCATACCATCAAAGGCGGGATGTAGTACAACTGGATTTGGTCGATCTTGCGGTGCGTAGGTATCCAGCCCCCTGATAACGGTATTAGGGTTGTAATTCGCGAGCAAACTTAGCCCATCGGGAATAGGAATATCAAAGTAGTAGGTACCCGTCGTTGGGTCTGGAATACCACCAATATGTAAGGGAACATGACTTGCTGTCTGGAAGACACCCTCCATAGCGGCAAGCTTGGCTGGTTGAGCAGTCACTAGGTAGCGTGCATTAAAGTCGCCGCTAATGATCTGTAATGGTGTGGCGATTAAGGCTACCGCCAATGCCAGCATCATCCCCTTACGTCGATAATCATCGCGCTTACCACGCAGCATAGCAAAGGCGTAGACGGCGGCCACACCAAAGCCAATAGCGACATAGCATCCCAACGTCATATGAACCGTTTCGTACGGTGTACTAGGGTTAAAAATGGCTGAAACCGTATCTATCCCCGTCAACTTACCCTTGGTCAGCTGAAAGCCCGTAGGCGTATTCATCCAGGCATTTGTTGTGGTGATAAACATGGATGAGGCAAAACCGCCAATCACGATGGGAAACGAGGTGAACCAATGCACCCTCGGCGAGAGACGATTCCAACCATACAGGTAAATGCCAAAAAAGATCGCCTCTAGAAAGAAGGCAAATCCCTCAAAAGCGAACAATGGCCCAATAATCGCGCCTGTATATTTGATATAGGAAGGCCAGAGCAGCCCTAATTCGAATTCAACGACGGTGCCAGAGACCGCACCAATGGCGAAGATTATAGCAGCCGCGTTCGCCCAACGGCGCGCCAGCGTCATGTAGACAGGGTCTTTCTTTTTTAAGGCAATCCCTTCGGCAATGCAAAGGAGCAAGGGAATACCAACACCTAGTACTGAGAATATTATATGAAAAATGAGTGACGTACCCATTTGAGTACGTGCCGCAATCACATTCGGCATCTTCGTTCCTCTTAGTATGTATGAAGCGTCCAGCTATTACACCACAGTGTCGTACTGTGCTATTGAATCATTTTGTGTTCATAGATGATTGTAGGAGCAAAATGAAAAGCTGACAAACTGAACGATTTAGCAAATATATTATCGTATTGTCCGAATATCCTTCCAGCTGTAAGCCACTTCTTGTAGTTCCACACCACCTACCTCTAACGGTTGCGACTGTATCGCCTGCCCGCCCATAGCCTCATAAAATTGACGTGCGGTATTATCGGCAAACACCCACAGGAGCATAGAGGTGACACCACTTTGTAACAGTCGCTCAACAAAGGTGAGCATGAGCCGACGCCCTATGCCTTGCCCTTGTGCCTCTTGCAGTAGATAGATGGCATGTAGTTCACTTTCATAGCTGGGATCACCGTCACGTAATGGCCCACCCGTGACAAAACCAACAATGTGTCCCTGATCGTCTACCGCTACATAGTCATAATTCTTGCGTTCGCTATCACTGAGGCCGTTTCTCCACATGTCTTCACGCGTCTGATAGGACAAGTTAGCGAGCACGGCCTCTGGCACTAGGCCACGATAAGTGGTTCGCCAACTGTCCACATGCACACGCGCAATGCCCGGCGCATCCTCAACTCGTGCTGGTCTGATCTGTATATTCATTGTGGCTACTCCTATGCTATAATCTACGCAACAATTAGAAGAAAAGGATCGTACATCGCTTTTGTCTGACAATATACGCACCACCAAAAGAATACTTTCAAGTGTCAAGGGGCTAAGCGCACATCTGCAAGAAGGCGAGCAGCCTCTGCTTAACCTGCCTGCTATCTGGGATGGCGGGCGTACGACTGATGAAAACCAGCCGCCGCGCAGCATGCCCTGTGATGTTATTCTCACGAATCAACGCCTATTCGGATATGTGTATACCACGTTTCCCCGTGAGCGGCTCTTTCTGGACGCACTTTCACTCGCAGAGATCAACAATGTCACGCTACGACAAAAGAGCTTTGAGCCCGTTTTCCGCGAGTTGCTGGTCAGCAATGGGCAGCGCAAAGTCTATATTCGCGCACCTCGGAAGAAAATTGAGGTGCTCTACGCGGCAGTACGCGCAGCAATTGAAGATGGTGCTACCACGCCTCACACGACGTTTAGCAATGAGCAGGCAGAGGAATCAGCCCAAGCACCACAAACACCACAGGAGCCTCAGACGTTCCCCATTGCTCAGGCAGACCCAGAACCAGCCAGTCGTACACCACGTACTACCCCTATTTATGGTCGCCAGGAGATTCGTACACCTTTTGAAAGCTCTTCGTTGGCGATTACGCTGCTGTTTGTGGGTGGCATCATTTTGGAGATTGGCGGGGTGAGTATCTGGTCTGCTACAGGTAGTACCCAGACAGGCTTACCATTGTGTGTAGCTGGTTTTGTCTCTGTAATGACAGCTATTTTCACACGTATGCGACGAAAATAACAGCCTTAGCTACTGCTATGAAAGAGTGAGATGAGGTGTTGGGCAATTTGCTGCTCAGCAGCGGTTGCTTTAGGCATGGTAGGCCAATACTGCTGTGCCACAGCATTGACAGCAACAAAGGTGCCGAAACGATGCAAGCAGAGGGCAACAGGAGGTGCTGTTGAAGGCGTGGCAAGCATAGTTGTGGTGTCCAGACTCACTACAGCAAGACAGCCATCTGACCAATTACTGTCCGAAACGTACTGCCAAGTTGTTCCGGCTTGTGCCTGCTCAACATAAGAAAGCGAAGTGTCAATGCGTTGATGCTGTTGTGCATCATTGCAGACTGGATCAAACGCGATTTTTGCCTCTGGCGTGAGAGCAGCAAAATCGTTTGCAACATGCCAATGCGTTCCATCCCACATAATTTTGAGCGGCAAAAAGTCGTCATTCCCTGCCCCATTCACGATATCTGGCTGATTACGCGCCATCACTGCACCAGCAAGCGTTTTATAATCCCATACAGGCTGGATCGCTGAGAGGACAACCCAGGTATTTGCTTCGTTCAAGCTGGGCATAATCAGATCAGCGGCACTACACAAGGTGCGACAATCTTGCTGATTATAAATACAGCCACTATTTGAGCCTGTATAAGAACTACAATTAGCTCCCGAATGAATATTCACGTCTAGATGAAAATGGAATGTTGCCTTAAGGTTCTGCTGAGCAACTTGGGATGGGCCAACATCCGCAGCATACGCAGTTCCGCGCTCAATAATCGCGCTAGGAGCCTGAGCATCCAACGTTGTCTGGATAACGCTAACTAATTCCTGGCTTTGTGCGTCAGTGAGCATTCCTAATGAGGCGGGAAAACGAAAAAAGCGCGCATTTCCAACTGGAGAATCGACGATTTCATCCGAGTAACAGGTATCATGCAAGTAGTCGGGAGGGACCGTCACAACACATTGCTGTGGCAAAAAAGGTGCCGCCGACCATTGCAGGTGATGAAGACCACGACTTAAGAGAATTGGTATATCTTGTTCCAATTGTGGTACATGTGTGATAAGCTGCCCATCAACCACCAGCTTGCCCCAGGATGGGTTTGCATCGACATAAAATCGATCAGTACCAGGTGGTATCGTGGCGGTTGGCGGCGGCTGGGGCGGGCTGATAGTATTCCAAAGAACCGTGCGTATAGGTGAATAACTACCCCACAATATAGAGAGCAAAAGTACAAACGCGCTTAACATTGCCGTTGTTCTTATGAGACGCTGACGCGGCGAAGGGCGTGCCGCTGGAAATGATCGTCGCGTACTCCTCCCGGCTGAGATTGGCTTTTCTTCCAGATCAACAATCTCAATCTCGCTGTTGTCATCTATAGATGATAAAAAAACATCGTCCCGTGGCTCCATTACTCTTGCCACCTGATAGTCTGACCACTATCAGCACTCGCTTGCAATTGATTGGCAACGTTACGTTCATAGTCACTGGCTATAGGAAGATTGGGCCACAATGAATGGGCAGTGGTGTTCACGGCCAAGAAGACACCGAAGCGTTGTAACACATACGCGGTTGACATCACAGTGGGTGTGGGGCTATTGGGGCTGTTACTACCATTAGCGGATGACCGCCCAAGTTTCACGCTGATCAAGCAGCCAAGCGCATGTACATCCCCTGAAACAAACTGCATGGTATAGGACAATGATGCAGAAATATTGGATGTCATCTCTCCAAGTAATTGAAAGTCGTCTATGGCGGGAAAGCAGATAGGGTTGGCATTGGGTGCTGGCAGATCGGACATCATAAAGGTCGTGCTGGCACGCCAGGTGCTGCCATTCCACGAGATACGCAACGGCAAGATATGCTCATTTGTACCCGACGCATCCGCAATCTCTGGCTGATCGCGGGCAATCACGTGCCCATCGAGGGTTGTGTAGTCCCATAAGGTGCGTATTACGCCATAAGTGAGCCATTCATTTGGGGTAGTAGTAGGCTGGGTGAAATAGGTTTCGCAGAGCAGGCGACAATCTTCATTGTTGATTCGACAGGAAGTACTCGCCATCCCCAAAAGGCTATCGATGCAAAATATCATATGTTGCGTGTCTGTATCAATGCGAAAATGCAGGGTTGCGCGTAGAGGTTGTGTCGCTATAGCCACAGGATGTTGAGCATTTGACGTTGCATAACGCTCCCTTGGCTGCACGATCTCGCTTGATTGCTCGCTATCAAGGGCGGTCTGGATGGCCTGTGTTAGGGCTACCCTCTGTGTCACGGGCAAAAGGTCCATTGTGGCAGAGAACGTTAAAAGTAAGACAGATGTTTGAGATGATGTCTGTGTAACACTAGATAGAGGGCAGGTATCGTTGCGAAAATTGGTGGGGACCGTGACAACACAGTGCTGCGCTTCGAAAGGAGCCGCTACCCAATTCAATTGATGACGACCACGCCCCATGCTGAGTGGTGCGTCTTTTGCGAAGACGGGCAGATGCGCGATGAGTTTGCCATCAATGGAAAGCTGGCCCCAGGCAGGTTGAGCCTGTATGTAAAAACCATTCAAGTTAGAGGCATCTGGTATGGAAGGTTGGATGCCTCTGAGCAGAAGAGAACGAGAGGGTCCATAACTCCCTAGAAAAACAAGCATTACTAGCAGGATGATGCTGACCGTCGCAATAAGCTGTGTACGACGTTGCCTCACGGTGAAACGTGGCGCAAGCGGAGAGGATATGGGCATTGTTGCACGAGCCGACGTAGCGGGGGTGTCGAGATCGATGATCTCTACGTCCTGTTCGTCAACTATATCAGAGGAAGGATGCTGTTCAGAATCATGCATAGTTTGTCTCGACTTGTTCCCGCAAATGGGCCCAGCTGGGATCGAACCAGCGACCAAGGAGTTATGAGCTCCCTGCTCTAACCGCTGAGCTATGGGCCCTTGCGAGATGCATTGTACCATATTGTGGCGTTGATGGGAAGAGGACTTTTAGGTACATTTTGGCTATGAACTTTTTGTTAGCATCTCATTGTGTGGCCTTTTTCACTATTTTACATGGTAAAGTATGCTATAATGGACTCAGTCTCATGTATGGTTTTGTACATCCCCTTCCAACTGGGAGAGGGTGGGAGATTGAAGAGGAAGGAAAGTAGTCCTACCCCACATGTTCATCTCCCGACCAGGCCAACATCTAGAGGACCGCCGCCCGACACACGGTCTGGCGCGGTCTACATTTTTTCCAGGGGGCATTCAATGGAGAATGGAGTTACCATTCGTATAGGAGGCGAGTCGGGTGAGGGCACCATCTCAGGTGGCGATATCCTCGCTCAAGCGGCCTCTCGATGGGGGTATCATGTGTATACCTTCCGCACTTTTCCGGCAGAAATCCTCGGTGGGCCTTGTTTGTTCCAGGTCCGTATTAGCGATCAACCCGTTAAATCGATGGGGGATTATGCCGATGTCCTGATCTGTTTGAACAAAGAAGCCTTTGACCGTAATGTCGCCGAGCTGCGTGATGGCGGTGTACTCATCTACGATCCTTCTGATTTTACACCAGATGCAGGCAATATTGGCAATTATATAATCTATCCAATTCCCTTTAACGAAATCGCACGTAAAGAGGTACAACTTTTCCAAACCAAAAATATGGTTATGTTAGGGGCAATTTGCGCGCTATTTGGGCCGCCACTTGAGGCGATTATCCAGGTTGTGCAATCGAAACTGTCTAAGTCTCGTAAAGCAAACTCGACACTGATGGAAAAGAACATGCTAGCGTTAGAGGTTTCTAAGAATTATGTTGTCGAGAAGCTCAAGAAACAAGACCCTTATGTATTGGGACCTGTAGAAAAGGCTGATCGTGTCGTTCTCAATGGCAACCAGGCGGTTGTCGCGGGTGCCTTGGCTGCTAAATGTGGCTTCTTCGCGGGCTATCCGATTACGCCTGCCAGTGACATTATGGAGGCTCTGGCAAAAGAGCTACCCCAGGTTGGCGGAACCTTCATGCAGGCCGAGGACGAAATGGCTTCCCTTGCCGCCGTTCTGGGTGCCTCATACGGTGGACTACGTGCTATGACAGCCACCTCTGGCCCTGGTCTCTCGCTCATGGCTGAGCTGATCGGGCTAGCATCAATGGCTGAATTGCCAGCTGTCATCGTTGATGCACAACGTGCTGGTCCCAGTACGGGCATGCCGACGAAGATGGAGCAGTCCGATCTGAGCTTTGCCCTCAATGCTGGTCATGGCGATACACCGCGCATGATTGTTGCACCAACCAGCGTGGCTGATTGCTACTCGCTCATGATTCAGGCATTCAATATGGCTGAACGCTATCAGATGCCTGTCATCTTCCTGACCGACCAATCGTTGACCGCCCGTGTCGAGAGCGTTGATCGTAGCGTTTTCCAACCAATGCCGATACAAGAGCGCATAACACACAAAGTCGAGACCGCTAGTGCCAATGGCGCAAACGGTGCGAACGGAACAAATGGGACCACAGCATCCGTAAGGGTGCCCGTTGGGGCAGCGGCAGCTCATAGCTACGAACGCTACGCCGATACACCGAGCGGTATCTCGCCAACGACCATCCCTGGTGCTGGCTCGATTGCCTATGTCGCGACTGGGCTTGAGCATGATGTACATGGGCATCCCGATTACGAGCCGGAAGATCATGTTGCGATGATGCATAAACGTTATCGCAAGTTGGCAACAGCCCTGGAAGAACTGCCTCGACCTGAGCGGTATGGTGACGAGGATGCAACCCTCGGTATCATCGGCTGGGGTTCGACGGAAGGCACCATCCAGGAAGCCGTTGATCGTGCCCGCGCTCAAGGTTACAAGGTTGCGGCATTGCATCCAAAAATTCTTTCTCCGCTACCAGAAGACACCATACGCGCTTTCATCAATTCAGTGCAAAAGGTGATTGTGGCTGAGTGTAACTACTCAGGGCAATTGGCAAATCTACTGGGAGCGAAGTTCGGTCTACAAGCTATTCGTGTGAACAAATTCGGTGGTATTCCCTTCACCGCCGGTGAAATCTTACATGCCATCGAGGAGGTCAGCAAGTAATGACGCAAACAATTGTTAATCCTACTGTCAAAGATTACAAGAGTGATGTAAAGCCAACATGGTGCCCTGGATGCGGAGACTTTGGCGTCCTCAACGCTACCTATCGCGGTTTGGCTGGCCTAAAAATGTCGCCAGATAGCACGGTGGTCGTATCGGGCATCGGATGTTCTAGCCGCTTTCCACACTTCATGAAGACCTTTGGCTTCCATAGCGTGCATGGACGGGCCTTGCCCGTTGCCCAAGGGCTGAAGATGGCACGTCCAGACCTGACCGTTGTGGCCGTTGGTGGTGATGGTGACTTCTTCAGTATTGGTGCTGGTCATCTTCTGCATGCCGCGTTGCGCAACATCGACATCACCGTTATAGTCATGGACAACGAAATCTATGGACTGACCAAGGGCCAGACATCGCCAACATCACCACATGGTCATGTTACGAAGTCTACTCCCTACGGTTTGCTGGCTTCGCAGTTCAACCCTGTTTCGACGGTCTTGTCGTTGAATGTCAGTTTCGTGGCACGTGGCTATTCCGCTAAGCCGAAAGAGCTAGCAGCCTTGATTGAACAGGGAATACTGCATAAGGGCTTCTCGTTCATTCACGTGCTGAGCCCTTGCCCCACCTTCTATCACACTTTTGATGCTTGGGATGCCGCAGTCACACCCATTGCCACCGACCACAATACCAGTGATCGCGCAAAAGCAGTGACACTGGCAATGGACACGGATAAGCAGTACATTGGCCTCTTCTATAAAGAAGAGCGAGCAACAATGGATGAATCTTTCCATCAGTTGTCTCGGCAAGCTAAAGAGTTTGATGTCGAGAAATACATCACACGCTATGCATAAGTCGCGTTGATTAAACAGCAGATCATCCATAGTAGATAAAGCACAAGCTGTACTATTTACTGTGGATGATCTGCTGTTTTGTATTGATATATAGGAGTTTAACGAGCTTCTACGCGGGGAGATGTGGCGACTTGTGTCGAGGCAACAACTACTCGCGAAAATTTTTCGCCGCAAGGACGGCAGAAGACGCCACTTTCATTGTGGTAACTACCCCCAATGGCGGTGAGTTGTTGTTCTGCTGGCTTGCCACACCACTCACAAGAGCTATTGCGAGGCGCGAAATCGACAGAGAAGGGTCGGTGAAATTCATTTGTGGCCATAGGGTTTCCTCCCAGGTGGTGCTGCTTTGTGTGACTAATTAAAACCGAACAGATAGGTGTACACCCAAGGGGATGTTCGTATCGGGTGAGCAGTGAGATGAAAACAGCCATAGCGATACGGTATCCACGGGACAGCGCATCTTCGCCCAGAAGCTTCATTGCTCCCATCTTGACAACTTGCGGGGAATGTTGTCATTCTTGTAACACTTACTATAACATATTTTGATGAAAAACGCTAGCGGCCATAAACAATATGCATGAGACTGTTATAGAGAAGGGGGCACGTTAGCAGGCGTGGTTTCTACTTCTGGCACTACTTCCGAGGACTCGGTTAGCTCTTCTTTCTGCTGAGTTTCACGCATAGGTTCTGGTGAAGCGGTTTCTTCTTCGAGGGCGGGAAAACGGGCAGAAAGACGATCGCCAATAATCCAGCCAAGGGCACCGAGGCCAAGCGTGAGGCCGAGCCAGCTGAGCAATGCAGTGTTCAAAGTCACGTTGAAGACTGAGGCTAGGATGCCTGCCAACACAATGCCAAAAGTGAGACCGGCGGTAATACCAATGAGACAGCCGGGATGAGCGAGGTTACGTCCTCGTAGTCGTTTCATCATCAGAAAAATATATCCTTTATTCTAGCGGAGGCCCCACCCCTGGACGTGATAAATCTGGTCCCTACACCCATACCCTACCCAACGGACGCGGTAAATCTAGTCCCTACCCCAACCACGGATGCGATAAATCTCATCCCTACGGTGGCCCTACCATGCTTGGCTTTGACAAATATACAATGGAAAGCATATCGTTTTTAAGAGTATAACAAAATTAGCACTGATATACCAGTTTGGGACAAAACACCTTCATGAACACAACACAACCTACCACTGTGACAGAGGCCGCGAACGAGCAAACAGCACCAATGGATCGCCGTCTGGTTTGGATTATGGCCGTTGCCTGTGGTGTATCGGTCGCCAACCTCTACTACATGCAAGCTATCCTCGTCGATATAGGACGCACATTTCACACCTCGATCAATCAGATGGGCATCGTTGCCACATTAGGGCAAATTGGCTTTGCATGCGGCTTGCTATTGATTGTGCCACTCGGCGATAGCTATAGTAAGCGTACATTAATTGTGGGCTTGCTTGTCGCCGTCACCGTGGCACTGATGGGGATTGCCCTCGCGCCAACGCTGCTCCTCTTGCTGATAGCGAGTTTTGCTGTGGGTATCACGACCATCGTGCCACAAGTCATCGTGCCTTTTGCCGCAACATTGGCAGGTGAACAAGAGCGTGGTCGCGTGGTGGGAACGGTGATGAGTGGTTTCATAGATTTGCATATGTAGGCTGTACCTGATATTTATAATAAAAATGTTGATAGATCAACACGAGCAACGCACGGTTGACTACCACAACAACCTACCACCACTACTTATAATTTATAAGCATTATTTTTGAAAGGACACTATTGTTATGTTCAGCACCGTTAAAGAAGCTATCGCAGAGAAAATCGAGATCATTGACCTCATTGAAGAGCAGACCAAGGCCAAGCGCATGGGTATCAAGCCCTGGATGCTCGTACCAGTGGCTATTGCCGTTCTGGGCACCAGCACCTTCTTCGTCATTCGCCGCTTCTCCAAAAAATCTGGGAAGTAAGTAAGCAAAAGCCGAGCATGGTAGGTCAGGCCAGTGGTCTGACCTACCATGCTCGGCTTTTATGTGTTTAGACAAGATCATGACGCAGCACGAGCATGTCAAGCAGTGGAATGCCAGCACGGATAATGGGCGGCTGAATGTAATGAAAGTAATCGCGGCGCACATGATCCATACGAAAGCCACACTTTTGATAAAACGCGAGGTTCTCAAAGGCGGTGTTGTCCGTTCCCACCAACACGGTTTGTACCGTTCTTTGCCTTGCTTCTGCTAGCAAAGCGGTGATAATTGCCTTACCATAGCCTTTGCCACGCTGATCAGCAAGGACAGCGATGTATTCTATCTCACTCACCTCTCCCCAGCGCATTGACGCCGCACCTACGAGCACAGCACCATCTATTGCCGCAAAGGTTGTATGCTGCTCATCATTTACAAAGGCACGAACCCGCGCCTCATCTTCGTCGGCGTCAAGCAAAATGGCGATGACTGCTTCACGTTCGGTTTTGTCTATCGGACATATAATCATTGAATATATCTCCTTTCATCGACCTCTTCAGTAGGGATACGCATATTCAGGTGTAATTCAGTGACGAGTTAGGAAGGATTCAGAGACTGCGAGTATAAGTGATACAAGGTTATGATATGATACGCACATGCGGAAAGCAGCGTTTGACTGCACGGGTCGCGTGTGTCGAACAACACAGGAGACGAAATGTCATGCAGAAAATCAAGCTACCCTGGCTCGTCGCAGCATGCATAGGATTGCTTGCCCTACTCGTTGGCTGTTCAGCCGCCACCCCCACCGCGCCATCTAGCGGACAGGCACCAAAAGTGCCAGCAGGAGAAAGGCTGTATGTACTTGATGGCTACACAGGAAATAGTAGCTCGTCACAGCATATTGTGAGCTTCCAGCCTGGGACAAGCAATAGTGCTATGACACTGCCCGCTGGCCTCATTTCACTGGACCATCAGCGCATCTACGCGGCAACTCCGCAGGGTGGACAAACCAATATTACCATTACGAACGCGCAGACGGGCACACTCATCCGTGGCCTGACCATTCCTGGCAGCTACTCAACGGCAAATCAGAACTACACGCAAGCGGTGCTCTCGTTTGATGGTCATTGGCTAGCATTGCGACAACAAGAACAAAGCACAACAAGTAGCACCATCGCCCTGATTGATACGCAAGCGGGAAAACTAGTGAAAACGATTCAGTTGCAAGGTAACTTCGACCTCGACGCGCTCTCTCCTAATGGCCTGAACCTGTACTTGCTGCAACATCTGGGCGATGCCGCAGGTCATTATTACGTGCGTTTATATCTCGTGGATCAAAATCAGTTGTACACTCAGCCGATCATTGACAAGCAAGATATTGATACGCGCATGGTTGGCTCCGCGCAGACACGGCAGGTATCGTCCGATGGGATGATAGCATACACTCTTTACACCGATGTGAAGCATAACATCGCCTTCATCCATGTGCTCCCGTTGCAGGGAACGGCTCTTCCTTTCGCACGGTGTGTAGACCTGCCAACGGGTCGCTCTGGTGAGCTCCTGCGTTACTATTCATTAGTACTTGCTCCCAACGGTGGCGCGCTCTACGCGGCCAATGCTGCCCTCGGTGTGGTCAATGTTGTCACGAATATTGATACACCATCGGCATCTATCGCTGCAAAGGTTCACTTTGAGCCGGGGAGTGTTAGTGTAAGCCAGCAGGCTATGCCGCTACACAATGGGGCGGTTGTTTCAGCCGATAACCGTATGTTGTACTTCCTCGGCGCGAGCGGCATATGGACCGTCGATACGAACAGTCAAGCGTTCAAAGCAAGCTACGCCACACAACAGACATTTACAGGTCTCGCACTCAGTGGCGACGGACGAACACTCTTCGCGGTCAATCCCACGAGCGGCATTACGATGATCGATGCAGGTTCAGGGCAGGCACAACAGGTGGTACAAAGTTCGATCCATACACCGTGGGGCATTGAATGGATCACGAATTGAGGGTACGTTGCCTCACCAGCACGACCTGCACGAGGGTATAAGGGCATGAATGCACACATTCTGATTGTCGATGATGAAAGTCGCGTCACCAATGCGCTACGGCGCACGCTGGCATACGAGGGCTACGCGGTCTCTACCGCGCTGGACGGCGAGAGTGCCCTCGCGCTTGCTCATGCGCGCCTGCCCGATCTGATCATCCTCGACTTGATGCTCCCCGGCATTGATGGGATGGAAGTGTGCCGTCGTCTGCGAGCCGCTGGCGACGATGTAGCAGTGCTGATGCTCACTGCCCGCGACACGATTGCTGATCGTGTCGCGGGTCTGGAAACAGGGGCAGACGACTATCTGGTGAAGCCCTTTGCCCTCGAAGAATTGCTGGCACGGGTAAAAGCTCT
>JBBPYR010000154.1:0-8066 GCA_038199755.1 Ktedonobacterales bacterium | reverse complement strand
GTCGCAGTACGCATTTGTTGCCCCATCACCCAAATTTTTCAGCAAAAGCTGTTGACAATTCGCTAAGAGTATGATATCTTAATGCTGCACACGCAAATGCGCTAACGCGATATGCGGGAGTGGCTCAGTGGTAGAGCATCTCCTTGCCAAGGAGAAAGTCGCGGGTTCGATCCCCGTCTCCCGCTCCCCACCCCAGGCGACGTCGCCAAGTGGTAAGGCACGGCTCTGCAAAAGCTGCACCAGCGGTTCGAGTCCGCTCGTCGCCTCCAAGAGAGACGTGAATATTATCACGTCTCTCTTTTTTCATTACAGGTAATCCACTCATGCGAGAACAACGCAGTTATTCCTCGGAAGCGATCATCTTAAAGCATCTCGATATGGGCGAGGCTGATCGCATCTTAACCCTTTTCACACCTTACAAAGGCAAATTTCATGCCGTTGCTAAGGGTGTGCGGCGTATTGTGAGCAAAAAGGCGGGTCATCTCGAATTGCTCAATCACACGCAACTCCAAGTGGCAGTCGGGCGTAATCTCGACATTATTACGCAAGCGGAAAGCATCGAGAGCTTTCCTCATGTGCGTACTGACCTGTGGCACATGACCTGCGGCTTCTATCTCGCCGAACTGACCGACCGCTTTATTGAGGAAGATACCCAGCACCAGGACATCTATAAGTTGCTGCTGGCAGCTCTGCGCACGCTTGATGAAGATGTTGTTACGCTCAAGCCGCAGTTGGTGGAAAACACTATCGCCGCTGACCAGGAGCATAATCGCTCTCAGTTGCTCTTGCGCTACTATGAAATCTACCTGCTCTCTTCAGTGGGTTACGAACCAGTGTTACGCACCTGTGCCCACTGTAACGTAGATCTGCAACCCGTGGAAAATGGCTTCACGCCCTCGCTTGGCGGCGCACTCTGCCCCAACTGCTCTTCCCTGTGGGCGCAACCGCTGTCAGTGAACGCCCTCAAGGTGATGCGCCTGCTCCAGCGCAGCGACTGGGGCAAGGTTCCACCCTTCCGCCTCGATAAACGCACCCATGCCGAAATGGAAAACGCCATGCGCGGTCTGATTCGCTTTCATCTAGAGCGCGATTTGCAGTCGTGGAACTTTTTGGAACAGCTGCGCTAACTAATCCTCTCCTTGCTGGGTTATTGCCAATTCCGTAGGGACCAGCTTCAGCGCGTCCTTGGCGCAATTCATTGCGTGAGATCCTTCGGATCACTGGCGATAAATCGCTTTGGGGACGCGCTGAAGCTGGTCCCTTCGGAATTACCACGTTACGTGTTCCAAATCTTGCACCAGCCCGGTTTCTTGCATTGCCTTTCTGAGCAATCGTGTTATAATCGGCCTGTACATTTCCGTTTTTGGCTGACAGAAACGGAAACAGCACGTGGGAGAAGCATTATTTTTCTTTACGATGTCCAGGTTTAGAAGGCGAGCTGTATTCCTATGCTCATTACACGCATTGAGTTAGAGAACATTAAGAGTTATCGCAATGTCGCGGTCGATTTTCGGCGCGGCACCACGGCCATCAGTGGCGCGAACGGTGCCGGTAAAACCACGCTGGTTGAAGCAATTGGCTATGCCCTGTTCGACTCGTTACCCTATAATCAGACGCAGTTTGTCCGTGAAGGCGAGAAGTATGGGCGCGTGACGGTGCATCTGATCGGTGGCGACGACCGCCCCTATATCGTGGAGCGGCGTTGTGGTTCCGGTGGACGGTGGACCCTCACCGATGTGGAGGCCAACGAGAAGCTTGAACAGCGTATCGATGTGCAGGACCGTTTGCATGATATCTGCGGCATCGACCGTGAGCGACCTCTCAACTCGCTCTTTCATGACGCCCTCGGCGTGCCCCAGGGAACCTTCACCGCTATATTTCTTGAAAAACCAAGCGCACGCAAACAAACCTTCGATGCCCTGCTCCAGATCGAAGACTACAAGGTAGCCGCCGATTATTTACTGGAAGCCCAGAAGCAATATAAAGAACAGATTCAGGAGCAACTGGGCGAGATCAAACGCCTGGAATATGAGACCCGCGACCTGGATCAGCAGCGTGAGGATTTGCGGCAGGCGCGTGTCCTCGATGAGCAGCAAAAGCTACAAAACGCCGAGGGCAATCAGCAACTCACGCGTCATGAGGCGCGTAACCTTGTACTGCTCAAGCAGCAAGAAGAACTCAAAGAGCTACAGCACGCCTTCGAGACCAGCCGCAACACACATACCTCACATCAGCGCGTCCTCTACGAGCGCACACAGGCACTAGAGGCGGCCCGCCGAGCGCAACAATTAGTGTTAGCCAGCACTAGCGACTATGAACGCTATCAACAGGCAACAGAACGTTTGAAGCACTTGCGCCAGGACGAACAGCAGCGCAATGGCCTGCGTCAGCAACAGGCGATGCGCCAGAAAACCGCCGCCACCAGCGAGGCCAATATCAAGAACTGGCGTACCCGTCTAGAAGAGGTTGCCAGCGCACGGCAACGCCTGCAGGAATTGCTACCGCTGGTCAGCCAGCAAGAGCAATTGGAGCAGCAGCGCGACGAACTAATACAGCAGTTCTCACGCTATAACAGCGTCGTTGACGAGGGCAAGAAACTCAGTCGGTTGCAAGCAACAGCTAAGGACAAGCAAGACGCTGTGCAAAAGCGCATCGGCGAGATCGAGCCGTTACAACCATTGGCACACGTGATGATGGAGCGCAACGAGGTCTTAAATCAGTTGCGTATGCAAGAGAAAGAGCGCAGCAGCATCGCCTTGCAGCTACAGAAGCAGCGCGATCAGTTGCGTGAAAAGCTGATCGAGCGCGATAAAGTCGCTGAAAATCTGCGTAAGTCTGAGCAGAACGTCGAGATCATTGAAGCGCACCGTAGTGAAGCCGAAGAGATGCCCGCACTGCAAGAACGCTTTGAGCAAGCGGTGGCACTGAAAAATCGACTCGAAGGCAGCATCGAGACGGGACGCAAATGGCGCACGCAATCGGTTGGCGGCAATTGTCCGCTTTTACAAGAGCCGTGCCTGAACATCAAACAGCGCGGCGCTGTCAGCCTCGAATTTTACTTTGATGGTCTGATTCAGGATGAGCGTACGCAACTGCTCACGGCGAAAAAGGAGCAAGAGGGCATTCATGAGCGTATGAATGCCATCAAAAAGTACGTTGACGCCCTCGGTAAGCTCGGCCTCTATATAGAGAAGCGCGACAGCCATGCACAGCAGTTACAGCGCATCGCGCAAGACATACAGCGGCTTGAGCGTGATGTGCAAGACCTCAGCACAGAACTCGAAGCCCTCAAACAGGTGGAGCAGCAGATTGTCGCGGCAGAAGCGGCCTTTCAAGAGAGCAAACGCGCCTACGATCAGGTCGGGCAATTGCTCGGCCTACAGCAGCAGGTGCAGCAGTTTCAGGCACAGTCCCACCAGTATGAGCTTGAATTGCAGGAATTGCGTCAAGAGGCAAAGACGTTGCAGGGTAGCGAGGCCCAACTCAAGCAGGTCAAAGCCGATTTAGAGCAACTGCGTGACCCACGCGCCCGTAGCCGAGCGCAGGAGAGCATCATTGTCCAGGAAGAGACCTATCAGCGTCGTCTGCACCAGGAAGAGCAGCAATGGCAGGAGACGCAGCAGCAACTACACACCCTCAACGAACAGCTAGCCACATATGAGCAACTGGATGGCGATATCGCCACGCAGGAGGCCACACTCCATGCCAGCACGAACGGCTATCAAAACTACCTGCAAAATCGCCTTGAAGCGCGTGCCTTGCCCGAACGCGAGCAGGCCCAGCAGCAGCAGCAGAGCGTGACGGAACAGGCCGAGCTTGCCTTCCAGCGTGCGGAACAAGCCTATCAGAGCGCAGCCGCCAATTTCCATAGGGAAGAACTTGAGACCGTCACAAAGGAAATTGCCCGCCTTGCAACCGTGCTGGCAGCCCTTGCCGAAAATATGCAGCACCACCAACGCTACATGAACGAGCTAGAGCAGCGCATCGCCTACGCCGAGGAACTGGGCAAGCAGTTGGAGGTGGCGCAAAAGGAAAAGCAGACGCTAGAAGACCTGCACACGACGATGAATCAGTTCCGAAGCCTGATCAAAGAGGCAGCTCCCTATGTGCTCAAGGCCATGCTGGGAGATATTTCAGCCGAGGCCAATCGCATCTTTGGCGAGATCATGGGAGATCGCAGCGCACAACTCTCCTGGCAAGGCGACTACGAGATAGTACTGCGTCGCCAGGGAGCCAATCGCAGCTTCGCACAGCTAAGTGGTGGCGAGCAGATGAGCGCGGCCCTGGCGGTGCGTCTCGCCCTGCTCAAAAAGCTTTCCACACTCAACCTCGCCTTCTTTGACGAGCCAACCCAAAACATGGACGAACTGCGCCGCATGAACCTCGCGGAACAGATTCGCCGTGTACGTGGCTTCGAGCAACTCATCGTCATCAGTCACGATGACACCTTCGAGCAAGGCTTGGACAGCCTCGTACGCCTCCGCAAGTCCGATGGCACAACATACATCGTGGAAGAGGACGAATTGCGCGTAGAAGTGAGAGAACAAACCTATGTATAGGAACATTTCAAGGCACCACACTCCTTGCGGGTGTCCTTATGTATCGCCCGTGCATAAAGGGAACAGACATGCTTCATAAAGGGAAATTGCAGGCCGCCCTCAACGCCAAGCGCAGCATGTTTTCGTTGTATGATGGCTCCTTTAGCGAGCAGCTACGAGCCTATCAACATGCCTTGGAAACACTGTATCGCGAATATGCATCGAGTGCCGAACTGGAAAACATCTTGCCGCCTATCGAAACCTCTATTCCCGCGGGTGCGCGACCAAGCATCGAGTTTGATCGCTGGCTCGTGCAAGCGGAGCAGCGTAACTATCGCGGTCCACTCATGCCCTTTGGTCACGAGTTCACTAATCACGAGCAGTCGCGTCAATGGGCGGAATGCATCGAGGGTATCACCACGCTGGCCGTGGATGGCAGCCAGTTGCAGCCGTGGCGCGACGCCTCGATTCCCGTCGCGCTGATTCAGGTGGGCTTCTTCATCAACCCACACATGCACGGACGCCCCTACACCAAAGATGTCAACCTTGAGGTGTTGGCACCCGACGAGATCATGGAGGAGTCGCGCAACGAGGGCAGCGATCCCGATAGCTACCCCTATTCCGAGATGCAGGTCAACCTGCGCCGCTACATGCTAGAGGTAGAGACGCTGTGTCGGCAAATGCAACAACTGGTGCAGACGCGCCGCATGGATGATCCGCTGTACAGCCCTGTTGTGTTCTTCGATGGCTCGCTCGTCGTCTCCTTCGCCCTGACCATGCCCAGCCCCTATCGTGAACGCTATATCAATGCCGCTGTCATGCTACTTAAAACCTCGGAGGAGCTACGAGTACCATTGATCGGCTACATCGATACCAGTTTTGCGCGTGACATCATCGCCATGTTGCGTCGCCTGGACCATGCCAAGAGCCGCCCAGTGCTCGGCGATACCAAGAAGATACACGATGCACTCCTATGGCAAGGGCATTTACAATGGGGAGATCGCACCCCGGCCATGATCTGCGCTCGTGGCGATGTGCTAGAGGGCTATGGCGCGTATCGTGAGAGCATCGCCTTCTGCTACCTGCAAACCACCGCCTCGCGCCCGCCCGCCCGCCTCGAATTTCCGCGCTGGATGATCGACGAAGGCGTGCTAGAGCCCGTCATGGATGTCGTGCGCGCCGAAATTATCGCGGGCAACGGCTATCCCTACGCCATCGAAACCGCCGACGCCGTCTCCGTCATCACCATGCAGGACCGCGCCGAATTCTACGCCCAATTCCAGGATTTCATGGCGCGCCAAAACGTCAAAATGACCTTCTCGAACAAATCCCTTAGCAAGGGACGAAGAAGGTAAGCAAGCGGGTGTGATGCATCCATGTTGCCGCTCATCGTACAGAGGAATCTGCTTTGGCTCGTTCGGTAGATACCAGAGTCGTTGTAAAGAGCGAAATAGCTGCCACAAAGGCCACAACTTTGGAGAGCATGTTCAGGGCAATTGGGATTGGCGTGGATGGATAGGCGAAGCCAAATAAAGCCCAGACTGCGAAGATCAAAAACATACCAGCCAGCAGGAAAAGGGTGTATCTCGTCAACTTCATGACGGGAGAAAACGAGAGCAGGGCGAAACTCAATATCTCTACCAGAAAGAGCGGCAAAAAGTAGAGCAAGGTGTACAGGACAGGTGGGGCAGGCGGGTAGGTTTGCCACATGACAAGAAGATCGAAGGGAAGCTCAAAGATCATCGGTGCGGCTATGGTGCCAACGATGGCACTGCTAATGGCTATCCTGGGTCCCCTCTGGCGCGTCAGGTACAGGATGACGAAAAAGGCAATCACTGCTGAAGTGAAGGTAACGGGTGTGATGGGATTTGTGAACTGGAATTGGATCGTCTGCTGCTGTTGGGCGAGCGCGTAGGCGGTTATGGCTGTCAAAAATGCTATTACTGCTAAGAACCAGCATCCAATAAGTAAGGCCCCCAGAAACTTTCCAGGCCCTTTTACAGCTCTTGCCGGGCGAAAACGCAATCCGAAGTACGTCAAAACGCCTGTGATGAGCAGCAGGGAGCCCGCCAGAATGTAGGAACTGCTCCCCACATAGGGACTCCAAGCAACATAATGAGTCATCGTGACCTCCCAGTTGAGTTTGCGAGAGAAGTTTCAGGTCCTCTCTGTCGGCCTTATTTCTTCTAGATATCGCTAGGTGTTGTAAAGAATTATAACATTTCGCAATAATCCTTTACAAGGTGCAGGGCAATGTAAAAGTTACGCTCACCATGACGGAGCGTAACTTTTACATTGCCCTGCGTGTTGCACACTGGCTTTTTTGCAGCAAAGAAGAATATGGTATACTTATCTGAGAGCGAAATTTCCGTAGGGACCAGATTATGCTGGTGAACAATTGAAACTAGTAATCGCATTGGCAGCAGCGAAGCATCTGCCGTCCCGTAGGGGCCAGATTTAGCGCGCCCTGAGGCGATTTATCGCCAGTGATTCAGATCTCGCTCAATAAATTGAGCGTGGGACGCGATAAATCTGGTCCCTACGGATGGGTTTCCTTGATTACCAGTTTCATTTATTAATGAGCATTATCGCGTCCCTACAGCATATGTTCAGTGAGAGATTATCCAAAGAAACGTACTATGTCTCGTTCAAAAACACACACATTCACCTGTCCCTGTGGAGAGGTGTTTACTAACCAAATATACGAATATGTCAACGTTGTGCAGGACCCACAACTGCAATATGTTGTGCTGGCAGGATTATTGAATGTCTCGACCTGTCCCAATTGTGGACGGCGGGCTGCCATCTCCATTCCCTTCATCTATTCAGACCCAACCCATAATCTGCTGGCATACGTCCACCCGCGCTCCGACGCGCCCGAAGAGGCCCGTATGCTTGTGCTAGAGAAACTGCGGTCCGTTTATGAGAATGTTCAGGAACAGCAGATGCAGCAAGCACAAGACATTGAGCAAGGTGATCGTGCGCTACCAAGCGCACCCGCGCAACCTAAAGAATTACCGCCGTTGCAAGTCGTCTTTGGCCTCGATCATCTGAGCGAACTGATCAATGCCGTGCTCAGCCCCGAAGAGCGCATGGGTCGCCTCGCCTTGAGCACACAGAGCCGCGACGAGGCCGAGCGCGGCCAGTTCTTTATCATTGCGCGCAAACTGGCCAGCGACATGGGGTGCAGCGTCGAAGTCGATGACCTACCAGACGAATACACCGTCTGGCTCTACGGCTCGCGCCGCCAGATTGGTGCCCTGATGCGCGAACTAGCACCACGAGGATAAATTAATGCTGTAGGGATCAGATAATGGTGATGAACAAATTGCCATGATAACCGCGAGAAATTCCGTAGGGCCAGATTGATCGCTTAAGAATGGATGAGGTGAAGGCTCGCCCGTATCCGTAGGGGCGGGAGTGGGGATGTCGGGTGGGGTGGACCCCCTGGGGGGCCCGGGGGGGGGGGGAAAAGCCCCGCAAAGGCACGGTTGCCCCGGCCCCGGGGCCCCCCCGGGGGCCCACCCC
>JBBPYR010000153.1:0-2571 GCA_038199755.1 Ktedonobacterales bacterium | reverse complement strand
GTATTATGAGAAAGTCTTGCTGCTTGTCCCCAATGAAGCAATATTCCACTATAATAAAGCGGTTGTGTTGGCGGCACTCGAGCGTCATAGAGACGCGGTTACATCATATGAGTGCTGTATTCGACTAAATCCTGGTGATGCCAATGCGTATAATAACCAAGGTAACTCATTGTACAGACTCCAGTTCTATCAAAAAGCTTTTGCAGCATATGAACAGGCTACGCTCCTTGATGCTAGCGAACCTGTCTTTTTTGAGAACAAAGCGGCGGTATTAATGTTCCTTGACCGCTATGAAGAGGCCCTTGTTGCCTATGAGCGGGTGCTTGCGTTTAATCCCACAAATGTTCATATGCAAATGCGTAAAGGTGATGCGCTATTCTTCCTCAAACGGTATGAGAAAGCGATAACCGTGTATCAACAAGCATTAGAATATACACGCGATGTTGTGCCTTTCTATAATGCACTGGGACGTGTGTTTAGTGAGATGGAACGGTATGAAGATGCACTTGCGGCATATGACAAAGCACTTACATGTGATGCTAACGATGTGGAGGCTCATTGGGCAAAGGGAACACTGCTCTGGAAACTCTCGCGCTATGACGAGGCCATGATTGCGTGTGGAGCTGCTATCGAACGTGAGCCACAATACAAAGACCTATTACGCTTCCTGACTATCGAACTGCAATTTAACGCGTAGATAGAATATCTTTGATGTATGATGGACTTGCAACCATTAGTTGCAAGTCCATCATACATCAAAGATATTCTATTCATGCTCCCATTGCTCTGCTTGCAATAACTTTTGAAATGATTGTGAGGCGTGACGAAAGCGTTCGGGGCCGCTAAAGCCCTGAAACTGTCCAGCGAGCGCGAGATGCGGTTCAAGCGAGAAGAAGCCATCATAGCCGTTTTTATGGAGGCGTTGCAAGATATCCGACCAGTGCGACTCGCCTTCGCCTGCCGCTACAACACTTCCATCAGCAAGCGCATCCTTCACATGCATGTAACGTAGCCACGGATGAAGTGCTTCATAGGCATCGGGAAATGGAATTTGACTACATTGAATAAAGTTTGCTGGATCGAACGCTGCTTGAAAATGTGTATCGTTGATACTTTTTAGCAGATCAACACAGCGTGCAATGGTATCGCCATAGATATCTTTCTCGTTCTCATGGAGTAGCGTAACATTGGCGGTATGCGCTTTTTCTGTCATGCTCGTGAGGCGTTTAAAAACTTCATCGCGCCATTCTGCCGGGTCAACAAACTCTCCACTTTCCGCGTCTTCTGCCGAGAGGACAGGAGGATAGAAAGAAAAGATGCGAATGAACGGCGTTTGAAAGATATCTGCCAGTTCTAGCGCACGTTCCACCTTTTTTAGATGTTCATCAAATGGACTCGTAATTGAGACCTTCCCAAGTGGTGAGGCAATACATGCAACTCCGATATTGTGTTTGTTCAACGTTTGCTTAATGGTCATTACCTGCTGGTCGGTCAGGTCGAGTACATTGGTTCCCCACACGCCACGCAGGTCGAGATACTGAATGTTTTCGCTCTGCAGAACTGCTATCTGCTCGTCCAAATCGGCAGAGATTTCATCGGCGAAGGCTGAAAGGCGTATCATGACAGAAATATCTCCTTATGTGTACGAACCGACTCATAGATGCCCAGGATAATATCGACGGGTTGTCGTGCGGCATTGCCATCAACAAGTGGTGTCCCATTTTCTCTGATGGCACGAATCATATCCGCGATCTGTAACGCATGACTATTCGCGGAGAGCGCGGCTGGATTATTTGCTGCCGAACTCTCTACAACGCTTTTTTGTGTGGTTTTAGGATTGGAGCCATAATCGCCTGCCGCCTCTTGTTCGTCACGTGCTAGATGAAGATAACTCAATTTGTCATTCTCGATAATGGCTGAGCCTTTATCTCCAAATAGCTCGATGCGTGTTGACACTCCGGGGTATGCTCCTGTTGTCGCGGCAATGGTACCAACCGCTCCATTGACGAAACGCAGGACTGCAACACCAACGTCCTCTGTCTCCATGCGATGTGCCAGCGTATCCGTGTAGGCAAACAAGCTTTTGACGGGACCCATCAACCATTGTAGCAGGTCAATCGAGTGAATAGATTGGTTCATCAACACGCCACCACCATCGAACTCCCATGTACCACGCCACGCACCACTATCGTAGTATGCCTGTGAACGCCACCATGGAATGAGTGCGTTGCCCAGTACAAGGCGCCCGAAAGCCTGTTCCTGTACCAGCGTGTGCATCTGTTGCGTGGCGGGATCAAAGCGATGTTGACTGATGACGGAGAGTTTTACGCCCATCTCTTGTTGAGTACGTAACATCTCGTCAATCGCGGCCCGTGTGATTTCCATTGGTTTCTCAACGATAACGTGGCGTCCTGTGCGTATTGCCTGACACGCATGTTTGCCATGCTCACCGCTTGGTGTGCAAATCGTGACAACATCTAACTGCTCACGATCTAACATTGCTTGAATGTCCAGATATGGTGTCACACCATATTTATCTGCCAGCTTTTGTGCTCGCCCCTCTAAAGGGTC
>JBBPYR010000152.1:0-12331 GCA_038199755.1 Ktedonobacterales bacterium | reverse complement strand
GCCGATAGGCCAGTATTCAGATTTCAAGCGTTATACCAAAGAGCAGTTTCGGGCCGATGATCAGTACAAACTCGCAACGCTTTATCATGAGTTGGTGACTCTGGGAGCCTATCCCGTATTGAGCAATTCTTATTCTGAGCAAACCCTTTCACTGTATGCACAGCACACTATTCAGGTGGTGTATGCAAAACGAAATATTAATCAAGATGGGGCTGGACGTGGTGCTGTGCGCGAAATTCTGGTGACGCCGAGGAGTTAATTATGGCCATTCCACAACGTCTGATTGCTAGTCAGCAACACATTAATATGCAGCTTGGCAAATTTCCTGGTTCGCGCTATATGGGCAGTAAACAGGCTATTTTGCCCTTTATTTACGACGTGGTGAAGGAACTAGAATTTACGACGGTATTGGATGCCTGTAGTGGCAGTGGAGCGGTCAGTTATTTGTTCAAATCGATGAACAAAGCGGTCACAAGTAATGATGCGTTGCACTTTTGTTATCACATTGCGCAGGCGTGTGTGGCGAACAATACCGAGATGTTATCTTCTTCGGAGGTCGAGTTACTGCTCGCTCCACATCCAGAGCCAGGAGACTTTATCGCCAGAACATTCAATGGCTTATATTTTACGGATGCCGAAAATCAATGGCTCGATAATACGGTTGCCCACATTTTTCAGATGCCCTCCCCTTTTAAGCAATCGCTGGCTTTTGCCGCGCTGGTGCATGCCTGTCTGCGTCGGCGTCCCCGTGGCATTTTTACGTATACAGGAGTACGCTACAACGACGGGCGACGCGATTTACAGACCTCGTTGGAACAGCACTTTCGTAATGCGGTTGAGCTATTTAATGCCGCTGTCTTCGATAATGGGCAGGTCGATCAGGCGTTGAATAGTGATATATTTTTGTTGCCGGAAGAGCAACATTTTGATCTTGTCTACCTCGATCCGCCTTACGTTTCGCCGCACAGCGATAACGATTATTCGCGCCGATATCACTTTGTCGAAGGGTTGACGCGCTATTGGGAAAATCTAGATATTTTAGAACATACACTTACAAAGAAGTTTCGTCGTATTCCCAGCCTGTTTGATAGCAAAAAGAGCATTTACGAGGCATTTCATACCATCTTTGCGCGGTTTAGAGATTCTATTATCGTGGTGTCTTACTCCTCAAACGGCATTCCTGATCGCGAAGAAATTTTGGCAATGCTTGCCCAATACAAATCTGATGTCACGGTCTACGAGTGCGATCACCGTTATTCCTTTGGTACACACGCGCATAAGGTGAAGGATAATCAAAACGAGGTGAAGGAGTTCCTTTTTGTAGGGAGGTGATTTGTCGTGCATACATGGAACATGGGGAACACAACGGCTCGTAATCCTCTCCGGTTGAGAGAGGCATTGCGTCTGTTTGTTAACAAGATGAGTGGTCGCCCTTTCAAAAAAGCAGAGCAACAAGAGTTCTTAAATGAGATGGTTGAGGCTGGTCTGGTCGACTCAGACCGTGCTACTTAGGGCGATGATGGCGGCAGAAAGTTCGCTAGCGCATTTAAGCAGTTGGGTTTTGTGACGGATTGGTCGCGGGGCAACCCGTGGGAGATTACCCCTGTAGGGCGATTACTGATAGATCACCCAGAGCTTGAGGAAACGATTTTCTTACGTCAACTCCTCAAGTATCAAATTCCTTCTCCATTAGAGAAAGTTGGCACCCAAAATTTTCATGTACGTCCCTTTCGTTTGCTCTTACGCTTTTTGAAACGTGCCTATGAGGAGGGGTTGATCGGACTCACAAAGCATGAGATCGCGCTTTACGTTATCAATGTGTTAGATGAAAGAGATGAAGCCGCTTTTGAGAGGGCTTTTGCAGATATTCGAGCGTATCGAGCGAGCTACAACGCTCTCACCGGGAAGGTTGCTAAGCAGGAGCTTGCGCGAGAGCGTCTCGTAGCGGTCGCTCATAGTGTCGGTTTGGCACCGGGTTCACTGTTCGATTATGCTGATAGCAATGGTCGCTATGCATTAATGAGCGGCTTGCTCACCCTCCGAGGAAATAAGCTGACACTAGCTGACTCGCGCTTGCCCATTATTGATGCGCTTCTTGACGATGGTACAGCACTCGTCGCAGATACTAATTATCTCGAACTATTTTACAACCCTGCCTTGCCTTTGCTGCCAACAGATGACAAGCTCTTTCTCGATCAAGAAATTGCCGCGCTTGAGAGACGTTTTGTTGAAATTGCAACCGCTGTGAACGAACCCGCAACATTACCTGCGCCTCCTGTGGGAAAAACACTTGCCGACCTGCAAGCCTACGAAAAACGTTTGCGTACAAAATTGCAGCAGGTGCGTGAGCTACAATTTTATCGTACCCAGGCTACACCAGAGGCATTAGATGAGATACAAGACCTGTTAGAGGATATTAGTGCAGGTACAGGTGCCTTTTTTGGCGGTGGTGCGTATGCCCCTGCATTTCTGGAATGGGCCATCTGGCGACTTTTTCTGGCGATGAATGAGCTTGTTGGCCCAATTAGTCAGACGAGGGGTTTTAACATAGATGAGGATATGAATCCTACTCATCATGCGAAAGGGGGAGCAGCGGATCTCACTCTCACTTATAAAGATTTCAAATTGGTCTGTGAGATGACGCTCACCAGTGGTAGCCAACAATTTGCGAGAGAAGGGGAACCTGTTACGAGGCACGTCTTCAAGGTTATCAAAGAGAATACAACCATTCCTGTTTATGGCGTGTTTGTGGCGAAGCAGCTTGATGCGAACACGGTTGATGCCTTCCACAATGCACGCTATTGGGCGAGTATGAAAACAAATACGGCTACTCCAGTTGTTGCCTTAGAGATCAGGCAAATTATCAAATTGCTAGAGTGTATGAAGGTGCAACCTATAAGCAGTGCAGATATGCGCAATTTTCTTGATCGTGTGTTGCAACTTCAAAATGTCTACACACATGGCCCAGCTTGGTATGAGGCATATAGCGCACTCTATGAACACTGGCTAAGTGAACGTCATTAAGTGGGGTAGCAGGGTGTCACAAATGTCACTACTCCGTATTCCGACCGCCAACGACGCTATCGCGTCTACACTGCCGCGTCAGGCGGTCGGAAAGGAAGCTTCGCTGCTGCCTTGGTTCCTATGCTATGCATAGCGGATCGCTTCGGCGGGGGCGATTCTTCCGGCTTGCCACGCGGGGAGCAGGGCTCCGAGGAAGGAAGCTAGGAGGGCAACGCCGATAATCACGCCTAGTTGTTGCCAGGGGACGCTGAAGGTCAGGCCGATGTTGAACTGCTCAAAAAAGTTGGCAGCAAAGATGTTGCTCGCAAGCACAAGGCCAAGCACCACGCCGAGGACGCTGCCCAATGCACCCACCAGGAAGGATTCTAGCAGGAAAGCCCCTTGTATCAGTTGCCGTTTACAGCCGAGGGCGCGTAGCATGCCGATCTGCTGCCTGCGCTCGATCACGGCACGCGTGCCCGTGATCGCCAAGGCCGCTACGCCGAGCAGGAGCGTCATACCAACTACACCGAGCAGCACGTCGCTGAGCAGGATACGTGGGCCGCGCACCTGCCAGATGGCATCCTCTAACACCGTCGTCTCTAAACCATTATCGAGATAGGCAGAACCGAGGGCCAGGGCGAGCGCATGCTTATCCTGCCCCGGCACCACCTTGAAGTAGTAGCTTTGCGTGTTCACAAAGTTCTGATTCGGGTCGACAGCCTGGAAGAGGCTCGTATCGAGGTCAACACTGCTCGCGCTATAGCTCGTGGCGGGAATGTACAGCCCGAAATGCGAGCTATCACTGTTATCAACGACGCCGATAATCGTCATTTTGATCGCTTGCCGCGCCTGTAGGCCAGTGATCCAGACAGGCGTGGCCGCAAACGAGCTATCACCCTGATACACGCCGCTCATGGCATAAGTAAATTGCTGCGGAAAATTCGGCGGCTTCGAGGGCGCACCCGCGGCAGCACCAGTGGGAGCATTGGGATCGTAGACAGGTGAATTGCTCACCGTGTTCGGGTTGAAGGGAAGCGCGCTACTATCGATCAGGGCATAATCAGGGTGCTCCTGCAAAGCCTTCCAGATAGCTGCATCGTTGGCAAAGCCCTTGGCACGAGCCGAGAGATGCAGGCCATAGCCCTGCAAGAAACCGCCGCTGACAACTTGCGCGGGATACACGCTCCAGCGCGGCGCATCAGAACTCAGTTGCATCATCAACACCACGGTGGTGTTACGCACACCGATAGAGGAAAAAGCGTTTGGGTCAATGCCGTGTTGTGCTAGCGACTGACGCAAATTGGTGAGCGGCAAGGGCTTAAAATAGCTGGTGGCCTGAATATCATAGCCGCCCGTTTGGGTATCGATATTGGCATAACTGCTTTGCGTTGCGTTCGAGATCACTGCCATCACCGTCATGGCGAACACCACCAGACAAAACATCACCACACTCAAGCCCATACGAAAGCGGCGCTGCAACGGATAGGCCGAGGCCAGTTTCGCCGTAGCATAGACACGCGGAAACAAAGAGCATAGCGCGAGCAATGGCCCAAGTATCAGCTCCGCATTTGTAATCACAACCCACACCAAGCCCAACACCATCATCATACCCGCCACAAAAAAGACTTCGATACCGCCCTGAAAGCGGGGCAAGCCCAAATTCGCCAGAATATCAAAAGGCAACGCCCAATAACCCACCAGCACCAGCCCGATAGCAGTCACAATAACGCGATGCACAACTCGCATAATACGCGAAACATCAACGATTGGCGCGCTATGATCGGAATTGTCGCTGGGCATAGTATCATTGTAGGGGCGTCCCTTTACTGGCGCCCTATTTCTTGCCCATATGATACCGCGGCACAACAAGGCGACGATGGCCTCTAGCAACAGGCCCGCACCAATCAGCAATAGGGAGAGGCCGAGCGAGAAGGGAATGATGATCGCCTGATCGAGGCCAATTTGCATCAACGCATAGCCCGCTAGTAGCGGCACAAAGCCGAGTAGCACCAAGGATACCAGAATGCCAGCCAGCGTATTGGGCAAGTGCTCAAACAGCACACGACGAATGGCGCGCCCATTGCGTCGTAGCAGTGCCCGCCCGCCTTGCTTGAGCAGAGCGAGCAGGCGCACACCCAACTCGCCGAGCGAGAGACGCGAATTATTTTGCTCAGGCAGGTCGCGCATGGCCTCAACCACCGTCATACGGCTGACCAGCCAGGAGGCTAGCGCGACCGAGCAGAAGGTGAAGATGACCCCCAGGCAGTAGGCGATAATCATACTGCGCGGTTGAAACGACAGCTTGAGTGGGAAGTTAAAGCGTTGCAGCACAGGCGTCAAGATGAGCACCACCAGGAAACTGGTAGACACACCCGCGAGCAAACCAATAAACGAGGCGATCAAATCGTAGATGGCACCTTCGAAGAGGAACATCAGAATCAGATGCCTACGTTGCACGCCAATGGCCCGCGCCATGCCCATCTCGGCTCGTCGCTCAGCTGCCAGCAGCACAAAAATGAGGAAAATCAGCAACAAGCCAATCGCCAGGGCGAAGAGGCAGAAGAGCGCAAAGACACGCGAAAAGATATCCTGCTCTAGCTGCGAGACCTGCACACCGTTTTGCTTCACCTGAATCACATGCACGAAACCGGGAATCCAGTCTTGCAGCGTATCCGCGACGCGACCCGATAGCCCTAAGCCACTGATACCGCCGCCACCACGATTGGCAACATAGATCTGATTGATGGCATCGGGATCATGTTCGATGCCACGGAACAGTTGCACCTGCGACAAAATAAAAGGGTTATCACCCACCAGACCATCATCGGACACAATCGCCGCCACATGCACGACAAAGCGTTGGCCGGGCCAGCGTTTCGCATACAGATAGAGCGTATCGCCAGCACGGGCATTCAATAGCGTAGCCACCGTTTGATTCAGATACACCTCATCAGGCTTGAGTTGAGCTATCTGGCGGTGCGTCTTCGTCTTGATATCTTGCATACCACCAAAGCCACTCTCGCTACCAGGAATAACGCCCAGTGCAGTTACGCTGGAACGCACTTGACGCGATGTTTGATCGGCCACCAACAGATCACGCTCACGCAGAACACCCGCGACGGCGGCAATATCGCTATTTTGCTTTGCCCGTTGCGCGACTCTATAATACACATCGTCAGGATAGAGGCCATTTGCGCCACGGCCACCCTCGATTAATTCGTCAAGGTTGCCCAGGTTATAGACCGCGACACTCTGCACAGTGGCAGTCAAGACATCACCTGTGGCGAGTACGCTGGAGAGGAGCGTGGTGGAGAGCATCAATGCAAAGACAATCAAGCCCATCTGGGCGCGTCTGCGTGGAATATTGCGTACACCAATCTTGAAGAAGATGCGATTACTCAACGCAAGCACGAGGACGACAAGCACAATCGCGCCAGCGACGCTAGCCAAGATAATTGCCAGGGTATCCAACTGGATGCCAAAAAGTTGTGTCATGGGCGTTTCTACTTATTTTCTTGCAATACCTGATAGAAAATCTCCGCGAGACGCGTATAGCCGATAGCGTTGGGATGAAAGCCGTCATCACTGATGTATTCGGGATGCGTGGCAAGATCAGTCCAACGTTTATAAAGATCAATAAGTAATACGTGGTAACGTTGCACCAGCGTCGCAATAAGGGCATTATAGGCCACAATCTTGTTGCGCAGCGACTGCTGATCAAAACTCTGGAAATGGGGTAACAGGGTCAGGTCTGGCACATTCGCCATCGCGATACGCGCATTTGGGGCTGCCGCGTGTAGTTGCTGCAATACTGCATCAAGGTTGTGACTATACTCAGTCACTGACACGTTATCGGCGATATCGTTGACGGCCAACCAGATAGTAATCAGGTCGGGATGCGAGTCGATGGCGATGGGCAGTTCGCTATGGAGCGCGCCGCTGGCATCCACCCCTGGAATGCCGAGGTTGATGAAGCGCACATCAGTACCCAGCTTTCCAGCCAGATCTGCGGGCCAACTCTCCGTTTGCGGATCGTCTGTGCCAATGCCAAAGGTGTCAGATGCGCCGATAGCTACATAGGTAAGACGACTTTTGGGCGTGGATTGTACGACGAGCGAACTGTTCGAGGATGGTTGCACATCAGAAATTGAGGTGCAGGCCACAAAAAGGGGAACAAAAAAGACCACAAGACAGACATAGCAAAGCACCTGACGCCGAGTGTAACTTGAGAATGCGCCGATGGTTTGCTTAACACGTGACTGTGGCTGCATTATGTTTATCTTCTTAACGAAATGCGGCACTGAGTACAGAGATGACCGCGAAAAGCACCACGAAGATGATCGTCATGTTAAAAATAAGCCGCTCAACGCCGCGCCTTGTCTTAAACATAGAACCACCGCTGCCGCTGCCACCAAAGGCACTACCCAAACCGGCACCGCGTACCTGTAATAGAATAAAAAGAATCACAACCGTACAGAGGATAATCTGTACCACTCTGATCGCTGGTAGCCATTGCTGCATGAAGAATACTCCTTGCTTTCCTCAATCCAAATCGAGATGCCCCCGATGTGCATACACACGGGAGCAGAATAGTCCAAGTTCGCACAGAGTATACCACGTTTTTGGGGGCTTGTATATGCATCGCAAGTCCCTTTATTGGGCTTATGTGCCTATTTTTCAAAAAATTTACAACTGGTACATAGCAACCAAGGGTGATGCCAAGGGCAACAAATCATGCATATGAGCTTCGTTACATCATTGACATCTATGCCCATAGCATAGATTATCACTTGTCAAAGCATGCCCAGAGTATGTACAGTTACTATTGTTAGTCAAAGAACAGACGCAAGCACGAAGAGATAAGAGAAAGGTTTGTAGTATGCGCATCCTTATTATTGGCGGCACGAGCTTTATGGGGCCAGTTGTCGTGCGCCTTTTACATGAGCAGGGACATCAGGTGACGGTATTTCATCGCGGCAAGACACAGGCTGAACTACCAACTGGCGTACGGGAGGTGATTGGTAATCGTCGCCCACTCACAGCGGCTACCCATGAACTACAGCAGATACAGCCTGAGATTGTGCTAGATATGATTCCTGCGACCGAGCAGGATGCCCTGGAGATCATGGACACATTTAGAGGTAAGGCACAGCGCATTGTGGCGATTAGTAGCCAGGATGTGTATCAAGCCTTTGGGCGCGTCAACAAACAAGAAGCTGGCCCAGCTGACCCACGCACGATCACGGAAGATTCGCCGCTCCGTGAGCACCTGTTTCCCCATAGAGGATTGGATGTAGGGGACAATGAGGAAATGAAAAGCTTGCAGCACGATTACGAAAAGATTCTTGTCGAACGGGTCATCATGGGGGATGCCGCCTTGCCGGGTACTATCCTACGACTGCCGATGGTCTATGGACCACGTGATCTTCAGCACCGCCTTTTTGTTCATCTCAAGCGTATGGACGACAAGCGCCCTGTCATTCTGCTGGATGAGGCAATTGCCCAATGGCGTTGGACACATGGCTATGTCGAAAATGTAGCAGCGGCGATTGCGTTAGCGGTCACGGATGAACGCGCCAAAGGTCGCATCTACAATGTCGGGGAGCCATTCGCCTTCACGATGACTGAATGGATCGCGAAAATCGGGGCCGCAGCGGAATGGCACGGGAAGATTCTGGTGATGGCATCAGAGCGTTTGCCGGAGTCGTTGCGGGAAGATATCAACGGGCAACAAGATATTGTGGTTGACTCCACGCGCATACGCCAGGAGCTAGGCTACAAGGAGCCAGTGGATATCGACGAGGCCATCCAGCGGACAATAGCCTGGGAACGCGCCCATCCGCCCGCCAGCATCAATCCCAAGGAGTTCAATTACGAGGCGGAGGATACGGTTATAAGCAAGGTACCATAGGGATGTGTTAATACCAAAGCAGCAGCGAAGCGCGCTGCGAGCCCGTAGGGGCGAGATTGATCGCGCCCTCGTACCCGTTTTGCGAATCGCTCTTCAACGGGTACGAGGGCGCGATCAATCTCGCCCCTACGGATATCTGCCCCCATTATACGGCGGCGTGTGCTTTTTCGTGGCACTCGGGGCAGAGCACAATAAAGTGCTGCGGATTGTAGCGGTCGAGCAGATTGGGTGTGAAATGCTGCGTATGCAATTGGAGGGCGTCAAATTGTCGTCCACATTCGGGGCAGGTATGATTGGCCTGTTCGCTCAACGAGGATTTCAGGTGGCTCATCTGCGTGACATGGATGGCGTCCAAGCTCACATGAAAGAGCAAGCCCGACAGCACCAGTGCCAGCACACGCGATCGTAGACGAAGTGCCAGCACCAGCAGTACGGCCAGCACCAGCGGATGATGAAAGAGACGCGCCTCAGGCAGTTGTGGCGGATCGGCCTGACCAAAGTAGCGCAAGGCCTGGCGCAGGCTGAGCGTGCGGTGAGTTATCGCATACCAGAGGTAGTGATCCACATCAATGCAAATACTGGCGGCAAAAGGTATCCAGATATCTTTTTTCAGCCACGGCACAGCAAGCAGTGCCGCCGCAGTAGACAATTTCAAATGTTCTTGTACACGCATAGAAACATACTCCTAAATAAATAATGGTGATTCATAATGGAATGGTAATGATGGGAACCGATCGCTGGTGAACAAATGAAACGGGTAATCATGTGTGCAGCAGCGAAGCGCGCTGCACACCGTAGGGGCAGGCATTTATGACGCCCACGTACCCGTTCGCAGGCGATAAATCTGATCCCTACAGCTGTTTCTGCGATCTTACCATGTTCATTAGTTCTTGTTCAAAGCGGCATTTCCCAGAGTGATGTTGCATGCCATAGTTGGGTAGAATCCCAGACAGAACCCATATCGGGTGGCAAGGTTGATAGGTGTATGTGGTCAAGAGGCGCATTTGCAGCTTTGAGGCGAGAACGCACCCCTTCAAGGGCAAGTTTGGGCGTGTTATTCGTGCGGCTCAGGTGCGCCAGCCACAGCCAGCGCACACCATCAGTGCGCCATATACGCAGAATGGCATCAGCAGTTTGCTCGTTAGACAGGTGTCCCTTGGAACCTAGAATGCGCTGTTTCAGATGCTGGGGATAAGGGCCGCGCAGCAAGCGTTCGCGATCATGATTGGCCTCGATCACCAATAGATCGGCCTGCTGCATGGCCGCAAGCATGGCTTCGGTGACTTCCCCGGTGTCAGTGACGATGCAAGCGCGACAGCCACCAGCATCCAGCAAATAGCCGCAAGGGGCAGCGGCATCGTGTGATATGGCAAATGATGTGACCTGTATATCCCCGATGGTGATATGCTCCCCAACCGCTAACGCTTGAAACTGCACCGTTTGCGGTACGGCCACTGGTGGCACGACCAGCGTTTCACTTGGTACTCCTGCTGGAGACAATAGTGGGCCAGAGTCGCTGCGCCAGACACCAGATTGCAGGCCCCTTTCTATTTCTCGATAGGTGCGAACATCGGCTACCAGGGGAAGCGCATAACGCTTGAGTAGAGTTGGCAAGCCAATAGTGTGATCACTGTGCTCATGCGTCACCAAAATAGCACTGATTTGGGCAGGGTGAACGCCAACTTTGAGCAAACGCTCGGTGATTGTGCGTACACTCAGGCCCGCATCTATTAAAAGTTTTGTACGTCTTAGGGAACCCGCCTCGACCAGCAAAGCATTGCCGCTACTGCCGCTTCCCAATGAAACCACACGCATAATCTATAATAATCCTCGGAGACATCCCTACTTTAATAATGTCTGTGCATTTTTCCCTAGTATTTGTGCCACTTGCTCTGCATTGAGCCCTGATTGTTGTATATGGGCAATTACGCGCTGCTGCCCCAGGAGGCCATAATCGCTGGCGAAGAGGATGCGTTCCGCTCCAACAAGCTGTGCGACCAGCGGGAAGATTGCAGGCTGGTAGAGATACACAGTAGCAGCAGTATCATACCATACATTGGTGGTGATACGCTGAATTTCTGGCATCAGATGATAAAAAGGTAATCCCCCGCCCCAGTGTGCGGCGATGAAAGGCACGTCGGGAAAGGCAGTCAAGAAGGCCACGATATCGGGCAATGAGACATCGCCTTTGCCTGGATAGAGGTGGCCAACAGGTTCGCTACAGTGCGAAAGCAGCAGTAAATGATGGTGACGCACAACCTCCATGATGGGAGAGAGCAGAGCGATATCGCTCAAGCGGTAGCCTTGGCCGTGCGGCATCAGTTCGCCCACGCCGATCATGCCAGCCTTTGCACAACGCTCAAGCTCATAGACAGCCCTCACACCAGCCAAGGGTTGCAGCACGGCCATAGCGCGCAGGCGGTTGGGATAGCGGTGCAGAGCATCCAGCACGTAGCTGTTGCACTCTTCGATCAAGCCGGGGTCACTCCAGCCAAAAGAGAAGGTGACAGAGATATCCACCTTCGCAGCGTCCATCTCCGCAATCAAAGCTTCGGCGGTGACCATGCGCGCACGTGGATTTTCATACAATGCACGAAACCAGGCATCGCGTTCACAATAGTGGGCGCGCTGTTGACAAATATGTGGTGGAAAGATGTGTGTATGAATGTCTATAATCATAGCCTATAGTATGCCACGTGGAGCACCAAAAACAAAAAAGCTCACTTTCAAAGTGAGCTTCCTGTTCAGGAGTTTTCTCTGTCACACTGAGCCGCAACACAAATGCTGCCTGCTCATGCTGACTCCAACAACAAGGTCTATCCTCAATTTTGCCGACCCCCTGTCGGTCCACCTCAACCGAGCGAACGGTCGAGCCGAAACAGTGGCTCGGGCACAGTACCCATGCTTCTCACCCTCGTTTCATCCACGCGCTTGACCTCTTCACCGCGCTGCTCACGCCTCTTCTCCTTGCGAAGAACAGAACGCTCGCTCACACACTTCAGACTAAACGCTGAGAAAACAAGCCGTACGATCATTAGGGCCGCTTAGCTGCACACGTTACCATGCTTGCACCTGCGGTCTATCTACCAGGTGTTCTGCCTGGGATCTTAATCTCATGAAAGAGATGGGAAGACTCGTCTTGGGAGCGGCTTCGCGCTTAGATGCTGTCAGCGCTTCTCCTTTCTCGACATAGCTATCCAGCGGTGGGATAGGCATCCCAACTGGCACACCAGCGGTCGAGCCATCTCGGTCCTCTCGTACTGGAGATGACTGCCCTCAATCTTCCTACGCCCACGACGGATAGAGACCGAACTGTCTCGCGACGTTCTGAACCCAGCTCGCGTGCCGCTTTCATGGGCGAACAGCCCAACCCTTGGGACCTACTCCAGCCCCAGGATGCGACGAGCCGACATC
>JBBPYR010000151.1:0-10710 GCA_038199755.1 Ktedonobacterales bacterium | reverse complement strand
CTAATCACAAGTGGTATCGCAACCTAGCCATCGCCCACACCCTGGTGCATACCATGCGCACCTATCAGGATGAATGGAAGGCACAGCTAGAAGCACGCGGACAACAGGAATTGCAGGCACTACAAAAGTTCAGACAAACACAAACGTCATAATGTCAGGAGGGCACGAGAAAATGGCATGCCACTTTCCCGTGCCCTCCTGACATTATGCACTCCATTAGCCACCCAACTTACGTGTTAGGCGACCACGCGTACGTGCGGGTGGTGGATAATACACCGGCAGAGAGGTGATGATATCGCCGATGCGTAATTGCACTTGCAGGTAACGGTTAGCTGGGCGGTGATAATGCGCGAAGAGCATTAAGCAGTGATGGGCGATAATGTCTGCCTCGTCGGTATGACGTGAGAGCAGCATCTGCCCGCCAATAGTCTCTTCCGCAGCCGTTATCAGTGCCTCTCCACCGCCCTCACCCGTCATCAGTTTTCGGGTCTCGCGGTTCGTTGCATGATTCGGCCACAGCATCAACGCAATCGCTTTCCCTTTCAAACGCTGTTCTACGAGGCGTTCACTGAGGTAATCTGCCAGTCGGCGAATGGCGGCACAGGTTTCGTCGGCATCAGCGGCATGATGGAAACGCACACGAGCATTCTGACTCAGTGGTGGGGCATCGGGCACGACAAGACTGCTATCTTCCCCACACGCGATCTGAAACACCCACCCGCCGAGGCGACCAAGACGGCGAATCAAGCCCTCTTCCGACAGCACTGCCACCTGTGCGAAGTTGGTAATGCCAAAGTCACGCAAATGCGCAACGAGTTCCGCGACCGCCACGGGATCAAATTGTTCGCTTCTGCCCTCCACCTCAGGCACCCGCGAGACATGAGTCTCTTGCGAATCGCTCAAATCGAGTAATGCGCCCGGCGTGCCCGTACCCGCAGAGTGCAGCGACAGCAGTTGAGCGAGTGGCAAGGTTTGCACAAACGATGCCTCCCGCCCTGGGGGTATATAGAGCACGCCTTGCCGTCCATCTTTGCGACTCATCAATGCCGCCAGTTCCGCGATCGCTTTTCCATTCGCAATACCGATCAGGGCAGTCAAGCCCATCTCCGCGATTTCGGCGCACAGGCGTTCTGCCAGCGAAACAGGAGTATCAAAGGGAATTTCACATCCACGTAGATCGATAAAAGCATCGGCTATAGGAATAGACTCAATGATACGCGAGTAGGCTTTGTAGCGTTCTTTCAAACGTTGCAAAATTGGTTGATAATGGTCGTGTGAGGCGGGCATGAAACGCACACGTGGCGCGATACGGTGTGCGCGTCGCAGTGGCATGCCAGGAGTAATGCCTAAGCGCACCGCTGCGAGAGAGGCATCGATCACACGCCCAGGCTCGTTTGGACGCCCCGTGCCTGTACCTACCACAAAACTTTGTCCACGTAAGGACGGGTCTAGCATTTCTTCGAGGGTGCAATAAAAATGGCGAATACGCACATGCATCACACCCTGGCGCAGGCGGGCGCGCTCAGCCGCACGGGCCGCCGTTTGCAAGTCGGTAGTTTCTCTCTGCCCATTCTCGTTCTGCTGGCCGGGCACTCTGCCGTTCGCTTGCGCAGGCGTCTGCTGTATTGAAGGCTGCATATTAAATTGTTGCATAGTAATCTTCTATCATCTATTCTCGTTCAATGGCTGTAGAAGGTATAACATCTTTTTGATAAACATGGTACTATTACCAACGCTCAAGTGTGCCATAGTTTGCATATGGCTATGAGAACAATACCCCCTCTATTTTCTAACGCTAAAGCACAAGTGTCAAGTTTTTACGGGCTAGAGCGTGATAACAAGCATCTAGCCATTTGACAAGAGGTACAGGAAATTACCGAAGAGCCATTATTCTCCTTTATTATGCCATAGCAGTACAATGGAGATAAGAATATTTTATACATCACTAGTACTGAGGAATATGGATGAGAAAATCGCACAATATCGAGGAGCAGCAAAGTAGTGATATGAGCCATAGTGCGTCAGCAGCTCCTACCCAAGAGAAAGAGTTGCCACAGTCGTTTATTTATTCATGGCTACAACCACTCCTGGAGCAAATAACCTCTTATCTCGGTCAACGTATCACCCAGGATGACCTAGATTTACTGAGTATGAGCCTCTACCATCTCTACAGAAGTATTGACAGACTCTATTGTATCACCCTGCCCGAACTGGCGGCGTTTCTCGCTATGAGCAGCTACAACAAGGAGCACTATTACTTGATTTGGCTACGGCTACGCCAGATCAAGCGAATGTTGGAACGCATCGAGATCGTGTGTCATCTCCTGAGCGGCACCTTGACAAGCATGCTTGGCGCATTAGACTCATTAGATATCGCCCACCCAAAAAAAGAAGGGAAACGCTTCGCCCTTTCTTCCACGCTGGGCGCGCGTGCGGCTGCCTTTGAGCAGCTACAACATCGACTTGAAGAATGGCAAAGTTATTTCGTTGAGCACCAAGCACTGCTACTCGATCTCACAAAACAACTGCCAGCTACCGCGAAGGGAGACAATATCGACAGAGGTTGGGGGATCGTCCTGCTCAGTGCGGTGGCAATTTATGGCGACATTCTTCCTGATGTTCAAGGTATCGGCGCTGGTGACGACGAGGCCACCGCCACGCTCATCCTGGACTTAGCACAGCAAACAGATCAGATATTGCTACAAACTGAAGCCATGCTTGAACCCTTTCCGCACCTGATAAAACTCTATGCCCATGCACAAGAGGCGTAATGTTAACCATAACAAGGCAGTCTTAACAAGAACATAACCAAATCATCGCTTCTTTCTCAAAGGTCACACACTACTATATAGGTAGAACATCTGAGAGCTATTATAGATAAAAGGAGAAGCCGAATGAGCATTGAAGCAATTTCGCGCCCTCGCCTGACCTATGTCCCCGCTAGCCATGCGTATGAGGTAGTCGAAACAATTCAGTCTATCGCGACGACACTGCGTCTCATGACAACGACCTCGGTCGCACAGGTCGCGTTGGTTGCCGTCACCTTTGAGTTTGAGCACGATACCAAAGGCTCAGCCAATCGCTCAGCCCATGTCAAGCAAAGTACGCTCTATTACCTGGAGCATGCACGCACGCTTGTGCGCAAAAGCGATATTGTTTTCTGGCATAAGCAGACTTTGTACTTTCTGCTGCTGGGGGCGGCGCTCCAAGGTGCAGAGATTGTACAAACACGTCTGTGGGATGCCCTGCTATGGCGCATTCATAATACGAGCGACATCGAGCTGCTACGCCCCAAGAAGATGACCATTGGGCATAGTGCCTATCCGCAGCCGTATGATGATGAAATGCAATGTATTCTTGCCGCACACCAAGAATATCACCTTTTTGAAGTGCAAACCGAAAGAACGGGCCGCAAAGCGAGTGTACGCACGCAAAAGCAGCAGGGGGAGTCAGGAAGAGAGAGAGACAACAGTGATCTACCCACCCTGGCACGTAAGCTCGGTGTTCCCTATTTGTCGCTCTTGCCGCGCAAGTCGGTGGCACAGGTGCAACAATTAGTCAATCTCAAGCTCGTCCAAGAACTTCATTGCTATCCACTAGGGCGTGAGCGTGGCACCCTGACCGTTGCTATTGCGAATCCGCAAGATCGCAACGCACTGGACCGTCTACACAAGGAAACAGGACTACACATCTTTCCCGTGCTTGCTCACCCACAAGAACTACAAACGGCACTTGACCAACTGATTTGATCTTCTCACCTAATGCTTGATATAATGGGCAATGGCAGTGAAGCGACAGGGCATCCGCACATGATGCCCTCTTTCCATGTAAAGAAAAGGACATTCTCATGCGCATATTGGTAACAGGCGGTGCTGGTTTCATCGGCTCTCATATTGTCGATCAAGCTATTGCGGCAGGACACGAGGTCGCGATTGTTGATAACCTGTGGGAAGAAGGCGGGGGCAAACGAGAAAATATCAACGCCAAAGCACGCTTCTATCACGAGGATATCGTCAATGAAAGCGCACTCCAACACATCTTTGACGAATTCAGGCCAGAACTGGTGAGCCATCAGGCGGCACAACATAGCGTGGCCATCTCGACTAAAAACCCTCAGTTTGACGCGCGCGTCAACGTGCTTGGCCTATTAAACATTTTGACCAATTGCACACGCGTTGGTGTACGCAAGGTCGTCTTTGCCTCATCTGGTGCCACCTATGGTACGGCCAAAGAACTACCCATCAATGAGCAGACGCCACAGCATCCAGAGTCGCCTTACGGCATCACCAAGATGGTGACAGAACACTATCTGCGCTACTGGCACGAGGCAAACGGATTAACCTATACCGCGCTCCGCTATGGCAACGTCTTCGGCCCACGCCAGGACCCCAATGGCGAGGCGGGCGTCATCTCCATCTTCGCCAAACGCTTCCTTGCTCAGCAGTCGATACGTATTGATTGGGACGGTGAGCAGCGCAAGGACTACGTATTCGTAGCAGACGTAGCACGTGCCAATGTGCTGGCCTTTGAAAAAGGCGATAACGACATCTTCTGCATCGGAACTGGGCGGCCCGTGTCCGTCAACGAGATTTACGATACCCTGGCTGAGATCACCCACTACAAACCTGAGATACAGCATTCGCCCAAACGCGCTGGCGACATCTATCTCAGCTACTTTGACAACAGCAAAGCCAAAAGCGTACTCGGCTGGCAGCCTTCCGTCACCTTTGAAGAGGGCGTCAAACAGACCGTCGCCTTCTTCCAATAGCAGGTTAAGCTTTTTGGCCCTTTGCCAAATCATCCCTGCTGTGTTTCTTGAGCACGCACGTCAGGTTGTTTGCTGACCTGACGTGCTTCTTTTTATATGGGGTGGTTGTGTTATTAGGCAACGGGTTGGCGCATGGCTTCGATGAGCACCTTGGCGACTTCGGGGCGGGAGAACTCGCGGGGGGGTATCTCGCCTGCCTGCAACATATGGCGCACTTTCGTGCCGCTCAATGTGACATGCTGCTCATTGCCGTGAGGGCAGGTCTTGGAGGAGGCCATCGCGTCACAGGCACGGCAGAAGAAGGTATGATCGAAGAACATGGGCGTGATGCCTAATGCAGCCGCATCAAATTCGGCGAAAATGTAGTGCGCGTCATAGGTACCGTAGTAATTACCCACGCCCGCGTGGTCGCGCCCAACAATGAAGTGCGAGCAGCCATAGTTCTTGCGCATCAAGGCGTGGAAAATGGCCTCACGCGGGCCAGCATAACGCATGGCTGCGGGCAGTACGCCCAAGACAGCGCGCTCGGCAGGATAATAGTTCTCTAGCAGTACCTCGTAGCAACGCATCCGCACATCGGCGGGAATATCATCGCCCTTGGTATCGCCCACCAGGGGATGCAAGAACAGGCCATCTACGGTCTCCATCGCACACTTTTGAATATACTCGTGCGCACGATGGACAGGGTTGCGCGTCTGAAAACCCACCACACGCCGCCAGCCACGCTCGGCGAAGAGTTGGCGTGACTGCGTTGGCGTATAGCGATACTGCGCGAACGCTTGCTGTTGCAGCGCGACCACACGCACAGGTCCGCCCAACAATATCTCACCCTGCTGATACACCACGCTGACGCCAGGATGCGCCTCATCCTCGGTACGATAGACCTGACGCGCCTCTAGCTGCTTGTCATAGCCATACTTCTCCTCGACACGCAGGACCGCCTGTAACTCACCCTGCGCATTGAGCAGGGCAACCTGTGAGCCGAGTGGGATGCCATTCGCTTGTTCGGCAGTGACTGCCAGCGTGATCGGCACCGACCACGGAAGGCCATTACTCAGGTGCATGTTATTGACAACGCCCACATAGTCTGCACGCGTCATAAAGCCAGCCAGAGGGCTATAGGCACCAATGGCAAGCATCTCCAGATCCGCCAGTTGTCGTGAGCCGACGGGAATGGATGGCAGTCCCTTCGCCAGTTCTTGCAGTTCGGCCTGCTCCGCCTCACTCGCCATGTTCAAAATCAGTTTCCCACCGTGGGGGGCAATCAAATTATCTGTCATACCATTCTTTCTGTGTTACACGCTGTGATACAAGCAATGACCGTCAGCAGTGGCCATCCCTGCCAGTCTCGTTTCGTGTGTTTATAGGTAGCCCAAAGCGGTCAGACGATCAGTGATCACCTTGGTCTCTTCTTCTGGTGCTTGCTCTGCTTCCAGGTAGCCCAATTCGACCAACCGAGCAAAGATGCGATTCACGCTCTCTTCAACGGTTTCCTTGTCGGTTTCAACGACTAGTTCGGGATGTATCGGCTCCTCATAGGGATCGTCCACTCCTGTAAAGCCCTTGATTTTACCCTCATCCGCCAACTTGTACAAGCCTTTTACGTCACGCTGTCGGCAAACGTCAATCGAGCACTTTACGTACACCTCAACAAAGTTGCCGATCTCTTTGCGCGCCCAGTCGCGTGTCTCGCCATAGGGAGAAATAGCGGCGGAAATGCAGATCACACCATTGCGTGTCAGTAGGCTACACACAAACGCAATCCGCTTAATATTCGTATCACGGTCCTCGCGGCTAAAGCCGAGGCCCTTGCTCAAATGGGTTCGTACAATATCACCATCCAGTACCTCGACATTCCGCCCACGCGCACGTAGTCGCTGCTCAATCACTTCTGAGAGAGTGCTTTTTCCAGCACCCGAGAGTCCAGTAAACCAGATGGTAAAGCCCGTATTTGTCATGTAGACCAGTTCTCCTTGAGTATTGACGGTGTTGTTGCTATGCATTTTCTGCACCAACTATCACTATAAACCAGCAAGAGCGTTCAAGCAAGGTGTATATGATACACATATATCAACTTAGAATGGTTTCCCCTGCATATCTGCCGGGACAGGTACGTCGAGTTGTCGTAAAATCGTAGGTGCCACGTCCATCAGCTGTAAGCCAGTCAGTTCACGTCCCGCAGGCCCCTCTTGCACAGCAGGGTCGTGCTTTATGACGATCCCGAACTGGGCATGGTTACAATCGTCAGGGCCAGTATCATTCTCGAAGGTTAAGAGCATTATCTATAACTGAACTTTCGTCTGCTCATTATCCAATTTTTTGAGCGAGTGGTCAACGCAAAATGTACGATGTCTGCAAAAGGTGTTGATTTATTCACAACCGCACAGTAATATAGCTCATAGCTGATCTTTCCAAACTAAGGTATAGTGTGTACATAGCCACACGGCCTACTCATAGGGATAGGGCGTTTCAACAAATACACACTCATAGGAGTTTCGTAACATGGCAAGCAAGAAAAAAGTTCGCGTCGCATTGATTGGTGTTGGTAACTGTGCCAGTTCTCTCGTCCAGGGCGTGCAGTACTATCGAGAGGCGAATGAAGACGATTTCGTCCCTGGATTAATGCATGTCAATCTAGGTGGGTACCACATCAGTGACATAGAGTTCTCTGCCGCTTTCGATGTTGATGTCAATAAGGTTGGCAAAGATATCAGCGAAGCAATTTACGCCGCCCCCAATAACACCTATCGCTTCGCCGAGGTTCCCAACCTCAATGCGCAGGTGTATCGCGGCATGACACATGACGGCCTGGGCAAATACCTCTCAAAGGTCATTACCAAGGCACCAAGCTCAACCGTTGATATCGTGAAAATCTTGAAGGATACTGGCACGGATGTGGTGGTGAACTACTTGCCCGTGGGCTCTGAAACTGCTACCAAGTGGTATGTGGAGCAAATCCTACAGGCTGGCGTCGGCTTTGTCAACTGCATCCCTGTGTTTATCGCCCGAGAGCAGTACTGGCAGGAACGTTTCAAAGAAGCCAATCTGCCTATGATTGGTGATGATATCAAAAGTCAGGTCGGTGCAACTATTGTTCACCGCATGCTGGCCCGCCTCTTCCGTGAGCGCGGCGTCAAGCTGGAACGCACCATGCAGTTGAATGTTGGCGGCAACACCGATTTCTATAACATGCTGGAGCGTGAACGCCTGGAGTCGAAAAAGATCAGCAAGACCAACGCCGTTACCAGCCAGCTCGACTACGATCTGGGCAGTGACAATGTTCACATTGGCCCTTCCGACTATGTCGCCTGGTTGAGTGACCGCAAATGGGCCTATATTCGTCTGGAAGGCCGCACCTTCGGCGATGTGCCTCTGAATGTTGAACTGAAATTGGAGGTGTGGGACTCACCGAACTCTGCCGGTGTGGTCATCGACGCGGTACGCATGGTCAAGCTTGCGATGGATAATGGTATCAGTGGCTCATTGGAAGGCCCCAGCTCCTACCTGATGAAATCCCCGCCTGTGCAACATCATGATGATATCGCCCACGAATTGACCGAGGAGTTTATTCGCGAGACGGGTGCTCCGCTCACAGAAGAGACCGATGTCCCTGCTCATTCAAATGGCCATAAGTCGGAAGCGATCACGGAGTAACGAAGGTTCTGCTACAGAGAAGAGAGGAAGAGGGGAACGAAGTGTTTTTCGTCCCTATCTTCCTCTCTTCTCTGTAGCAGAACTATTTATGAGTGTTGCTGTGCTGGTGCGTTGGCATCGGTGGTATCCGAGACAACACGCAGCAGTTCCTCACGCACAATAGTTACATCAGGTGGTGCATTGATACCAATTTTCACCCGTTCACCTTCAACAGCCAACACTGAAATGTTGATCACTCCAGCGAGTATAATACTTTCACCAACTTTTCGGCGTAATACGAGCATTTAAATGGCTCCCTTCAATAGAAGCAGATTCCAGGCATCCCTGCGCTGTGGCTGTTACCCGTTCGAGACAGGTGCTTCTCTTAGCGTGACCCCACGGCAAGAAAACGTGGTAGCGAATGTATATTCTTAACATCCATCAGACGCAGCGCAAAGATAGAGTGGGTACAGTTTATTATCATTATTCCAAATCTTTTAACAATGTTTGCTGTGCCTTGGTCAATAGCAATTCTGCAAGTGCTTGCGTATCTACCTCGTAGGTACCAGCCTGCACCTGCGCACGGAGTGCTTCTACGCGTGCCGCACGCTCTTTTCGCTCTTGTCTCGACAATCCCTGCTTTGAAGTATTGCGCCTGGAAGGTGCTAACTGCTCCACCTGTACGATCTGGTCGATCAAGGTCCTCTCCGTTGGGGATGCCTTCTGCTCTGCTTGCACTACACGTTTGCGCCGACCAGTACCAACAACACTTACTTTCATGCTACGTCCTCCACACGACTCCTGTGATAAGAATGCCTTTCACAAACATTCCTAAAATACCGTTCAATATCGTTTTTTGCAGTGACGTTATAAATGCTACTATATGCCTTTATAACCTTATATTGTACTATCGGCATAGCATTTATAAGTCAATAGGGCAAATTATGGTTTTGCAATTAAGACATCGACCGCTGCATTTCCCCTGTTTCCTTTGCGCTCGGCCTTGACACTCACCCGCGGACGCTTGGCAGGCTGATTAGGAGACAGTGCGCCACGTAGACGCATGATGGCCTGTACATGAAGTTGACAGACGCGTGACTCCGAAACGTCGAGAATACGACTGATCTCCTTCATAGTGAGTTCATCCTTATAATAGAGAGAGAGGAGCATTCGTTCACGTGACGGTAAGTTATCTAATGCCGTAGCGAGCATCGTCGTCATCTCACTCTGTTCTACCTGCTCTTGGGGATCAAGGCAATGCTGATCTTCCAAAAGCTCGCTCAGAGTCGCCAGCTCATCATCATGTATGATTGAATTCAATGGGGCATCGAGCGAGAGAATGGTAATATTCGCTTCGAGCAAAAGCTGACGATAGCGTTCAATTGACACGCCAATCTCGGTAGCGGCCTCTTTCTCTGTGGGGGGACGCCCCAAAAGCTGTTCAAGCGAGGCAAGCGTCGCCTCAATCTGCCGAACGCGCGAAACCGCCGAGCGGGGCAGCCAGTTCAACACACGCAACTGATCGATGACCGAGCCACGAATGCGGGCAGTGGCAAATGCTTCGAAACGCACGCCACGGCTTGGATCAAAACGATCAATCGCATTAATAAGTCCTATCATACCATAGCTCACCAGATCCTCGTGTTCAAGCAGGCTTGTGGGAGGAATGCCTAGTCGACCAACCACGAAACGGACCAGTGGCATATATTCAGTAATAAGTTCGTCGCGTAGTGCTGATGAACGAGTTGCCACAAATTTTGTCCAAATATCATCTATAGTAATTGACATAGTTTAGTGAGCTCCTTCATATTTCATAAAAGTAGTTATCCAGATGCCATAACCCTTTTCCTGCTACCAGTATAGGAGTCAAGCAAGCAGGCAACTATGGACTAGAGTCCCTACTTTTTGCGCTATGTCAACCGATGAAAATGAATAAGAGGTATTGAAAAACTGGCAACAGGAAAGAGGTATTTTCTATGGCAAATCGATCACAATCCATGCATCATTTCTCTGAGCACAATGAGCGGGCAGGGCAACATATCAAAGAGGAGTCACGGAACACAACGATAGCGGAAGAGCACATGTTACTTGACTATCTGCTAGAGGCTGGTTTTATGTGGGAGGAGGCGGTCAAATTACTACATTTGCGCGAACACCTCTACGAGAATGCCGAGATGCAACAACGCATTGCCGATGATAGCCGCATGCACTTTGCACGCTGGCTCTACGAGCACGGCGAAATGAGCGACAAAGAATAGGGAAATAGAACAGGAGAGCACGATGGCAGCCAGGGCAAGCTAGCTTGCCCT
>JBBPYR010000150.1:0-8038 GCA_038199755.1 Ktedonobacterales bacterium | reverse complement strand
GGGGGGGGGGTGGTGTGGGGGGGTGGAGGGCCCCGGGGGGGGGCGGGGGGGGGGGGCCAACCCCCACAAACGGCATGGTCCCCCCCAGAGGGGCCACCATCGGGCCCCCGCCCCGCCGCGTCCGCCGCCCCCGCCCCTACTGAATCGTCCGCTTCAGTTGATGTCTCTTGGGCCAGATTGAGCGCGCCCCGCTGCCCTAAGACCAACCGCATGCAACCATCATGACGCCCTGTTGAGGAGCGATTCGCCAACAGGTACGGGGCGCGATAATTGGTGCATCCGCTAAGTCGGTAGGGATGCACATCCTGCCTTGTTTGTCCTCAGATCAGGGCAAATCTGCCCCGACAGATACCTATTTTCTTAGCGGATGCACCAATTAGCTGGTCCCTACAGCATCCCGTTTCTTACCAGTTTATTTCGTTCACCTGCATAAGCTGGTCCCTATGGAGGGAGGGGCCGTGATTGGTAGTGCCGACTTTGCAACAGCCCTGGGATGACGCTGAGTAATGTGAGCGGTGAGAATGTATAATAGAAGAAATAAGACAGGAAGCCGTTAGATAGGAAAAACGATGCTGACCCTTTTCTTTTCTCCGCATGCAACTAGCGTTGATAATGAGGCGCGGCGTGCTTCTGGTCATGCTGATGTGCCCCTTGCTGTGCTTGGTTTGCAACAGGCGCGGGAGCTTGGGCAACACTATGCCGCTCAAGCTCTGGATGCGGTATTTTGCTCCGATCTCCAGCGTGCAGCTACGACCGCCGAAATCGCGTTCTCAGAGCGCGGCTTGCCGCTTGTGCGTGATGCGCGACTGCGTGAGTACGATTATGGCGAGATGACGCAGTATCCACTCGCTCAAGTCGAGGCAGAGTTTCCACGGCGTATCACGGACCCATTTCCTGCTGGTGAGAGTGCGTTAATGGTTATACAACGCATGGGTGCTTTCCTACAAGATGTCATGCGTGCATATGATGAAAAAACCGTCGTCGTGATCGGGCACCGCGCCACGCGCTATGGCCTCGAATATTGGTGCGGTAACACCTCGCTTGCAGAGGTTGTAGGCACTCCTTGGCCGTGGCTCGATGTTCCCATCTGGCGTTATGAATTGCAGGCAGCAAATTTGGAGCGAAAATGAGCTATATCATCCGGCCAGCCGTGAAAGACGATGAGCCGTTTTTGTGGGAGATGTTGTATTATGCCGCCCATGTGGATGAAGAGGGCGAGAAATCTATTCAATCGGTGAGGGAAAATGCTGGTTTGGTGAAATATGTCAGAGGCTGGGGACGCGCGACGGATGTGGGTTGCATCGCGCTTGACGCGGCCAGCAAACAGCCCATCGGTGCGGCCTGGATACGGTTGCTGCTTGGCGATGAGAAGACGGTCAGTTACGTCGATGATCATACTCCTGAACTGGCAATTGCCGTTTCGCTCAGTTATCTTGCCAGGGATGTGGGCACACTGCTGCTCACCACGCACATCCTCGGTTTTCCTGCTAGACTATGGTCATATCGACGCCTAGTTGGTTGAGTAGCCCACGAATGCCACCGCCATCGCTGTGTTTGACCAGTAGGCGTGTTATGAGATTATTGTTTGTCGTGAATTCGACATCTTCTGTCGGTAGAGAAACGCTACGACCCATTTGCGGAATTGGCGGTAAGCTCAGGATGGGGATGTTGAAGGCATCGGTCTGATAGCCTACGATCTGCCATGTTCCTGTTACCGCGTTGTCCTCACCCTGTATGTTGTGCAGGTTGAAGATCAGGCCGGGGATGCCCTCTTTTAGCCCTCTTATCACTTGGAGAAAGCCCTTCTTATCCAGGATTTGTGGTGTCCAACCATCCATCACAAAATTGTCGGCCAACAAGCTCTCGGCTATATCCAAGTCGTTCGCCTCTAGTGCCGTCATCAAGGTTTTGACTATATCAACTGTCTCTTCTGCGCTCATCGTATTCCTCCCTTTTTACAAGCAAGTTTTACCTTCCTTATATCTTAGCACGCTTGAGCGGAGTGAGTAGGCACATTTTTCACTTTTTGCCGACTTACAGAGTATCGCGGAAGAGGGCGATCTGCGCGCAGTGTTCGCGTTTATGGCCATAGAATGTATAGACGATAAAATCATCCAGAGCGTATTCCATACCGTACCACGGTAGCACGCCTGTTTGCCGATAGGCCTGCTCCCGTTTTCTCTCATGCGGAGTCAGGGAGATCATTCACGGCCTGTTGTACAGCACCATGGCCGTATGTTAAGACATCGACTGCGTTCATTGAAGTGTCCTTTCTTTTGGTTGGTCTGCTATTTGCATGAGGTATTGACCTATAGGTGTGGGAGTGATGAGGTTTAGCGTAGCCCTTCAAACAAATCGTGTTCTGGCTTACGACCACCAGTGACGCGGCTAAAGACGCGGTAGTACGTTTGTGAATTCCACAATATCAAATGAGAGAGCCTGTAGACGATACAGGCCCGAATGGTCTTCTTATTACATCCAGACCTGCACACCGTGCAGAGAGTATCTCCATCCTCCTCCTCCTTGTTCTTCTATTCATTATCCTTTGTTTCAGGGGATATTCTGGCATGGGTGAGTCTGAGCCAAGATTCTCCTCTATGAGCTCCAGTGCAGAAAAACAGCATCTGTGCTGGGCAACAATGTGTGGTTCCTCCCCCCACCCAGATCAGTCTCTTCTGCTGGCTCAGTTGGCACAAAAAATCTCCGATCTTTGGGCCAGAGTATCCTTCTCTATTCTATCCTTTTTCATTGTGGGTGGTGTAGCTCCTTCATGACTGCCTCTTCTCTGGCTCTCCAAATCTGGGGGAATTCCAGTTCAGCACCGGCGACAATTGTGAGCCGATCTTAACGCGTTTTGACTCAATAGCTTCTCATTTATGTAAGCTCGACACCGACTCACCTGTATGCCGGTGCTACTCTTATCGACCGGTTACCCTGTACAGATAATCGTTGATCGGCTGCACATCAAAGCCGCCGGTGGTCAGACCGATGTACCCATCAGGACGCACCAGAATCATAGCATCTCGCCGGATGCCATAGAAATGGTAGGCGTAGCCATCGATGTCAAGCAATGCGTGATCAGAGGGAACCAGGATGTTGCTTCCACGCGTGATGGTATACGCATGCACGATATCTTGGTAAAGATCCGATAGTTGTGGCGCGGACTGATCAGTAAACGTCAGCAATGTGAAATGCGTCCCACGAAACAGCTCGAAGAGTCGGCCTCGCTGCCCATGAGAGAAAAAGATGAAGGGCGAATCGGGAGCGCGATCTCCGGCGCGAATGTCGGTCGCGTCATCAGGATCACAAGCCAGGGGACCACCTCGATAGGTAATGCCAAGTTGCGAGAGATCAGTCTCTTTGCCCAACGAAAGATTGATAAAATTTTGCGCATTCCCAGAATTGGGACGAACTAATTTCTTGTGATAAATCGTCGTGGAAGCCAGAACGCCCTGGGCCACGGGAAAGCGTTCAGCATGGTAGCTATCCAGTACGTCCTCCGGAGCACCATGCAGAACGGCAGCCAGTTTCCAGCCAAGGTTGTAGGCATCACCAATGCCAGTATTCATGCCTTGCCCACCCGCCCCAGAGTGGACATGGGCCGCATCCCCAGCCAGAAAGATGCGGCCATGGCGGTACTGCTCAACCATACGGATGTTCGGTCGCCAGAGAGAGGACCAGTGCAGATCGCTTATCCGTACGCTCGGTAGTCCTGCGCGTTCATCAAAGATGCGTTGACAGGTTTCCAATGAAAGATCGTATGCATCCGAAGACAAACGAGCCTGAAACACCCACAGATGGTCATAGCGCATATGTGTAAAACCCATCAATCCTTCCGGCGCATCCATCCAATAGTGCCCATAGTGAGGGTCCAATCCCTCTACATCGATACCGGCGTTGAGAAACCACTCCCCTTCTAGCGTCTCGCCCAGAAACGAAAACCCACCGAGGTGACGTACGCTACTGTGTCCGCCATCGCAACCAACTAGATAACGAGCCTGGATCGTCTCCATCTCACCTGAGTGGACAATCTGCGCCAGCACGCAGTCGTCCTGCTGTGTCACCGTTAACAGATGACTATCGAACTCCACCTGTCTATTCTTTTGGGCCAGACTTTCTTGTAACACTGTCTGCGTATTGTTTTGCCCAATCTGGAACGAACCCCGATAGGGCACATCAGGAGTTGGTTGATTAGTTGCCTCGGACGCGTAATCAACCTCACGCACGAGTTGCTCTCGCTTATAGAAGCGCATCAGCGGGTTACGCTGGCCGCGTACATGAATCTGATCCAGCACCCCCAGGTCCTCAAAGATTTCCTCCGTACGCGGCTTCAGCCCTTTCGCACGCACTTCGCACTGCAGAGCAGCGCCTTGCTCGATGATACGCACAGTAACGCCGCAACGGGCAAGACTATTCGCCAGGGTCAAACCAACCGGTCCAGCCCCGACAATCAACACGTCAATTCTCGATCTTTGCTCCATGATCATCTTTCCCTTCTTTTCAGTGATCGTTCGTTGAATTTTGAGGACAAAAAATTTTTTGTCCTCACCTGGACCATACGCGGGCGGTGAAATCCACCAATCGTTCGATATACGGCTTATCATTGGTACCATCATCCTCTGCAAAGAGAAAATAGACGATACTACCCGCAAAAAACTGCATGAAGGCAAAACGCAGATCCATTTCTCGTATCTCGCCCTGTGCCATACGACGAGCGAAAAAATCATACAAAAATTGCATTGGAGCATCACCGACAGCCAGGGTAGTTATCCACTCCTCCCGTCGTAGCCAATTTCTCTCCCGCATTATGATCTGAAACCACTCTTTATCCGCAGTAAAGGTACTGATACCAACACGGGCCGCAAGCAAGAGGGCCTCCCGCAATGAAAGGTCATCACGAAACATGGGAGCCAGAGCTTCGATCTCGGCAACTCTTGCCGCCCTCCCCTCTCGTATGATGGTCTGCAAAATTTCCAATTTCCCTCCTGGAAAATAGTGATAGGTCAATGCCTCAGCTACACCCAGCGCTTTATTCAGCGTTCGCATGGAGGTGGCATGATAGCCATCCTCGGCAAACAACTTCTTCGCGACCACGAGGATTTGCTGCCGCCGCTCCTGGGCCTTGATATCGCGACTGGTCACTCGGTCCTTTTCTTCAGGCATACTACCCACCCCTCATTTCCATCACGGATGTTCATTCAACGTCCGTTGAACAAATAATACCAGAGAAAACGACCTCTGTCAAGTTACCCAAAAGTCTTTTTTTTATGCTGGCACTAAACGCAGCCTGACAATCTCCTAGCTACTTGCCTGGTTGTGCTTCCGAGGAGGCTTCTTACGCTTTTTCGAAAAGAAGTGCCACTGTAGTGTGTAATGGTGTTTCAATCTCGAACGAGAGGGTCGGAACTAATTCCTAACAAGCAAGCGGTGTATCGAGCCAGGACTTGACAGGACCCCCACTTGCAGGCACAGTTAAAAGTGATTATCGTTTCTATCGTGTGCCGCAAGGAGTGAACCATGAGCATCATACCATACTCGCACGTCTTTGACCAGCGGACTATGACCGACATGCTGGACTATGACGCCTTAGTGCAACGCTATCGCACCTTTTTTTCCCTCTTTGATTGGAGGGTTGTCCCTGAACCCGTCATCGACCCCTCTCAGCCTGGGAAGCGACCTCATCCCCAGAGTGCCTACATCAAAGCTCTGCTGCTCAAGCTGCAAGAAGGGTTGATCTCCTGCACGCGCTTGCGTCAGTACCTGGTGGAGCATCCCTTGCTGGTGCTCGAGTTGGGCTTTCGTCCCGTCTACGATTACACGCAGCCCTATGGCTTTGACGTTCAGAGCACGGTGCCCACCTCCCGCTGGTTCACTGAGCAGCAACGCATCCTCTCGCAAGGCGTGCTGCAAACGTTGTTGTTGCGCACGGTGGAGGACCTGCGCGAGGAAATCCCCGGACTCGGCGAGGTCGTCTCCTTCGACGTGACCCATATCTATGGCTGGGTGCGCGAGAACAATCCCCGCGTCTATGTTCCAGGCACCTTTGATGTCACCCACATCCCTAAAGGCGACCCCGATTGTCGCCTCGGCGTTAAGAAAAGCAGCAATCAGGAGCAGCCTGATGGCAGCAAAATCGTCAAAAAGGAGAGCTTGTTCGGCTATGGCCTCGGCTTGGCCACCTGCACCGACCCGGTCTACGGCGATGTCATTCTGGCGCAGTACACGCAGCCCTTTAACGAGGGTGATATCACGTACTTTCCCACTTTGTACTTCCGCACGGTCGCCTCCTTGGGCTTCTTTCCCCACCATATCGCCGCCGACGCCGCCTTCGATGCCTGGTATTGCTATCAAGGCACCGCCTCGCGCCACGGCATGGCTGCCATCGCCTTCAACTCGCATGGTCATCCTGAGAGCCGCCGCGATCCTGATGGCGTGCCGTTGTGCGACAAAGGGCTGCGCATGCATCCCACCTTCGAGTTCAACCATACCAACGGCTACCGTGCCAAGCGGTTCCGCTGCCCCCTGCTCTTCCCCGAGAAGACCGGGCAGACGTGTGACCACGTGCAATTCCGCAAGGAGAAAGGCTGTGTCAAAGACCTCAACGGGGAACTGGGCGGACAAGTGCGCGTGACGCTGGATCGCGAGAGTCCGCTCTACAAGGCCGTCTATCGCCAACGCACCAGTACTGAGCGTGGCAACAGTCACTCCAAAGCCCTGGGCTTAGAGCGACCGAAAGTGCGCAACATTCACTCGGTGCGCACTCTCAATACCCTGACCTGCCTCATCATCAATGCGCAGGCGTTACAACGAGCACGCACCCGTAACGCCTCCTTGTTCACCACCATGATCGGTCAGGTCGCCTAGCCGCTCGCCAGGGCGTCAAAGAACTCTACCAAACGCAGCTCGTTGCGAGGTGTGCTTGCTTCGGCTGCCTTGTTTTGGCCTTTCGACCGCTTCACCCCCATCTCCACTGACCCTTTTCCCCTCCACCCCTGCAAAAAGGCCCCAAAAAACCCACTGGTTTCGGCAAACCAATGGGAGAAAACGGCCAACTCCATAAATACTGGAACTGCTGAGCTTTTTCGACTGGCAGAATACTTCCGACCCTTGAACGAGCGGCCCCAGCCATTTAGACTATGGAGGCTACACCACATTGCAAAGGAACAGTCCAGAGTTTCAATCTCGAACGAGCGGCCCCAGCCATTTAGACAATGAACACACAACAATCTCGCTGGACAAGCACTATGTTTCAATCTCGAACGAGCGGCCCCAGCCATTTAGACAACAACGCTCAAGCGACTCAAGTCACCAGCCTGAACGTTTCAATCTCGAACGAGCGGCCCCAGCCATTTAGACAGATCATCTACTATCCGCATGTCAACAGCGTGTAGCGTTTCAATCTCGAACGAGCGGCCCCAGCCATTTAGACTATCTTTTTCCATGCAGTCCTCCTTTAGGACAATGCGTTTCAATCTCGAACGAGCGGCCCCAGCCATTTAGACGTGCCATTCCTACGCATCGCCCATGCCCGTCATGCGGTTTCAATCTCGAACGAGCGGCCCCAGCCATTTAGACCCAGCGATCAAAGGTGACGGAGTCATCGAAGTCGAGCGGTTTCAATCTCGAACGAGCGGCCCCAGCCATTTAGACTGAAATCGCCCTGGCAGATGAAGGACAATCTGGAGTTTCAATCTCGAACGAGCGGCCCCAGCCATTTAGACATAATACCTTCATGTTCATTCTGTGAAGCATATGCTTGTTTCAATCTCGAACGAGCGGCCCCAGCCATTTAGACCTATACAAAAACGATTGCCAACGGCTTTCAGGGTAGTTTCAATCTCGAACGAGCGGCCCCAGCCATTTAGACTGTTACCCCCATAGTATAGCATGGGAAGCTAGTTTATGCAAGGGTTCCCGAGATCCTCTTTACAGAAGAGCTTTGAGAGGGCCATTTTCGCGACAGTTTTTGTCATATTTAGGGCTAAAGCCGCTCCCAGCGTCCTCCGAGATCCTCTGCTCAAAGGTGTCATCACCGAGG
>JBBPYR010000149.1:0-59222 GCA_038199755.1 Ktedonobacterales bacterium | reverse complement strand
CGATAGCGGACTATGGGCAAGCAATTAAGCTGAACCCGTCGTATGCCGATGCCTACAACTATCGTGGCATTGCTTACTATGCCCAGCAGAAGTATGCGGAGGCGATAGCGGACTACGATCGTGCGTTGGCGTTGGACCCTAATCATAAGTTAGCGCGGAATAATAAGGACGTTGCTTTGCGTAATTTGCAAGGGCGATGAGGGGCGTGTGGATGCCCGTTTTTGTAGGGATTAGGAGAATGTTGTTGAAGAGATGCGGTATCCCCGGCACGGGCGACCCAAGGGTCCACTCCACCTGACCTCACCACTCCCGCCCCTACTGGCTAGCTTCGGTTGTTTGGGCGGCGGCTGCGGCTAGGCGGGCTTCGCGTCGTTGGCGGTCTTGGCGGGCGACGCGGGTGCTGTAGAGCATGGTGAGGACGATGAGGCCGATGGTGAGGGTGTTGAAGATGATGGGCGAGATGACGAGCACCTGTGGAATGCTCAGGGTGTAGACCAGGTAGACTTTGAGGCAGAATTCGGCGATGAAGGCGATGCCCCAGAAGATGGTGATGCGGTAATTCATCTTGCGGAAGATGGGGTATTGCCATAAGGCGTCGTAGTTGGCAGCCTTTTCTGCGCTGCCCGCGGCGACGAAGTGCCTGCTGATATAGAACATGAGCGGTCTGGGGAGTAGGAGCGAGACGATACAGGCGATGCCGAGGCCGACCGTCACAAGCGATTCGCGGATCAGTAGGATGTGCGTGTCACCGCCGAGGAAGATGGCGATGATGCTGATGACGATGCCGAGCAGGATGATGATGCCGAAGGCGTCGAGTTTGCGTGTGCGTATAAGGCTGACGATGTTGCTGACCATGGGCGGTATGGTGGAGGCGATGAGGGCGATGAGTTCGCTGGTGTGTGGTCGCAGCAGGGTGTAGACGAGAAATGGCAGCCCTGCATCGATGAGGATGCTGGGGATGAGGCCCAGGAGCATGCTGCGCAGGTTCATTTTGTTGTCGTTGGTAGGGGTTGGGGTTGGGATAGGGTTTGACACGGTGTGCTATCCTTTCACTTCATATCTGTAATTCCCTTTCTACATAATTATACAACCTCTTTGGGGCTGTGATCTTTTGAATCGTGCTGCATGCCCGTAGGGAACCAGCTTATGGTGATTGAAGAATCAAAAGCAGCGGCGAAGCGCGCTGCAGGCCCCCGTAGGGGTGAGATTTATCGCACCCTGCTGTCCTGAGACCTCCCGCATGCAACAATCATGACGCCCTTGTACCTGTTGGCGAATCGCTCCTCAACGGGTACGGGGGCGCGATCAATCTGGCCCCTACGGATGGGCTTCCCTGTTTACCCGTTTAATTAGTAAAAATGCATAAGCGTGTCCCTACGACGGGAGGGGTGTTGTGGGAAAGTGTGGCTTGTGCTTGTTTAGTGAGGGTGTGAATGGTACAATAACAAAAACGTGGCATTGAAGAGAGCAAAAAGATTACATACATGGATGAACAGGTCGTGGTTGGGCCGGAGATGCAGGCGAACATTGACGCTTTTGCCGCACGCTACTCATTTCCCATTGACCCATTTCAGTTAGAGGCGATTTCTCATTTGGCTCAGGAGCAGTCTGTCATGGTGGCGGCTCCAACGGGCACGGGGAAAACGCTGGTGGCGGAATATGCGATATGGTTGGCATTGCAGCGTGGGCAACGTGTCATTTATACGACGCCGCTGAAGGCCCTTTCAAATCAGAAATATCGTGATTTGCGTGAGTTGTATGGTATGGATACCGTGGGATTGGTGACGGGCGATATTGTGGAACGCAGTCGCGCCTCCATTGTCATCATGACCACAGAGGTCTATCGTAATATGTTGCTGGAAGAGGGCGGCGAAGCGTTGGGCAATAGCGATAGAATCTCTGCCTCCGAACTGGATGATGTTGGTTTTGTGGTGTTCGACGAATTGCACTATCTGAGCGATGCGCAGCGCGGCCCCGTGTGGGAAGAGGCTATCATTTGCTCGCCCAAACATGTGCAGCTGGTTGGCCTGTCCGCCACAGTCAGCAATGCCGAGGACCTGGCCAGCTGGATTAGTCGCGTACATCGCCCAATTTCGTTGGTCGTGCATGAGAAGCGTGCTATTCCCCTTCAGCATTTCTACTTCTTGGACAATAAACTGCACCTCGTGCAGGATGCCGACGGTAAGCGCATAGAGCGATTCCCCCACATTGGCGGCGAGGCAAAGCTGGCACAGACTCTGGGGCGTGGGCGTGTCTATACGTCTGACGATGATGATGAGGACGATGAGGATGAGCCTGATACACGCTGGGAACGCCTGGAGCGACGCGATAAAAATAATAAAGGCAATCGGCGTAACAAAGAGCTGAGGAACGATAGGCGCGACGAGAAAGATGATAGCCCGAAGCGCGCTGCCGACCCGAATGAGGACGAGCAAGTGCGTGTCATCAGTGCAACTGTCACTGAAGCGCGAGCCTCAGATCGGGCGCGTCCGCAGCGACCAGTGCAGCGGCGCGCGCCACAACCAGGGGAGATGCTAGCTGGCCTGCGTGATGCTGATATGCTGCCCTGCCTCTACTTCTTGCCGGGGAGACGTGTGGTTGAAGAAGCGGCCCTGAGCACAGCACTGCATAGTTTTACAACGCCAGAGGAAGAGGCTCAGGTTCGCGAGGAGATTGATTTTTGGCTCCAACAATTGCCGAAAGAGGATCGCGGCTTACAACAGGTGCAAGCTCTGACATCGCTGCTGCCGCGTGGCTTGGCATTTCATCACGCGGGCCTGCTACCCGGCTTGAAGGTGCTGGTGGAGACGCTCTTTTCGAGGGGTTATCTGCGGGCTGTTTTCGCAACTGATACGCTGGCCCTGGGCGTGAATATGCCTGCGCGTACCGTGGTGGTGGGCAGCCTGAGCAAGTTTGATGGGCAAGAGATGCGCTTGCTCACGCCAAACGAGTATCGGCAGTTAACGGGACGGGCGGGACGACGCGGCATGGATGTGCGTGGTTCGGCAGTCATCCCCTATTCGCCGTGGGAGCCGTTCGAGGACTCGTTCAAGCGCATCACAGGCGATTTGCTGCCTGTGACCAGCTCGTTTATCATTCGCTATAACTCCGTGCTCAATCTGTGGCGTCCGGGCGATGTGCAGCACCTGCGGCGCATCTGTGCTTCGAGCTTACGCGAATTTCAACGCTATCTGTTGTGGGAGATTAATGAGTATCAACGTCTAGAGAAACGCTATAACAAGGCCAAAAAGTCGGGTAAGAAGAAGGGTGCAGCGTCCTCAGGGGCGGCTGAGGCTTTAGAGAAGCGACGCGCCCGTATTGGGGATTATCCACTCAGTCGTGCGGGTGCGGCAGAACTAGAGGGAACCATCTTTGCCTTGCGCGTGGCGGGCTATATCGACCAGAACGATCAATTGACGATCAAGGGGCGCCTGCTACGGAGCATCTTTCACTCTTCAGGCGTGATCATTGTTGAACTGATCATGAGTGGCATGCTGGACGGGCTCTCTGCATCAGAATTGGCGGAGGTGTTGAGCTGGTTTACCTTCGATAGCGACCGCCGCCTGAACAATCGCAGTGTGGTGCATGAACGCTTGGTGCAGGTGCGCCGTGAGTTGTGGCGTATCGTGCAACATGTACATGGCATCGAAGAGCGTGCGAACCTAGTGCCTTCACCGGGCATTGTGGCAGAATTTCACGGCCTAGCTCTGGCATGGTCACGCCGCATGGTGCTCAGTAGCTTGCTGCGCCGCATTGATTTGGCCGAGGGCGATATTCTGATGATATTGAATCAGACCATTGATCTCGTGCAGCAGGTGCAATCCGCCGTGGGGCATGTGCTCGATACACGCACTATCTGGGAAAGCTCTGTACCAAGCCTGACTGAAGGCGATGAAGAGCAGCCAGGACGAGCCATCTCGCCCCAAGCGCGTAAGCAGGCCGAGGAACTGCGTGTGCAACGCGAACGCTTGGGGCATTTGCGCCCACAGCTCGCGCGTGCATCGGCGACCCTCCTGCACGGCATCATCGCGCAGAGCCGCACCGTGCCCTCCATGGCGGTGAGCATCGGCGGGGAACCCGTTCCGCTCGACGCCGAAGCAGACGATGACGCTGAGGCTGATATTTCCCAGCAAGAGGTAGGCGAAGACCTATGAACCCTGAACATTACTCAATGGTCATTCGATGGGATCCACGAGACGATATCTATGTTGTCACTGTCCCTGAACTGCCAGGATGTAGAACACACGGTAAGACATATGCGGAAGCGATCAAAAATGCGCTTGAGGTGATCGAGCTTTGGATTGAAGATGCAGAAATGTCGGGTGAACCAATACCACCACCGATGCTTGCCGCTTAGTGTTTTTCGCGTGAGCAGGAGCCGTGCCCATGTCTCTCATGAGACATGGGTCTTTTTTTATCCCCCAGAAGTACGTGTTTCTTCTAAGAGAGGGGTGCTGTTCGTTTATAGCCTATGAGTACAGTAGTTAGCGGTTAAAAACAGTATGTTTGACATTACTATGGTCATGCTAACAAGGGTGATGGATTGTCAGATGCTAAGAACTTGAATAAGATGTGTACAAGTCAATAAACATATGATAAAGGTGGGAGTGTTGTAGGGATGACAGGGAATGGTAGGGTGGTGAAGAGCAAAGACAATAAGAGAAGATAAAAGGCCAAACCACAAGAAATCAGACCCAGTACGCGAGAAGAAGGAAAAAGAGGTATATATTTTGATGAACGCAGAAGCATTGGTAGGAACGGTGTTAGGCACCTGTACATTGCAGCGACTGATTGGGCAAGGAGGTATGGGAGCGGTATTTCTGGCACAACAATCCCGCCCACGTCGTCAAGTAGCGGTCAAGATACTTATGCCGATGACGCCATTGAATTCACATCAGCTTGCAGCGTTCTTGGAACGGTTCCGCCGCGAAACTGACGCGGCTGCCTTGCTTGAGCATCCCAATATCATGCCAGTACATGAATACGGAGAGCAAAATGGCTTGGCGTACTTGGTGATGCCCTATATTAGCGGTGGTACATTGCGTGATGAGATGGAGATTGAGGGACCCCTGGCGTTAGAAAAAGCTCTGAACTATGTAGAACAAATGGCGGCAGCCCTGGATTTCGCGCACGAGCATGGCGTGATTCACCGCGACATCAAGCCCGCGAATATGATGATGACCACTGAGAAGCGGCTGTTGTTGACGGACTTCGGGCTGGTGAAAATCATCGCAGGTACACATGCCAACCAAGTGCGCCTGACGGGTGAGGGTGCCCCAGTAGGCACACCTGACTATATGGCTCCTGAGCAGGTGCTGGGAGAGGGCGTGGGTTCACGAGCAGACCTGTATTCGCTCGGTGTGATTCTCTATCAGATGCTTACGGGCACAACGCCATTTCAGGGTGAGACGCCGATGCAAATTGCCGCGCAACACCTGCAAATTCCCCCACCGTCACCGCACCTGCTACGGCCTGACCTGCCTATCGCCTCTGAACAAGTGATATTGAAAGCCCTTGAGAAGCGGCCAGAAGATCGTTATGCGACTGGGAGAGACCTTGCCAATGCTTTCCGCGAGTCGTTGCTGGGTACAGGCTTAGCGGTTGGTATGGGCATTCCAGTGGGTGGTCTGCTATCGAGCGCGACTAGTGCCCGACTGGCAGCCATGAATGGTCCTTTCGGTCCCACGTGGCAGGTAAATAACGGTACGATGGCAACGAATAATCGGTACGGATTGAACACCAACACACCGCCGGGGACGATTCCAGCCATTCAGGGAGATCAGTTTTCGCGCAGACCGACTGCCGGATTGCCCGCAGCTGGGGGCGGTGGTTTACTGAGCCGTGCTACGGGAATGCAGCCATCGGTGATGAATAGTGGCAATTCTGGTAGGGCTGGCAATAATGAGGCACCTGTAGCGAATGGCGAGGGGCGTAGTGGTGGTTTGCTGTCAAAGACGGGCAAGTTTCCAGGCGTGGGAACGGGCTACTTGCCCTCCATGCCTAATACGGTGATGGAAAATTCGCCAGCCCTTCCTCCGAGGGGTACGCAAACGGGGACGCTCATGCCACATGATACAGCGCGGCAGGCCATTCCATCTAAGTATAAGACCACTGATGCGCTGCCTGTTCCTGGCCAACTGGGGCCGAACACCGTGAAACTTGCTAATCCAATGAAAGTTGTACAGGTTCCTGTTGCTGGTCAGCCGGGGCGGTTCGTTACAGGTCTCTTGCCGATTGTGCCAAATACACCAGTTGCCTCGCCAAAGAAGCAGACTAGCCCTTGGTTGAAGGTGGTGTCGCTTGCCTTAGTCATGCTTATCGCCGTGGTGGGAGCGGGCGGTATCTTCTGGTTCATCCATAATCATAGTGGCCAGACTGCAACCATACAGAAGACCATCACGAAGTATGCTGGTCCTCCCAATGTGCAAGCGACTGCATTAGCGCAAGCAACGGCCACCTTTGAGGCAAATACTATTTTGTCAGATCCGTTGAGCACGAACACCCATAATTGGTTGACAACACCCGCTGACGTGTATGCCTTCAAAAATGGGGCCTATCACATCACTGATCGTGGTAACAACGGGCGTGCGACTGTCTTGCAAGGGCGTGTATTTACTGAAGCGGTCGGCTTCACACTCACCATGCAAGAGATCGCGGGAAGCGATACCAATGCGAGCAACTCCTTTGGCATGATCTTCCACTTCAATCAACAGATGAAGGGCAATAAAGTCATCACCACATTCTACAGCTTTGAGGTTGTGAATGTAAAAGGCGGAGAATATCAGTTCTGGAAATATGATGATAGCCAGACGAATACCTGGACCGAACTCTGGCATCAACCCTTTGGAGCAGAATATCACCAGGGACACAGCAATCAGAGTGTGAATACCGTAAAAATCTTCGCCAATGGAAGCCACTTTACGATTACCGTTAACGGCAAAAAGATCAGCACTGTACAAGATACAGCACTGACAGGTGGCACGATTGGCATGATCGTAAATCTCAATGGTACAGAGGTTGCCTTCAAAAACCTCCTGCTCACGAAGAACTAGAAGGAGCCTGGATGAACGCGGAAACATTGATCGGTACTGTCTTAGGTACATGTACACTGCAAAAGCTGATAGGCCAGGGTGGAATGGGTGCAGTATTTTTGGCCCACCAATCTCGCCCACGTCGTCAGGTGGCGGTAAAGGTCTTGTTGCCTGCAATGGCTCTGACTACTACTCAAAAAGCTGCCTTTCTCGAACGTTTTCGCCGTGAGACTGACGCGGCTGCTTCACTCGACCACCCCAATATATTGCCGGTTCATGAATATGGTGAACGTGAAGGACTGGCTTATTTGGTGATGCCGTATGTTAGTGGTGGTACATTGGGTGACGAGTTAGAGCGCGAGGGACAATTACCTCTACCACTCGCGATGCTGTACCTGGAGCAAATAGCAGCCGCATTACAGGTTGCTCATGAGAGCAATGTCATTCATCGTGATATCAAACCTGCAAATATTTTGATGACGCCAGAGAAACGCCTGTTATTAAGCGACTTTGGTTTAGTAAAGATTGTGTCCGAGGGTGAAACAGCACAGACGCGCCTGACGCGGGCGGGTGCTCCCATTGGTACACCGGATTATATGTCACCAGAGCAGGTAATTGGCAATAATGTTGATGCACGCGCAGACATTTATTCGCTCGGCGTGGTGTTGTATCACATGATTACTGGCGAAACACCATTCAAGGGTGAGATGGCGATGCAGGTAGCGGTGCAACATTTGCAGGTGCCGCCACCGTCGCTGCGACAAATACGGCCCGATTTGCCGATAGCGGCTGAGCAGGTAGTGCTACGCGCCCTGTCAAAGCGACCAGAGGACCGTTACGCCTATGCCCGCGATTTAGCTAGTGCTTTTCGAGCGGCTTTGACTGCTGCTGGTGTGCAATTAGGGGAAACACCTCTGCTTTCACTGCATGTGAACAATGCCCGTAATTTTACACCGCGCGGCCTCTTCGATCCTTCATGGCAGAAGGGAACAGGGCAAGACAATCGGAATGGTGAGCAGGCGGTGCCACAAGTGCCGTTCGCCGCAATGCCCGTAATCCCCGCAATGCCACCCGTTTCACCTATTCCCACGAGACCTGCGATGCCGACTGCATTATCTCGTCCACAGCCCAATCAGCTACCACCTCCCCTACAGCCCAATCAGCCTCCACCATCACCCCTACAGGCAGAGCAACTCCCTGCTCCAAACGCTCAGGCTAGCATGTTACCGCAGATGTCGCAGGTGTTCGATCAGATCTCTGAGGGCGGGATAACCACAAAAGATGATATTGTCGCAAAGACAAGCATGACCATTCCGTCGATGACAGGGCTAATGCCACCGACCACACAAACCGCCCAGGTCTCTGGTGAGGCTAAAACAAAGCGAGATAATACCCCGATACCCACGAGTCATGCGCGCCTGGGTGTACGCTCAAGGTTGGTGCGTCCGATCTCAGATGCTGGGAAATCTGTGTCGTCAGGAGTCAAGTCACCCGCTATGCCAGAGATACCCTCGACACCAGCCCATATCGTACCCACTGCTTCGCTGTCTGTTACCTCATTTGAACAAGAATTGTCTAACAATCCAGTCTCTTCTCTTCCTGACAGTGAGCGCGGGTTTTCGCCGCTGCCACAGGTTCCAGAAGTAGCAGGAGAAACGCTACAAAATGCGGATAACAATACACTAACCGCGAAGAATCAGCCTGGGATAACACGAAATTTGGGCACATCGATGTCCTTTGTCTCAAATCAAGAGGGGAGTGTCACCAGGAAACTGGGCGACTCTTTAGTTGATTACCCTACAGTAGGCAGTAACTCAACCATGCGTTTGACGCAATCAATGAGAGTTGTCAAAATGCCTGTTGCTGGTCAACCCGGACGATACGTCACTGGCCTTTTACCAACCTTACCAAAGACGCCGGAAGCGGGGGAATCCCGAATTCCTGAGCTTATGAGGAAAGGGAAAGTTTTCGCTCAGCAGAATCGTAAATACCTGACCATTATCTCTCTGGTCCTTCTGGTCCTGTTTGTGTTGAGTTTTACCGTGCTGATACAAAGTCGTCTGCAACAAAATGCGAAGTCAACGCAAACGACGAAGGTGAAGCCTACCCCTAATCTGCTGGCTACAAGCACTGCTCAGGCTGTGGCGACCGTAGAGGCGAATACCATCTTTCTTGACCCGTTAAACCAGAATTCGCATAACTGGACCGTATCGACGAATACCCAGGGGCCGAAGCAGTATGAGTTTATGGATGGTGCTTATCATATCACTGCCATTGACCCCAAGGCCAGTGCGATCTCACTGCTCACGCAAGATGAACCCTTGCCGGGCTCGTTTACGTATACCTTGAGTATGGCTGAGATCAAAGGGGACGATAGTACGGTCAATAACCAGTTTGGGATGATTTTGCGGTTTAATATACAGAAGAAGAATGGTAGGAATGTTACTACCTTTTATGCCTTTGAAGTTGTGAATGCAAAGGCGGGTGAATATCAGTTCTGGAAGTATGATGATAGTGTGCAAGGGGTGAGCCCTTGGACAAAAATCTGGTCACACGCCTACGGGCCTGAGTATCATTTCGCCCATGGACCATATGGTATAAATACCTTTCGTGTCTCTATGAAAGGACCAAAGTTTATCTTTACGGTCAATAAGAAAAAGGTGGGAGCAGCACAAGACAATTCATTAACAAGTGGACAGATTGGAATGCTGGTGAATTGGTATAAAACAGAAGTTGCCTTTTCAAACTTACTCGTGACATATAACTAATAATTGTACCCCTTATTGAAGGGTCTTCAGGTGGAGGTTTCGGTTGAATACATTGTTGTCAGCGGTTATAACTATAGCTTTTGCGGCTAGAGCCTTGGTGTTAGGCTTAAAGCTGATGGACATTATCACCATTTCGCTCTGGATTACAGGCTTTTTGTGTGTGCTGAATGGCATCTTGGCGGTCCTGTTTCGCAAGCGGAGCTTGAAAGAAGTGGTATCATATTACGTAGTGATTGTTTTGGAGCTGGCAATCTTTGTGTTTGCGTTACTCTTCCATTTAGGAGTAATAGCTTCGGTTCCCTATCATTTGCCACCAGGATTGCAGTTTAATCGTGCTGAAATAGGGGCCACCATTGCCATCGCCCTGGGATTATTTCCAGCGGCCTACTGGCATCGTACTTCTTTGTCGGACCTGAACAAACGTATGGCTCGTGATGCTAAAGTCATGAAAGAGCGCGATGGGGGGGTACATGTACGGAGTGGTGCTCCTGGTGAGTGGATGAACTAGTTGAACAAATAACGTGTTCTATAAGGCAATAGGTAATTGACGTATGATATTCTCTTTTTTACGGGAAATAGTAAGTAAAATCAATGCATGGCAAATTCGTATGGTCACGTTGGCTTGCTTGGTGCTTTTGGTGGGTGGTGGGTCGCAGGCTCTTGTGACTGCATTTGCAGCTAGCTATACGCCGCTTACCACCCCCACGGTTGTTGTCCCACAGGTACATAGTGATACGCTACCGGGTGTCCATTTGAGCTGTAAAACAGTGCTACGGCAGTCTGCTCATGGCATTGATATTGAGACTTCTGCTCATTATACTTTTACGCTGCACTGCGTCGTTGACAATACGAGTAGAAAACTTACTACGAACCACAAGTAGTTGTTCTACTTGTGAGAGTTGAGAGTGAGAGAGCTAGCAAGGAGACAGGCCTGAATGCATGCGTTCAGGCCTGTCTCCTTGCTAGCTCTCAACTCTCTCACTCTCACAAGATTTTGTTCATCTTGACAAGGGAAAGAGTGGCATGCTATAGTTGTTATAGCAATTCGTTATAAGTGAAACATGACAAAAAGGATTGTATGCATGTCAACTTTTCCAGAGCACAATGCATCTGAGCACATTTCTATGAAAGATCAAGATACTACTTATCCGTTGTCGCAATTCCCACCATCTCCTCAGTTTTCCGCGCAATCACCAATTATGGAAGTTTCTGCGAATTATGCTGTGGTGACGCGTGATCTTGTCCAGAAATTTGGGCAAAAGACTGCCGTGAGTTCTCTCAATTTGGCGGTACGGGCCGGAGAATTCTTTGGTTTTCTGGGACCGAACGGGGCGGGGAAGTCAACGACCATCAAGATGTTAACAGGCTTGTTACGTCCCACGGCGGGTTATGCGTATGTGGGGGGTATTGATGTGTGGCGGGAGCCGATACGCGCCCGTGCGTTGATGGGGGTCTTGCCGGAATACCTCAATCTCTATGAGCGTCTATCGGGGCGTGAGTTCATCACGTTTGCAGGTCATATGTACGGTGTGTCTGCGGCTGATACGACGCGTCGCTGCGATGAATTATTGCAGGTGCTGGGCTTGACAGATGATGCCGATAAGCTGGTGGTGGATTATTCGGTGGGCATGCGTAAGAAGGTGGCGTTGGCGGCGGCGATCATCCATCGACCGCAGGTCTTGTTTCTTGACGAGCCGTTTGAAGGCATTGATCCGGTCAGTTCGCGTGTGGTGCGCGATATCCTGCGCGATTTGACACAGAGCGGCACGACCATCTTTTTCTCATCACATATCATGGAGGTGGTGGAGCGTCTTTGTACACGTGTGGGCATCATCAATCAGGGGGTGCTGGTGGCGGCGGGCTCTCTGCAAGAGCTACGCGAACGAGCTAGTGGTGCGGGCGAGCAAGGAAAAGATGCGACGCTGGAAGATATCTTCCTCAATGTGATTGGTGTACGAAACGAGAATCATAATCTCAGCTGGTTAGAATAAAATAGGTGCAGAAGATGGTCATACATACTGATAAGTTGCGTTGGCTGTTCTTTTGTCAATGTCATGGATAATGTTATTATCTTCACTGCTTTCTGCAAAGCTTTCAGGAAGTAGAGGAATGAGCCATTTTGCGGAAAGAGGGGCTTTATGTTTCGTACAATCTTCTATAGCCTCTCTTGCCATTGCTATAGCCTTTTCTTTATCGGGGAAAAAAGAAATATCTTCCCATGAAACGTTTGTAGGTATCGCTCTTTTGCCTTTTCCCCTATCGCTGTTTTCCCTTTTTACTCCTATAGTAAATGCAGTGCCTCTGATGGCACGCCATGTCCTATTAGGCATTTTCTTTAGAAGGTCTTCCATACTACAATTTGGGTAGAATTGATGAATAAGGTCAAGCTCCCAGGTTTCTAAAGCTGGTTGTGCTTCAGGTCTCATTCTCCATATGTACGCAACATCGGGTCTATTGCATACGGGACCTATCCAGTGAATAGTAAGTTTGTACCAGTGCATTGAACATGGGGTAAGTTCTACTTTGGTTGTGAGTAGTTTTATTAACTTCTGCTTTTGCTCTATTGTGAGTTTGGCCCATTCCTCTTTCATGTTTTCTAACACTGTATAGAATTTTCGTACCTCTTCCTGTCCTTCTAATATATTTAAGCTTTTCTTTTTTTCTACAAGCTCACGTTTTTGCCCTCGTAACTCTTGTATTCTGTTATAAATTGCTGTAATAGGGTCGTCTTCATCTTCTGCCTTTTCTTCATTTTTCGCAAGCTCGGAGATGAATGTAAGTCTATCTGTGAGTGTTTTAATATCTGCCTGGATAGTTTTTAGTTGGTCTTCAATAGAAACACACTCTTCTACCTGTTGTTGGCGTACCTCTTCCAAACTGTGTTCAATGCGTAAAGCTAATTGCTTGTCAAACTCCGCCAATGTATTTAACCGTTTTATGACAATCGCATCTAGTACATCACAGTGTATACAAAATACATTTCTATTGTATACATCCCCTTCTTTTTTTTCATATGCTTTATAGTATATTTCCTTGCGTACTTCGTTTTTGTATCGGTTATAAACAGTACTAACGCTTATCCAGGGTGCTATAGGAGAGCTAAGGACAAACTGTAATATAGCTTCGGGTGATTGTTCCTCGTCTCTGCGTGCTTGGTGTCTTTTTTGAGGATAAGCAAGATTGACAGGAACACCTTCTAGTGTATGGCCTGTAAGTTGAATATAGCCCTTTTCAAAACGTTCCCTATCAATAATAGCGGAATGATTGTCTACGATGACTTCGCCTGACTCTTGAGAGATTAGCCACCAGCCTATGTAAACAACGTTCATAAACCAACTCTTGAGAGTGATAGCAGTTTTAGGCTTAAAGCCTCTTGATACCCTATCAATAGAAGTTCTAAAACAATATTTTTTTGTATCTTCTTCGGGTATGTCGGGGAAGAGATAGGGCATCTTTTCAATGTATCGGGCAAGCTTGGGTATGGAGTAGTCATATGCTTCCCATGTGCTATATAGTTCTTCCATGATTTTAGCCCAGGGTTCATACACATCTATTTTTTGTTCCATCTTTTCTTGTCCGTTAGGAACTACAAATCCAGGGGGAAGCCAACGCCCATCGTAGTTACCTCTTGCACCCTTGTTTCTTTGATTAGCATTCATATACTTAATATGTGTCTCTATGTAGTCATAGGCGGCTTGCATCTTGTCCTTAAACGCTTTTACATGCTCGTAGTTAGAAAAGTTGTAATATCTCGGTTTGCTATTGATAGATAAAGGTGGGACAATTACAAGCACCTTTCTTCTTTCTGCCAGTTCCATAAATGTACCTGACTGAGTACCCCATTTATCTCTAAATAACCTATCTTCTCTAGAAACGATAACTGCGCTAATCAAGCCAGCTTCCATATCTTTATAGAGTTGATTTAGCTTTTCTCTCTGGTCTATGCGCTTTTGTCCTGACTTTCCGCTTTTCTCGTCATATTCTCGCACGCCTGCTCCTTTCTCGCCTGATAGAGCTGCTGCATAATTCTTGAGTTCTAGTTGTGTTTTTCGAGACTCACCGTTTTTATCATCAGCATCTTTTCTACTCTGGCGTATATAAACAGCAATTAATCTGCTGGTGTCGATACTAGGTAGTAGTCCATAATTCATTAGTTCGTCTTGTCTGCGGATTTTGAAGCCTGTCATAACTAATCCTCCCACTATCTGTGCATTGTAAACCGAGAGCTAGTGCGGCTTTATATGATATTATCTTCCCTTATTTAAGGGTTTGAATTGGCTCTAAAAGCGGATTGAGATGGTCGTGAACTATCTGATATGGTATAATCTTTGCTATTTGCTCGTAAGCTCTTTCTGCTTACACTTTTGTAGGACGTTTTTCCTCTCTTTCGCTTTTCGGTGATGGGACGAGAGGATTTTCTTCTTTTTCTAACAAGTCGATGAATGCCCTCATCGGCTTCGTGGCTTTTTTGAGGTCGGTTAGTAGGTATGCATCTCTTTTCCCTGGTATTTTTTCAAATCCTAGATGTTTGACGAGTTTCTCACCTTCTGGCGTTGCAGCAATGGCGTACCATTTTTTGATATCGTACAGTTTGTCTAATGCAACTGCCCAGCGTATAGCACTCCTGATGATAAAACGTCCTCGATCTGCATTCGCTTGCTTATCGCCCGTGTGATGTATTGAGATGCTTGGTATGTAAACTGCAAGGTTCTTCTCTGACCATTTTCTGATTGCCCACTGCTCTATGTCTTGCTCTCTAATTCGTTCGTCTATGAGGGATTTAATCACATCCTCTGCGAGAGGTATTACTGTGACTCCACCAATTCTTTTCCCTCCTTCTCTCGCAGACATGAAGATGTGGTCATTTGCCTCTCGCCATTCTAGGAGCCTGTCGTAGGTGACGATGTCTTCTGGCTCGTAGAGGTCAAAGTGGTTTTTATAGCTTGCCCAGAGTTCGCTATTCGTCGCAGGGCCAAAGGTGAGCGAGGTCTTATTTTTTGATTTTATGCGTTTTACATGAGCATTGATTGCTTCCTTAGGATATTTTCTTCCCCTCTTTTTTCCCTCCTCTAATTCGCTTGGGATAATTCCCTCTTCCGCTCTCCTATTAAGAGTTGCTTTAGATATACCGAGTAGCTGCATGACTTCCTCTGGCTTATAGTAGTTCTCTTCCATGGCTTCTCCCTCGGTGATTTTTGATTGTTATTTCATAGAGTTATTGACATTGTAAGTCTTTTGACTCATTTTGTCTAGTGATTTTGAGTCTTGAGTCTTGAGAAATGAGGATTAATATGAAACACCGTTGTGATTGTTGCCAGCGTGATAGCTTGATTGTTTCGCATGTAGTCAGCCTTGATGTGTCTTCACATGCTCAGACTGATCGACTTTGTCCTGATTGCGCTCGTTTGGTGCGGTCTGAACGTGCATACCGACTTACTGTCAATCCGTTTTCTCTTGACCATTTGAAAGTCGATTTACAGCGTCGTTATGAGGCTGCCTAGTCCAGAAAGAGAGGTATGTATGCTGCGGTGTTGTGTGTATTTCTTCGTAGGTGCAGGTCTGATGTATGTCGTTCTCGTGCTGTGGTCGTGGGTGGCTCCGTTCTTGTTCACTCACTTCTAAGAGAGGTCTGCCAGACGATGGAATTTGGAAGACTGATAGATGTTCTCAATAACTTGCCTGCTGGAAGTGCTGTTAACACTACCTTGGATGGTGAGCAACGCTTTGGGCGTCGGCTCACTGGCCTCTCAGTTGAACAAGCCTGTCATCTCGTGGTGGCGTTTGAGTATCACCAGTGTGATGCGGAATACTCCGCTGATACGCACACCATTTTTGTGTATAGCGGCGTTCGTTGGATGGCTTTTCCGATGTTTACGGTCGTGCCTGCAACGTGTGCAGGGAAAGGACTTCTTGATGGCTGAAATCCTTCTACATGATGATGGCTTTCGTCGCTTGATCGAGCTGTCGTCTCGCTATTCAGCGAACTTTCAGTATCCGTGTGCCTCTCAGCTCGTGGTGCAGTTGTCGCCTGATGGCGTGACGTTTCTGCGCTTGAATGCGCTGACTAACGAGCCGCCCATCATTCGCCTGCATGTCGAGTCTCACGAATTTGCAACCTTGGTCCAGGCGTATCAATCCTACTTGGCTGATCGGGAAACCGCTGATTTTTCCTCATCTTGTACTGATGAGAATGATGATCTCGATGACCATCCTTTTTAAGGTCAGTTGTGCTCTTACGGTGATTTCCTTCATGGAAAGAAAGGTTTGGTGTCTCATGGCTTTTGTATTAACAGGTGTGGTTCAGGGCATGCGTCCCGTTGATGGCGTGATTGAAGATGGGCGGCGCAAGGGCGAAAAGTGGCAATTCCTCTCGTTGGAAATTGCTGACTCGCTGTATGGGCGCGTCTACTCCTGCCAGATGCGCGACAATGACCCACAGTACAAAGAGTATGTGGCCGAGGATGGCAAGAAGCTGCGGCAAGACTTGACAGACCATCGTATCAAGGTCAACGTCAAAAACGTCTCGGCTGGTGAACGCGAAATTGAGGACAAAGAGTCGGGACAAAAGCGCGTGATCTTGCAATTGGGCATGCCAACGTGAAAGAAGACTTTATCACTCGTGCCACCTTTGATGATGAGATGCCGCTTTCGAGCCTGACGGATGATGGCATGATGGACGGTCCAGAGAGTATCAAACGGCGATGGCGGCGTATCACGGGCCTCCCTTTTGGCAAGCGAGATGGGGCGGTCTCGGCCATCATTTACGACAAAACGCATGAGATTAAATATCAGTCCCCCACCAAGAAATGGTTTCATGACCTCTGGCTCTCCAAGACCGATGCCAATGGCTGGCCATTATGGGACGGGAAAGCCCCGGTCATGCGGGTTGAAGTCCGTTTCAAGCGGAAGGCCATAGCTGAGGGTGGCATTGAGCAAGCCTATGAACTCTTAGACCGTCTGCCTGCGATGTGGTCGTATGCCGTGGGGCATGCTGGCGGTGGTGATGACGGTTTGCCCGATGGCTGGCTGCGCTATGTGGTTCCCTCGGCTGATCTCAATCGCTCCCGTTGGCCTGTACATCCTGACTGGCACATGGTACAAAACGCGTTCCAGCCAGGAGAAGAAGAACCGTTACCAGAGTCGCGTTATGAACGCACAGAGCGTGAACGGGAAGAACTGTTACAGCAAGTCGATGAAGAGTTAGCGGCGCGTCCGTTCCGCTCCTCTGACCGTTCGCTCTTGCCTGTGGTCAAGACACCTGCGGCTGCTTCCTCGGCTCCTGCGGAACCTGCACCGAAGCTTGATCTCGGCCCCTTCATTCGGGAACGCAAGCGGCAAGTGAACTTTGAACGGGCGTTTGCGGCCTTTGCGGGATGGACTTCGACGGTGGAAGCATGGCGCGAGGGCAAGGGGGAAACCGATATAGACACTGACATCTCTGATACCATTCACTTCATTTACCAGAACGTACAAACCTACCTTGAAACCAAAAAGAAGAAAACCAAAAAAGATTTTGCGGACATTGTTCACGAAAAGCGCGTCTTGTATCGTCTGGAAACAGCTATTATACCTTAGAAAGAGGTGCCATGATGACTGATCTTGAGTTAGCTTTGTGGTCACTTTCTGCTGAAGAGCGAGACATGTTGAAACGATATGCTTTGTGCTATTGCTGTGAATATGGTAACAATCACGCACAATTGGAAAGAGTATATTCATACGATAGTGAAATGAAGTTAGAACTTAACTCTTCTTATGCTCACTTACCTCAGACTGAACAAACTGTGATATTCTCTAAAGAAGTAGAAACTTTAGCGAGTTAGGATTTTTATTAGTTCAGTGAGGATATATGATACTTCTGCATAATTCATTACATACTGATAAGTTGCGTTGGCTGTTCTGGCTGCGCTGGAAGACGTTTATTCGCAGCTTTACGCGTGGCTCAGGGCGGGTCAGCCGCATCATCGGCACGATTGCGCTCTTGCTGTTCGGCGTGCCTTTTGCAGGTGCCATTGGCGTAGGCAGCTACTTTGCGTATCGGAAATTGCCGTCGCCCGCAAACACCGAGATACTGTTTCTTGTATTGACGGGCGTGTATCTGATCTGGCTTATGCTACCGCTGCTGGAATATTCCGTCAATGAGGGGCTTGATCTCTCGAAGCTGGCCCTGTTTCCGTTGACACGCGCTGAACTAATGCTTAGCTTGATCTTTTCTACGCTATTGGATATTCCCACAATTGGATTATTCATTCTGTTTGGGGCCGTGGTCGTGGGCTGGTCAACTTCGCTGCCTCTGGGGTTGATGGCGTTTCTCACCATGCTGGTTTTTTACGTGCAGGTGGTGGCGGTAAGCCAGTTGGTGCTGGCATTGCTGATGCGCGTGCTGCAAAGTCGCCGCTTTCGTGATGTGAGCATTATTATTATCGCGCTCTTTTCATCGTCGTGCTACCTGATTCAGCAGGTGGTACTGCGCGGTCTGAAGGCATCAAATATTGTTAGTGGGCTGATGCATGAGAGTATATCGCCGTATTTGCAATGGCTGCCGCCTGGCATGGCGGCTCGTGCCATTCAGCAGGCGTATGTGGGCCACTGGGGGATGAGTTTTGCCTGGCTATTGGCTCTGGCCGCGATCAGTGTTGTCTTGCTCTTCCTGTGGCAACAGATTGTGGAGCGTGGGTTGACTGCTGCGAGCAGTGAGGGCAGTGTCCGTGTGCGGCGGCGCAAAGAGACTGCTGTCAATAATGATGCGGTTGGTGTACAAATAGCGGCATCTGGTGTAACGAATGGCTGGTGGGCACGGTTCTTAGCCTCGCAAGCGTTTACCATCGCGGTCAAAGATATGAAATACTTGCGGCGTGATCCACAATTGCAGGCTGCGCTGGTCTCCTCGATTACCTCAATTCTGATACTGATTATCGTAACTGTGGTGAATACAGGAAATGACTTTCGCGGCTTTCTTGGCAACTGGTTGGTGTTGGCGGCTCCAGCGTTCATCTTTTTCTCGCTGTACACCTTCTCCTACAACGTATTGGGTTTGGAGCGGCAAAGCCTGACGACGCTGTTCTTGTTTCCCATTGAGCCAAAGCAACTGCTGTGGGGAAAGAATATAGTGACTTTTGTGCTTGGCGTGCTGGAGATGTGCTTGATGGTGTTGTTAGCGGCCTTTGTGACGCATGCCTGGGAGCTTGTTCTGCCCGCGTTGGCGGTGGGACTGGCTGGTATCGGTGTGGTGCTTGGTTGTGGTAACATCACCTCGGTTTTCTTTCCGCAGCGCATGCGGCAGTCCCGCCGTGGTATGCAGATGGGGGCGAACCAGTCAAGTGAAGGTGGTTTCCTGCGTGCTATTATGTCGATTGCGGCTCTATTAGTAATGGTGGTCATCTTGTTGCCTGTGATTATGGCTCTGGCCGTGCCCGTCTTTTTCCATGTGCAGTGGGTATGGGCGTTTTCCATTCCGCTCTCCCTCGTTTATGGCGGTGCCTTTTATTATGTGGTGACCGCGCTAGTTGCCCCACGCATTTTCGATAAGGTGCCAGAAATTCTCGCGGTCGTGGCCCGCGAAGCCTGATATCACAATTTCATGAGAACAATCGCGTGTTGGTTGTTTTTTCTTGCCCATGATGCTACAGTTTAAACAGTGTATAGCGGAGGGAGCCAATACATTGTTGCTACGCCAGTTTAAGCAGGCCCAGCCAACGCTTTTGCTGGCAATCCTACTCGGGGCTTTAGGAGCTGTTGCGACTATTATGCAGATGGCTCTGCTTAGTAGGATTGTCAGTCGCGTCTTTTTAATTCATGCTGATCTTGCTCAGGTCGAACTACTACTCTTTCTTTTATTTGGCACCATCGTTGTGCGGGCTGGGTCTCTGTGGGGCCGCGAAATAGCCGCGCAACGAGGGGCGATTCGTGTCAAATCCCACCTGCGTGAGCGCTTATTTGCACACCTGTTACGGTTGGGGCCTGCTTATAGCAGGCATGAGAGAACGGGTGAGCTGGTTACGACGGTCAGTGAGGGCATTGAAACACTTGATGCCTATATCAGCCGCTACATCCCGCAAATGGCTTTGAGTGTGCTTGTGCCGCTCTTGATTCTCTGTGTGCTCTTTCCCCTAGACTGGTCTAGTGCGCTCTTACTGTTCGTTACTGGTCCAATTATTCCTCTTTTAATGGTGCTGGTCGGGACCTATGCCGAAAAACATATGCAGCATCAGTGGCTCACTCTGGCGCGTATCAGTGCCTATTTTCTGGATAGCGTGCAAGGATTGACGACGCTGAAGCTTTTTGGGCGTACTGCTCAAGAGCATGAGCGGATTGCCCATTTCAGCGATCTCTTTCGTGAGAGAACGATGAAGACGCTGCGTGTGGCCTTTTTATCTGGTATGGTGCTCGAATTTCTGTCTGCGGCGGCGATTGGCTTAGTTGCGGTCACGCTTGGCATCCGACTTTTGAATGGCAACGTCACGTTTGAGCAGGCGTTGTTTGTGCTCCTGCTGGCACCAGAATTCTATCGCCCGTTGCGTGAGCTTGGTGTCCAGCGCCATGCCGCACTGGAGGGCAAGGTAGCGACAAAGCGTATCTACGAGATTTTAGATACACCATTACCAGTACAAACAGGGAGCATATCCACCCCATCCGTTGCCGTTCCTGCTCGTCAATGTACGATTGAACTGACAAATGTTGCATATACCTATCCGGGCCAGAGTCAACCGGCGCTCAAAGGAGCTTCTTTGACCCTGGCAGCTGGCAGCTGTACGGCATTAATAGGCAGAAGCGGGGCGGGGAAGAGCACATTGGTCAACCTGCTGCTACGTTTTCTAGAGGCTCAGGATGGGACCATCACCGTAAACGGAATGGCCTTGACGGACCTCGCAGTTGAGACGTGGCGCGAGTATGTGGCACTGGTGCCGCAGCGTCCATACCTTTTCTATGGTAGTGTGCGTGAAAATATCCGCTTTGCGCGCCCAACTGCCAGTGAGCAGGAGGTTGAGCGGGCGGCCCAACTAGCCGGTGTGACGGAGTTTATGCAACAACTTCCGCAGGGATATGACACGCAAATAGGTGAGCAGGGTATGCGTCTCAGCGCGGGACAGGCGCAGCGGCTTGCGCTTGCTCGTGCCTTCCTCAAAGATGCGCCTGTGCTCATTCTTGATGAGCCAACTTCCAGCCTTGATCCTATTAGCGAGTCGTACATTAAAGATGCGCTGCTGCGCTTGACAGAGAATCGTACCGTGCTTGTAATTGCTCACAGGTACAATACGATTCAAGCGGTCGATCATATCGCCATTATGGAGGATGGACGGATAGTAGAGGTAGGTCGGCGAGAAGAGCTATTGCAGCATAGCCGTGTCTACGCTCATCTCATGGCCGGGCATCCTCTTATAGGTGCGAATACAGTGTATCCCCTCCCCGCCACGTCCGCCGCCCCCGCCCCTACGGAAAGCGGGGATATTAGGCATGAGCAAAGCGGGGGTATTGGGTACGTGCAAAGGGATGTCCCGGTGATGCCGTCATTGGTGTTTGGGCGGCTGTTGCGTTTGTTGGTGGCGTTTCGTTGGCAGGTGGCATTGGCGATTCTGCTGGGCTGTGCGACGGTGGCGAGTAATATTGGCTTGTTAAGTATGGCTGCATATTTGATAGCGGCAGCTGCCCTCGGTCCATTGTTGGTCACGCTTTCGATCCCGATTGCTATTGTGCGCTTTATGGGTGTGTCGCGTGCGACTGCACGTTATGCGGAACGCTTGCTCTCGCATAATGTCACCTTTCGGCTGTTAGCAAGATTGCGCGTAGTGGTGTATCAACGCCTGGAACCACTGGCACCCGGTCATCTCCTCAGGTATCGGAGCGGTGATATTCTTTCGCGCCTGGTCTCGGATGTTGATGAATTACAAAATATCTATCTCAGGGTGGTCTCACCAATTGTGGTGGCGGTGCTCATCGCTGCTTTGACGTTTGTCGTGTTTGCTCTCTTCAATCTTGGCTTGGCCTGGGTCGCGCTCACGTTTCTTGTGGTGGCTGGCTTAGGCGTTCCTGCCCTCACCTCAGCACTGGCTCGTCGCCTGGGCAAGCGGCAAGTTGCCGTACGGGCTACCTTGCGTGCTGGTATTGTCGATGGCGTGCAGGGAGTGCAAGACATCTTAGCGTGTGGGCAGGTACAAGATCAGCAGCAAAAGATTGCGCATCTCACTATGGTGCTGGGACAGATTCAACGGCGTATGGCTATGATTTCCGGTTTACAGCAATCCCTCAATGACTTTCTGATGAATGCGGCCCTCTTGACTATTCTGGTGCTGGCCATTCCACTTATTATGACGAAGGCGATCGGTGGCGTGTATCTTGCCTTTCTGACGTTGCTCATTCTGGCGAGTTTTGAAGCTGTGCAGCCACTAGGACAGGCATTTCAGTTCCTTGGCCACTCGTTGGCGGCGGCAAAGCGGCTCTTTGAAATTATTGATGCCCCACCAGCAGTTGTCGAGCCAACATCTCCACTTCCTATAATCAATACTAGTGGGCATGAACTGGTGTTTGAGCACGTCCATTTTCGTTATGCTGCTGGAGAAGACGAGGTGTTGCATGATATCAGTTTTCGGGTGCGAGCAGGCAGTAGGGTTGCGCTGGTCGGTGCGAGTGGATCGGGGAAGAGCACGCTGATCGGGCTGGCTTTGCGTTTCTGGGACCCTGCCAGCGGGACGGTGTGCTTAGATGGGCAAGATATGCGGGACTACGCGCTTGGCGATATCCATACGCTGATGAGTGTTGTCACGCAAGATACCTATTTGTTCAATAACACTATCCGTGGCAATCTGCGGATCGCGAAACCCGATGCGAGCGATGCTGAGATTATGCAAGCATTGGAGCAGGCACAACTCACGCCATTGATCGCACGATTACCGGAAGGGCTGGGGACATGGATAGGCGAGCAGGGATTACAGCTTTCAGGCGGCGAACGGCAACGGCTTGCTATTGCACGGGCACTGCTCAAAAACGCCCCCATCCTCTTGCTCGACGAGGCAACGGCCCACCTCGATCCGTTGACCGAGGGGGCATTGCTGGCTGCTCTCGATGTGCTCATGCAAGGGAGAACAACGCTGCTGGCAACCCATCGCTTGCTGGCGATGGAGAAGATGGATCAGATACTGGTGCTTGATGGCGGGTGCATCAAAGAGTATGGCACTCACGAGGAGTTGCTCAAGGCAGAGGGGATCTATAAGCAACTCTTCGACGTGCAACGTGGCATTTTGACACTTATTTAATGTGACTCCTCATTAGTGAAGATAACCGATAGGAGATGGACTATGGATATGTCAACCATCCTTTCGCGCTTACAGTTCGCTTTTACTGTGGCGTATCACTATCTTTTTCCGCAACTTACCATGGGATTGGCCCTACTGCTGCTGATTCTCAAGACGCTTTATTTGCTGCGCAGATCCTCATTCCGAGCCGCAACGAACTCTCGTGCGACCACCGGTCAGCGACTCAGTGAGGAAGATGTCGAGCGTTACAATGTCAGCGCACGCTTTTGGTCTAAAATATTTGCCATTACCTTTGTGGTGGGGGTGGTGACAGGCATTCCAATGGAGTTTCAATTTGGCACGAACTGGGCGCGTTTCTCCGTCTATGCTGGCGACATCATCGCGCAGACATTGGCGATGGAGGGTGCCTTTGCCTTTTTCATCGAATCGGCATTCCTCGGTATCTTTTTGTTTGGCGAAGAGAGATTTGGGCAGAGGATGCACTGGTTTTCGGCATTTATGGTATGGTTTGGTACCTGGGCTTCTGGTAGCTTCATCGTGGCCTCCAATGCCTGGATGCAACATCCCGTCGGTTATACAGTGGCCGCGAATGGACGCCTCCACATTGATAATTATTGGGCGGTGCTGCTCAACTCTTGGATTTTTCCGCAATATCTGCATACGATGAGCGGAGCCGTGCTGACCGGGGCGTTCTTTATGACCGGGCTAGGTGCCTACTACCTGCTGGTAAAACAACATGTCGATTATGGACGCATCTTTCTGACGATCGGTCTCACTGTGGGCTTTATTGCCAGCGTGATTCAGGTATACCCTAGTGGAGATTTGGAGGGGCAGCAGGTTTCACTGTATCAACCCTCTAAGTTAGCGGCGATGGAGGGGCTGTTTCAGACGGAACAGGGGGCAGGCATTGTGATTATTGGGCAACCTGACACGACACAGCAAAAACTCGATAATCCGATCATCGTGCCGAACATCCTGAGCTTTCTGACCTATCGCAGGTGGACCGCCGAGGTTAAAGGCATCAACGCGTTTCCCGTGGATCAGCGACCGGACCAGATAGAATTGCTTTACTATAGCTATCACATTATGGTAGGGCTGGGAACCATCTTTATGGCCATCACAGGTTTCTCGCTGCTTCTGCTGCTCTGGCGCAGGCGACTCTTCAATTATCGCTGGATGCTCTGGATTATCATGTTGGCAACGCCTTTTCCCTTCATTGCCAATATTGCTGGTTGGTTTACCACCGAACTCGGTCGGCAGCCGTGGATTGTCTTTGGTCTCTTGCACACGGTCCAGGGCTCGTCACCTACGATTTCGGTGGGGAATGTGCTCTTTACGCTCCTCGGTTTCATGGGTATCTACTTGTTGCTGGGCTTAATGTACGTCATTCTGGTCGTGACAGAAGCATTGCGTGGTCCTACCACAACAGAAGAATCACCGCAAACGGCAGAGGGATTACTCGATCAGATAGAGTTTCAGGCTGAATAAAGGGGAAAAGCATGCAAACGTTATGGTTTATTCTGGTTGCCGCTATGCTGAGTATGTATGTGCTGCTGGATGGCTTCGATCTGGGTGCGGGTGCCATTCATCTTTTCGCCGCAAAAAATGATGAGGAGCGACGCTTGATTCTGAGGTCTATTGGCCCGGTCTGGGATGGCAACGAGGTATGGATTATTGCGGCTGGTGGCACGCTCTTTTTTAGCTTTCCCGTCCTGTATGCCTCCAGTTTTAGTGGCTTCTATCTGCCTTTGATCATTGTGCTCTGGCTGCTGATGGTTCGGGGCGTTTCGATTGAGTTGCGTTCGCGGTTCGCAAACACCGTATGGACAGCGTTTTGGGATGGCATGTTCTTTATCGGTAGTGCGCTGCTGGCGATCTTTTACGGCGCGGCATTAGGGAATGTGCTGCGGGGTGTGCCGTTAAATGCTAGCGGCTACTTTTTTGAGGCGTTATGGACCGATTTCAACCCGTTCAGTGCAAATCCTGGCATTCTCGATTGGTATACGATCCTGATTGGCTTACTTGCCCTGACAACCTTAACGGCTCACGGTGCTACGTATATTGCTGTCAAGACGCCAGATCCGCTGAGCACGCGTGCGCGGGGTATTGCTCGTGTATTTTGGCTGGCGACGGTCGTGCTGCTGATTTTGGGGACAATCGCCACCTGGCTTGTGCAGCCCCATATTAGTGCTAACTACTTCAGTCAACCCTGGGGCTTTATCTTCCCCTTGCTTGCGCTGGCGGGGCTTGCGATGATGGCGTACTACCACCGGATGCGACGTGATCTAGCCGCCTTTTTCTCTTCGTGCGCGTTTATCCTCGGCATGCTTGCCAGTGCCGCCTTTGGTCTCTATCCGCTGGTGTTGCCCGCTGTTGATCGCGTCGACAGCCTCACCATTCAGAATGCCTCTTCCTCCCAATATGGCCAGTCAGTGGGCCTCGTCTGGTGGATTATTGGCATGGTGCTTGCCAGTGTCTACTTTGTCCTGACCTACCGACTCTTCTGGGGCAAGGTGAGCCTTACTAGTGGTGAACATTATTAGAGATAGGGAGTCTACTAATTGGGACACATTGGCTACCCTGATTATTGATCCGCAGTAGTAGAAATTTTCTACCAAGATATGGTATACTAAAAGCAGCCAAACACAATAAGGTGATGGAGCTCACCTAGTTGAAGCGTTGCTTTGACAAAACCGCATTGCTGCTAATAGCTCCTGATGACGCCAGGGCGCGAAATCAGGAGCCTTTTTATGCCTCCTTCTGGCTTTTGCGCCCCTGTTTGCTCACACGTTAGATGGAGGAAAAGAGTATTGGACACCATTTGGTTCATCGCAGCAGTTTGGATGGCAGTTGCCTTGCTTGCCAGTCTCATCTCGATCCGCTTTGGCATCTCGGTCGCTCTGGTAGAAATTTGCTTAGGGGTGATTGCAGGCAACTATCTTGGCTTTCACACCACTCCCTGGATTGACTTTCTTGCAAGCTTCGGCTCGGTCTTGCTTACCTTTCTCGCGGGAGCTGAGATTGATCCTGTCTCCTTTCGTAAGCATCTTACGACCAGCCTTGCTTTGGGAAGCATTTCTTTTCTTTTCCCATTCGTGGCAGCGTTCGCCTTTGCCGCATTTGTGGTCCATTGGAACCTTCATGCTGCTGAGATTGCTGGCATCGCTCTTTCGACAACCTCAGTAGCGGTTGTGTATGCCGTAATGGTAGAGACGGGACTCAATGAGACAGAACTTGGCAAGCTTATCCTTGCAGCTTGCTTTGTTACTGACTTCGGTACAGTTCTGGCGTTAGGAGTGCTGTTTGCCAGTTTCAATCTCTGGCTGCTCGTGTTCCTTGTCGTGACGGTCGCTGTCTTGTGGAAATTGCCGTTGATTACACGCTGGGTCATTGGAACATGGGGAGGGCGTGTGAGCGAGGTGGAGGTGAAGTTTCTCTTCTTGATCCTCTTCGTGTTAGGTGCTCTGGCGACTACAGCCCAATCGGAAGCGGTCCTTCCCGCCTATCTAGTTGGCTTGATCGTTGCTGGCGTCTTCGTGCGTGATCGGGTCCTGGTATTCCGCATTTGTAGTCTTGCCTTTGCCTTGCTCACGCCGTTCTTTTTCATTAAAGCGGGAACGCTGGTTTCTGTTCCTGCCTTGCTTGCAGGGATTGGACTTATTGTAGTGCTGCTTGCCATCAAGGTAAGTGCGAAATTCCTGGGGGTCTGGCCGCTCACCCGACTGTTCCGGCTGAAGCCACGTGAGGGAAACTACACAACACTGCTTATGTCCACGGGACTCACTTTCGGCAGCATCTCCGCGCTCTATGGTCTAACACATGGGATTATTAATCAGAGCCAATATACTGTTCTTGTGACTGTGGTCATCGGTTCGGCGGTTATCCCGACCTTCATTGCTCAGAAGTGGTTTTTACCCAAGCAGCAACCGATGCTGACCGCGGAGAGAACGACTGAGGTGAATGTTCGTGCCGAGGAAGATGCGGTTCTCAGCGTGCCGCAGGAAACGGAGCCGCAAATATGAAGTGTTACTTTTGCTTCAATGCATCACCAACCATGACCAATTTTGCATGTGCTCTCTGTCAACGATGTGGTGCCGCCATCTGTGAACGCCATCTCATCTCGTTGCTTGCTCCTGCCGGGATGGCGGGAGGGCAGAGATATACGTTGGTCTGCTCTCAATGCAGCACCGCTCCCTCTCCTCGCGGAGAATACTCACGACCGAGGGGTTGCACGCAAGACTCATCTCATCGAGAAGGCTTCGTTTGGTGGTTCTGGTTTGCTCACAAAAAGCGAGCGGAAAGACTTCCTGCACCTTCAACCGTGGTTGCTGCGGTTGAGCAGTTTCTCAAAGAGCGACGAGAACACTAAGGGAGAACGATATGAAATAAATTGTGAGAGAAGCTCATCCTCTCACAATTTATTTTTTGTTGGCAGCTTTGGAGTAGCGTCTGAAGAGGATGATGGGCACGATGAAGAGGGCGATGACAAAGATGTAGGCGGCGATGTTGAGAACGGTGCCGTAGATATTCGCTTGCTGCGGTGTTGTGCCGAGGACGGGCGGATAGAGGCCCGTGATGACGAAACGCGGATTGCCCCCGATGGAGAAGCTGTTGACAACCTGACGACCCGGCACGTCGATCATCGCCACTGTACCGTTTTGCAGGGCGGCAAAGCCGAGTTGGCCATCGCTGGTGATGGCGATTGACTCTGGTGCGGCTTTTAGGTGCAGGATGCGGCTCGGCTCGTGTGGCGGGCTGAAACCGGAGTTGACCGGAGCCAACACTACTAACTGGTTGTCTTTCGCGTCGGGAACGTATACCTCTCCTGTAGTGGCATCATAATCCATCGGGCCATAGCTGCCACCTGTGATGAGCGGTATCACTTTGTGGGTGCTGAGGTCTATTGCCATCACACTGCCTGTACGCGTAGTTACGTAGACGGTGGCACCAGCTGGAATAGCCACATAGTGTGGTTCGCCAGTGATGGCCAAGCTACTAATCTGCTGGAGTTTGGCGGTATCAAAGACCTGTAACTGGTCATCGGCCACCCAGAGCTGGTCGCCTGTGCTACCACCGATGCTTGAGGCTACGGTAGCCACCGCCAGACCGTAGACGTTGCCCGTGGTTTGAAATACGTGCTTGACAGTGCAATTGGTGGGATCAAGGGCTGTCACGCTGGCGGCTCCGTTTCCGGCCACATAGAGTGTATTTGCGGTGGCGTCGATTGCCAGCAGCGAGGGCTGACCGCCAATGTTCGCCGTGCAGATGGTGGCACCAGTTTTGGCGGCGACGATGCGCAGGTGTCCCAGTTGTGGCTCGGTGATGAAGAGGAAACGCGCATCGGTGCTGAGCAGGACCATGTGCGGGTCGCCCGAGGCTGAAATGGTCTGCGTTACCTTCTGCTGTGCAACATCGATGACGCTGACGCCCTGAGCCGACCCTGACACGTAGGCCAGATTGGGCGCGCCGCCATCGGCATGGGCGGTTGGCATGAAGATGATGCTCAGTAGGGTACTGCATAGCATCGTAAAGATCAGCGTAGGGACCAGATTTATCGCGTCCCTCAGAAGATGTAGCGTGGGTATTTTATGAATTTCGCGCAATGAATTGCGCCGTGGGGACGCGATAAATCTGGTCCCTACGGAATTGTGGTCAAATAGCATTATGTAAGCTTCTCCTTTCCCTTATGCCTTTGGTGTCAGTGATGACCAGGTGGTGCCGCTCTGTCCGAAGCTATAGACGGCGGTGGGATAGGAGAGCGCAAGGTAGACCTGGGTGGCGTTTGCTGGATCTGCGGCCAAATATGCCAGATTGCCTGCGATGTGTGGAAGCGGACTCCAGCTCTTGCCGCCATCCGAACTACGATAGACCGTCGTGCCTGTTCTGCCATAGATGATCTGGGTTTGTGCCTGTGAGACCGTCAACGAGCCATAGGAGGCACCGTTATTAACGAGTGTGAAGCTCTTGCCGTCATCTTTGGATGCGTAGATGCCTTCGTCACCTGATGCATAGATGGGACTGTGCGGGCCAGCGGTGGCGAATTCAAAGATGCCGCCGGTGATGCCCTTCATGATCTGCCAGTGCTTGCCGCCATCGCTGCTGCTGGCCATGCCGTCGCTACTGGCAATGAGAACATGGCCCGGTTCACTAGGAACGGCCATGATGCGTGAGATGCTGCCGAAGGGCAACGCTGACGTGCTGGCGAAATGTTGTCCATCGTCCATGCTCACCTTGAGGCCGTTGGCTCCCTGCTCACGCAAATAGATGTACACCTGATCGGGGCTGCTATTGCCTGCCTCTTCTGTGAAGATGTAACCAGTGCTGACGCTGGACGCTGGCGTAGATAATTTCCAGGTGCGTCCCTGGTCGGCACTGGTGTAGAGCCCCACAATGCCTGTATGCGGATTCAGCGAGGGTTGCGTAAGTACGAACAGGCGTTGTGTATTGAGGGAACTGGCGACGAGCGTGTAATCCATCAAGCCTTGCATCAACTGTCCAGGTCCACCAGAGGTCTGCTGCCATGTTGAGCCGCTTGTATTAGAGTAATACACGCCGTAGTGTGTCGCCAACACTAATACATGATTTGGCAATGCCAGGATCGAATGAACATGATTCGAGGCGGCTCCAAAGCCATTGACAGGAGCCGCCGTGGGTGTTGCCGTCTGATTTGAGGTGTCAGTACTGCTACTGCCACATGCACTGAGCCAGAGGAGCAGCGCAAGTAGTGTAAGCAGTAGTGGCCATGGTATTTGTTTCTGTTTTATCATTTTTATTCAACCTATGTGTGATGAGTGATAATCTCCCTATACAGGGCTGTGTTGTGACTATCAGGATGGTGCGTAGAAATGAAAATTGGCTTCGTGTAGCGTGTTGTCCAGCGTGCGTAGTTGAACACGCAGTGCCCAGTTACCGGGCATCTCAAGATCACCTGTGCCGGTGAAATGTCCCTTCCCGTCTGGTTGCAGATTGAGGCCAGGGCTGGTCCCCATGTCCATATCGAGCATGGTGGTGTAGAGCGAGACGCCTACTTGACCTGCTGGCACTGGTTGGCCTTTGCTATCCATTACTGTCACAGTAAAAACGTTGGGACCGAAGCGGTCCGGCGAAACCTTGACGTTAAGTGTGAATTTTTTGTCGGTGGTCGTGATGGTCGTGATATAGGGTTTAATTGTAGGCGGTGCAGCCGCTGGTTTGCTGATTGGCTGTAATGTCCCGGCGAAAATGGTCAACAAGCCCGTGCAGAGCAGGACCGCTACCCCTAATACTGGCTCATAATTGAGTATGCGTGTGAGTTTGCGGGTCTGCTGGTCAATCGTCGTTGCTAACTGTTGCGTATCCTGCTCTACAGGTCCTTCGGGCACCTTCACGAGTTGCGCTACCGCACTGAAGACGCCCCGTGAGCCACGGCCTTCTTTTTGCTCACGTTTGCTCGCACTCGCTGTAAGAGGTGCCTTGGATGTTTCGTCTACGTTTATCTGTGCAGTATATTGCTGATAGCTTTTGGCTAGGCGTGGACGCAAAAGGCCGACATGGAAGGCACTGGTGAGCAGAATTGCGCCTACAAGCAATACTTTGATATCCAGGGTGCGTCCGTAGGCTGTCGAAAGTAGTTGTTGCCACGAGAGAAAATGGACGGTCGCGTTAAATGGCCCACTGATCGACATGATGAGAACGCCCGCTATTGCCAACGGCGAGTAGCGCGGTAACGTTGCCAAGAGTGACTTTGTCTGTTCCATGAGCGGCATATTTTTAAGGATTGGTAAGTAGCTGGTAGCCAGGTACATCATTCCGCCAATCCAGAGTGAAGCCGCTAGCAGATGCAGCCAGTCAACCAGGACGGAATAGATCACGATATTGCTATCAGCCGCCGCTGCATGACCAGATAAGGTCATGGCAAGCAAGAGCGCGAGGCCGAGCAGAAGATTGAGCCAGGGAATGAGGCCATCCAGCCAAGGGATGTTGCGTTTTGCTAGGAATGTATAGAGTGCTAGCGCAATTGCCAGCAGCAGCACTACTTCGCGCATAATCCAGAAGGTGCCAAATTGGCCGGTGGTGACTAAACCTGTGAGCAGGGCAGGGGAAAGTGCCTGGCCTAGTTGTCCACCTGTGAGCGAGAGTGCCTGCCCGACTAGAACGCCGATATTGGCGATCAGCATCAGGAACAGGGCGGGAAGGGCGAAGCGGCGTTCAAAGCGGCGTTCGGTCCGTTGGTAAATGGTGTGTTGCACGTCCTCCTGCTCATCGACCATTTGTAGTACGAAGGTATGCCAGAGTTGTGCGCCAAACCAGAAGACAACCCCCAGGTCAGCAAGTGTGACCATGAGCAGAAGAAGGCCGGTTGAGCCATCAAGCTGGCCTGTGGCAAGGCTATTTGAGGTTGAGCCACCGAGGGCATCCTGTCCCGGCAATGAGCCATTAAAGGTGGGTATGATGCCATCTACGGTTTCCACCTTGAAGATGAACGAGCCGCGCAAAATGTGGCCATCATCAGCGGATTGGGTGCGCCATAACACCACATAGGCAGCTGATGGCAGGTTCGGCTGCAAGCTTACATCCATTTCACGCTTATCAGCGACTGCAATCTGTGCATTTTTAAGATCGACGCGCTTGTTGGAGGTGTCGACTACCACTGCGGTGCTATAGGTCGGGTTTAGGTCTTCGCTAAACCACATGCGTACCTGTGTGGGGGCCGTCGAGAGCACGGCATCGGCACTGGGATCGGAGCGTAGCAAGATGGCGTGGGCCTCGCTTGTCATCGGAAATAAAAAAAGGAGAGCCATGGCCAACAAGCATGCTATTGTTATGACACGCTGGGCAATGCTCATACGAAAAAAAAGTCTCATGTAGTTATCCAATTCGTATCTGTGATGCGCATGTTTTCTGTCAATATATACGCTTTTTGGTTAGACGCAGTTGCTGCATACTGTTTACATTATCCCTAATTGCTATTATAACGTAGTGAGCTCGTGTATGCTAAAAGAAAATGGGTGCAGGTGATGCTATACCTGACCCTTGTCCTCTGGCCGGAAACGCTCGACGGTAAGGAATAAGCTGAGATACCGTAGCCTCTTGCATAATGGATATCTCCTTCAAAGGCTATGTAAACTATAGATGGCCTATATTATCACATCTGTGAGTAGAGGCTGAAATCGATGTTTTTGCGTCGCCATAGAGACTAATCTTCATGCTATAATAAAGAACATATGGAAGAAACGGACCCAACGGAAAAGATTGATGCATTAGAAAAGCTGCTACAGGTAACATTTCATGATCGCGAGTTGTTGCTACGTGCGGTCACGCATCACTCGTGCTGCCCAGAAACTGCCGTGCGCGACTCCTATGATACACTCGAATTTCTGGGCGATGCGATCATTGGTGCGCATGTAGTAGAGCATATTTATCGTACATTTCCCGAAGCTTCAGAGGGAGAGATGACTGCTCTCAAGTCTGAGGCCGTGAGTCGTCGTGTCTTCGCCAGAATTGGGCAGGAGCTTGGTCTGTTCCCCTTCATCTGTGTTGATATTGCCAATTTACGTACGTTCAATGATCGTTCCCGCGATTCACTGTGCGCCGATGTGCTAGAGGCTATTGTGGGTGCTATCCATATCGACCAGGGACCAGAAAGCGCACGAGCGTTTGTGGAGCGTACGATTTTACCTGTGGTGGCGTTAATTAGCGAACAAACGCTGGACAATAATCCCAAGGGGCGACTGCAAAAGATTGTATTACAGCGCTCGGGTAGCCTGCCGCGTTATCGGGTGTTAGATCAGAGTGGGCGCAACAATGATCGTGTTTTCCTGGTGGGGGTGTTCGAGCATGATACCCTCTTAGGTATGGGTAGAGCCTCAAGTATTAAGGAGGCGGGTCGTCTGGCGGCACGAGAGGCCTTAGAGTTGCTGTATAATGCGAAAAAGGATGGGCCTTCACCCGTGCATGGAAGTGAATAACGCGTTGGGTTGGTACGAGGCCAGCCTATCAGTGCGAGAGCGCAAGCTGCGTGGTCATTTTTCCACTCCTCCTCAACTGGTTGAACGTATTCTGGATGCCTGTGTCTATACGCCCGAGCATGATTTGCAGATGCTACGCGTGTTTGACCCCGCCTGTGGCAGTGGAAATTTTCTTGTAAGTGCCGCTCGTCGCCTGATTGCCTCTGGTGAACGCCTTTCCCTCTCGCCTACCGCTATTGCGTTATCGGTGCAAGGCATGCTGTGGGGGCTTGATCCCGACCCAGTGGCTTGTTTTCTGGCGGAGATGCAGTTGCATGAACTGCTGACACAGGCAAGATTGCCGCTTTCTGGCGCTGTTGGGGAGGGGGATGCCGAGGCTGTGGATCGCACGAGAGAACATACGGCTGCCCACTTTCAGATACATCAAGCCGATGGGCTGGCGTTGCAATGGGGGGAAAATGCGGAGGATGGTGTCGATCTATTTCTGGCGAATCCACCCTATCTGGCTGCGAAAAATACTGATTTAAGCGGCTATCGTTCGACGCAGGGACGCGGGCAAGCTGATAGCTATTTGCTGTTTCTGGACTTAGCTGTACGTGTGGTGCGGCCAAATGGTTGGCTGGCACTGGTATTGCCCGACCCTGTATTGGTGCGTGCGAATGCTACACGAGAGCGACAACGCTTGTTGGCGCAAACAACGCTTCATCATCTGTGGCACCTCTCAGGCGTCTTTGCCGCACATGTTGGAGCTGTGGTGGTCATCGCGCAAAAACATGCTCCAGCGCGCCATCATCAGGTGGCCTGGGTGCGCGAAAAATGGGCGGTATCCCTCTCCACGCCAACATTACCGCACGACGTGCCTCAGTATTTGTTTGAACAGCAACCTGGGGCGGAATTGCGCTATTTGCTTACAACACATCAGGATACACTGCTGAACGGTTTACAGCAGTGTTGGACGACTGAAGAGGCACGTTCCACTGCTCATTTTGTCCCGCTTGGGGAATTGGTGACTATTCGTCGCGGCGAGGAATTAGGCAAGGAAAGCCCGTTATTGCAGACGCAACGGCCTTGCGATGAGCAACAATGGTATCCTGTTTTGCGTGGCGGTGTCGATGTGCAAAGCTATAGTCTGACTACGCCACCACCATGCTGGATAGCGCAACACGTGCTACAAAAACTGCTCGACCGCTATCTCGCCCCCAAATTGCTGGTAGTAAAAAGTACCGCGCGGTTGCAGGCAGCTCTTGATCTACAGGGACATGTGGTGTTGCAAACGCTCTACATGCTGTTTGCACGTACAGCAGAGGTTGATGAAAATGAGCTGTATTTCTTGCTGGCATTGCTCAATTCGCACTTGTTACAAGAGTATGTGTATACACTCTACACGGCCTATAAATGGGTGCAGCCACAAATTGAGCAGCATGTGTTAGCCTCTCTTCCCATCCCACATTGCACGGCAAGGCAGAAAGGGCCAATCAGCGAGCGTGCGAAGCAGTTAATGCTTGCTTGCAGCGCGACTTCCACCGTTGTAGAATTACAACAGGATAGATTATACCAGGAACAGGAGCGTGCTATTCGTGCGCTGTATGAAGAAATGCTACAAAAATAAGCTGAGATTATTGTAGGTCAGGGCACCCGCAAGGGGATGCCCAAGGTCTCTATGTTTTTGACAAAGGAGTCTCCTATGGCTGATACTCGCCCAATCCGTGTATTAGTTGCTAAGCCGGGTTTAGATGGGCATGATCGCGGTGCGAAGGTGATCGCTCGTGCGCTGCGTGATGCTGGCATGGAAGTTATCTATACTGGTATTCGCCAGACGCCCGAAATGATCGTCGAGGCGGCCATTCAGGAGGATGTGGATGCTATTTTAATGAGTATTCTCTCTGGCGCGCATATGGCAATCTTTCCAAAGGTGATGGAACTGCTCAAGCGGGATAATGTGACGGATATACTGGTGGCGGCGGGCGGCATTCTGCCAGATGAGGACATTCCCGCGATTAAGGCAATGGGCATCAAAGGTTGCTTCGGTCCAGGCACACCCACGGGTGAGATCATCAAATTTGTGCAGGACAATATTCAGGCTGATCGCCTGAGTGTTGGGGTGTAAACGACCTTGCAAAATATTGTTGAACGCTTACTAAGTGGAGATCGCCGCGCACTGGCACGGATGGTGACATTGATTGAGAGCGAGGTGCCACAGGTGCATGGCTACCTCGCAGAGCTACATCAGCACGCGGGCAAGGCCCATATTGTTGGTGTGACTGGCGCGCCGGGCGCGGGCAAAAGTACGCTGGTAACACAGCTTGTGCGCGAATTACGGCAGCGTGACTGCAAGGTGGGGGTTGTTGCTATCGACCCGACCAGCCCGTTTAGCGGCGGCGCGATTCTGGGTGATCGTATTCGCATGATGGAGTTAGCGGGCGATCCAAACGTGTTTATCCGCAGCATGGCGAGCCGTGGCAGCTTGGGTGGTCTGTCAGCCTCTACGCGTGATGTGGTGCGTGCGATGGACGCGGCAGGCTATGATCCCGTGATTATTGAAACCGTGGGAACGGGCCAGGCGGAGGTCGAGGTTATGCGGACCGCGCAAACGGTGCTGGTTGTGTGCGCGCCGGGGATGGGCGATGAGGTGCAGGCGATCAAGGCAGGTATCCTTGAGATCGCCGATATTTTCGTGGTTAGCAAGGCCGATAAGCCGGGGGCAGATCAAACAGTGGCCGAGCTTGCCATGCTGCTCAGCCTCGATCCCAATCGACGCAAGGGCAGTTGGCGTATTCCCGTGCTGAAGACGATGGCTCTGAAAAGGGAGGGTATCCCCAAATTGGTGGATTTCATCCATGAGCATTACGAGTATCTCGTTGCAAGCGGTACGTTGGCGCAGCGCGCCCAACGCCAGGTACGCAGCGAGATACGCAACCTTATTCTACGCACTGTAGTGACCAACTTGCAGCAGCAGGTGAGCGAGGACGAGTGGAATACACTGGTCGAGGATGTGACGAAACGCGACCGTGACCCCTACAGCGTCGCCCGCGAGCTAGAACAACGCATCGGCTTGAGGGAAGATAGCTAGAAGAAACCTGCTTCTTCGTTTGGGCGAGCAGGAAAGGTGAAACTCTATGAAACAACGTGTGCTCTTCATTTGTACGCACAATTCGGCTCGTTCTCAGATGGCTGAGGGATTGCTGAATGCTCTAGCTGGTGATCGCTTTGAGGCATTCAGCGCGGGTACGGAGGCGACGCATGTGCGCCCCTTGGCTCTGCGCGCGATGGCTGAAATTGGTATCGATATTTCAGGTCAGGAGTCCAAGACGCTTGAGCGTTTTCTCACGCAGCCGTTCGACGCGGTGATCACCGTGTGTGATGCGGCGGCTGAGGCCTGCCCCGTCTTTGTGGGCGCAAAACGGCAACTCCACTGGTCTTTTCCTGATCCATCAAAGGCTACGGGTAGCGAAGAGGAACAATTGGCCGTTTATCGTCGTGTGCGCAATGCCATTCGGCAACGCATTGAGGCGGAACTGCTGCAAAATGCTGCTGTGTAAAATATTATTAGGGTGATTAAAAAAAGACGGGTTATGTATTGTCTGTTGTGGGGAGTTGTTGTTGCTTTTCTGACTTTAGAGGTTTTTCCCGTTTTTTGCCTGCGGTTAAATGCAGATAGTTGGTCGGACTAACAACGGACCTGCCGATTCGCTGCTCTATATCTTCTCTGGTGCTTCCTGCAACTTCGCCGCCTTCCCTTGCATCTTTCTGCAACTCTGTAAAGCCTTGTGAGTCCCGATCCTGATGGAGTGTTGTTGTGGTTTCCTCCCCCAACATCGTTAAAATAAGTTCAAGGTTTGTCATGTGATCGCGCACATTTTCCCGCTTGAGTCCTTTAAGGTTTTTGTGTTCCTGGATGCTCATGCCAAACGTCGCGTTTGCTATTTCATTCGTGAGGATCGCGTACTCAATTCCTTCTTTCGCGCCGCGGTCGGCCCACTCTTGTACGAGATCGTTACGAATAGCTATACTTTTCATTCGCATGTCTATCCAATCTTTTGGATAACCCTTTGCTTCCAGGGTTTTCCTCATGCGCTCCATAGCCATTTCTGGATTTTGGATTTCTTCAATGCGTTGTGTCCCTACTTCTGCCAGCCATCGCTTAAATGGCTCAGCTTTTGGACTTGGAATACTTTGAATAATACGGAGAATAGTAGCTGTGTCTGCGGCATCTGTTACACGCATTCTTCCATCTGGAGCTTCCATTTTCAACTGTCCGATTTTTTCGGACACTTCAACATAGCCTTCTCTTGCCAGCTTTACTTTCAGGTCACTCCAATACTTCCGGGGCCGATCACTATCTGTGAGGATGGCAATGACATCAATGATGGAAAAATACCAACGGTCCTGATACCAGACACGTCTGACTGTCTTTTCTTGGAAGAGTGCAACGCTTGTTGCTGGCGTGGATTCTTTTGTCATGACTGCTCCAATGTTAGATATGGGGTTCTTTTATTACAGAAATTATATCATAACCCACATTTTTTTCCCGTACTGTATTGGAAATTCTTTTACCTTCAACTCTTCTGCGGAATGTGGGATTCACTGGAGAAAATTAATGGTATCGTGAGTGTACCCCCCACCAAAAGTGGGAAGCTCGTAGAAGTATTTGCACGTCGTATCGCTGATATGCTACATATAAGATATCTGCCAGTGCTGGTAAAGGTACGTTCAACAGAAGAGCAAAAGAATTTTACGAACGCTGTGCAAAAAGAGCATAATGTAAAAAATGCGTTTTCTATTCATCCGCCTCAGAGTTGTGCAAGATATACCTTGCTGCTTATTGATGATATTTATGACTCTGGTTATACTTTGCGTGCTGCTGCAAAGGCACTGCGAAAAGATGGCGCATTAGCCGTTTATCCATTTACGATCACACGCACTTTGCATTCGGATGATCAGTAGGAGGAAGAAAAATGAATCTACGAGAACAGGGATGCTGGCTTGCGCTAGTGTTTGAAAGCCATTTAAGCACTCGTGAGGTGAATGACATTCTGGTTAGATGGTGCAAGCAACTGGGAAGAACGGTAGAGGAGTTTTTTGCTGCTGATGTTGAGGAATGGAAGAAAACCTGTCAATTAAACGAGAAAATTGTACAAAAGTTAATGCAGGCAAAAGAAAAGCTGGTGGCACAGGCGTTTCTTGTGGAGCAGCTCCAGCGTGATACTATCCATATGATGACCGTACTTGATGCTGAATATCCTAAACTGTTGAAAGAGGCTCTTGGTCGCAATCAGATACCCCCTTTACTCTTTTATATGGGCGATTTGAGTACTCTAGAACGTCAAACCATCGCCATTATTGGGTCGCGTAATGCTAACGAGGCAAGCATCACTTTTACTCGTGCCGCTGCTCAGTTTCTGGCTAACCAGGGTGCTAACGTAATCAGCGGAAATGCACGTGGCATTGATCGCACTGCATATGACGGGGCAATGAGTGCTAGTGGCCATACAACTGTCGTGCTGCCTCATGGCATACGGAAGCTGAGTCGCGTCCAGTTTCGTACTTTGCAAGCAAGAGCCGAGACGGGGAATGTGTTGCTCTTGAGCCAATTTCATCCAGACGCTCCCTGGGTTGTGAGTCGTGCGATGGAGCGAAATAAGATAGTAACAGGACTGGCTCAGATAGTGATTGTGGCAGAGTCAGATATAAAAGGTGGCACATGGGAAGGCGCGAAGAGTGCTTTGGCGCAGAAACGCCTATTGTATGTTCGGCAGGCAGATGCTACGTCACTACCAGGGAATGAGGCACTTCTACAATTAGGAGGTAAGAGGTTAGTGGGGGCGTCAGAAGGATATGCTGATACCTTTGTGTCTTTGTTACAAGAAAGTAGCATGCAACGCCAACGACAGGATAAGCTATCCGAGCGACCAGAACAAACACCATTATTCATAGCGGCAGGTGAGTAGTGGCTATGTCTACTGCATTGCTAATTTTAAGCACACGCGAATTGTGGGGCGTGACTGTATTGTCACGCCCCACAACGCTATGTCTTACTGTTCTTCCAGGTGCAGCTCGAATGCCGCTTCTATCGATGCGATTGGCTCTAGCGCCGTCGCGCTGACGCTTTTTGGTTCACGTGCCGCAAAGCCAATCAGGGCAAAGACGATACTGACAATGCCACCGAAGACAAAGGCAGCTGTAAATCCGCTACTCGCTACGATCAGACCAAAGATGACGGGGATAATAAATCCGCCTAGCCCCGAAACGGTGAGCAGCAATCCTTCGGCAGTGGCAATATCTTCAGGGTTGATGCGATCACGGTAGTGACCGGGAGCAGCGGCCCAGGCAGAGAAACCGAATTGCTGGCACGCCCCAGCTATCAGGACCATGATCCAGACACCGGCCAAGCCTAGAGGCGAAAACAGGGCTAGAACCACGCCCAACACAACCCAGGGCACAGCGAAGACTGCCCGCAAGTTTTTGGTGCGGTCTGCCAGTAAGCCGCCGACGACTGAACCCGGAATAGCCATCAGGACGAACACAGCCGAGATCAGCCCGCCAGTGCTTAGTGGTAAATGATAGACCTGGCTCAGATAGGTTGTGAGTAGCTGGGCCGTCGTTAACCCCGCTCCGTAGACACCAAAGAAACTGAGCCCTACAAGCCAGAGATCACGATTACTCAGGACGCGCCTCACCGCACTCCAGTTCAATTTCCCAGCCGCCAGTTGTACCGCTTCATGGCTGGGCACGCGCAGAAAAAGGAGGCACAGCACAAAAACTACCAAGCCAAAGACGCCGCCAATCAGGATGGATGTTGACCACCCAGTGGCTCCGATGACCCCCACCCAGCCAAAGAGCGCAATAGCCTCACCTAGTGTAAAGCATGCTCCCGCCGAAATGCCCATCGCGAGTGCCAGTTCTCGGCCACGAAACCAGGAGGTGATCAATGCAAGGGTCATGCCCACGATAAACGAAGCCCCAGCCCCCGTGAGGAAGCGTAATACTAGTAACCATGCATAGTTAGGGGCAAAAGCGCACGCGATACCACCTAGTGATTCCAGCAACAACCCGATGAGCAGCGTGTTCTTCACACCGATACGGTAGGCCAGGATACCTGCTGGAATGTGGAAGATGGCGAAACCGAGAATAAAGAAGGCAATCAGATTGGATAGTTGTGACACATCCAGATGGAACTGTTGCCCGATCTGGGGAAAGGCTGCCGCAACATCAAACCAGTTGAGTGTCAACACCAGTAACGTCAGGGACAGAAGCACTAACATCCACCAGCGTGTGGAGGCTTCTTTTTGTATGGCATTATTCATACATCTGCTGCTCTTTCTGCTAGCATTACTTGCTAACAACACTACTCACTGAGCTAGGATACTTACATTTTGGGTATCCCTTGGCCTTTTGGCTAATCATGCATCTGTGCTAGATTGATAGAGGTCGGGTAAGAAGGTCGCGAAATTCGCCATTTCCTGTTTGTTGTGTTCGTACAGCGATTTGATAATAAATTCCGGTGTTTCAGCGGGAAGATGAAAATGACTGCGCATGCGTGACCCGAAAGGGGTTGCCTCATACTCATGCATCAAGCGTGCTGGTGGCTCACCTATTCCTGTTGCCAAAAGGACATGACTGTATTCAGCATCTACTCCTGTGGCATCTTCCCAGCGAATCTGAAGGGTTGGAGGGTTTTCGGGGATACCATTGAAGTATTCTTGGACAAGCTGGATGGCTCCGACATGCCCGTTTGTTGCTGGGGAAACCAGCCACTCAAACGAGACGTGATCGGTTGGATGCCACAATTTGTAACGCTCTGTGTTGTCAATGTGATCCCACCACCAATCGATCATCTCAGGAGTCACCCCTTGAATTTCGTGGTTGGCGATGATCTCCCATTCATGCTGTGTAGTCTTGTGATAGCCTTCTGGCAATGGTTGCCGCGTTGTCATAAAAAACACTTCCTTTCATAGGTATTTCACTTCTTTGTAGTAAAGCAATGTAAAGCGATGTGCTGGGCGGGCACCAACTCCGTTGCCCTTTTTTATTCATCGCGTGCTTGCTCGATGAGTGCCTGCATCAGGTAGGTGGCCAGGTGCTCGCGCGTGGCGGCGATCCCCTGCTCGGACCAGGGCAGGAAACCAGACTCGCTTTTGAAGCCGAGTTTTCCTTCGGCGACTCTGGCCCGCAAGGTGGCCGATGGTTGGGTGTCACGGTTGAGATGCGGTAAGATATAGTCGTGAATGGCTAGGGTCAGGTCAAGGCCCACCAGATCGGCGTTCGCGACGGGACCCAGCACGGGTAGACGCAAGCCAAAGCCGTTGCGCACTACCTCATCGACGGTGGCGGCATCTGTGATGCCCTCGTCAATGATGGCGAAGGCTTCGCGCCACAGGGCATGTTGTAGACGATTGCCCACAAAGCCTGGCACATCCTTGTGGACGCGCACCGGCTTTTTACCGACTCGCTGCAGCAAATCGTAGATCGTCTCTACCGCGTACACGTTCGTATCGACCGTGCGCACAATTTCCACCAGGGGAATCAGAAACGGCGGATTCCACCAATGCGTGCCCACAATGCGCTCACGGCCCTGCGACTGTGAGGCAATTTCGGTAATGCTCATGACCGAGGTGTTGCTGCACAAAATGACATTGGCAGGACAGATGCGGTCCAACTCGGCGAAAATGCGCTGTTTGAGCGGCATATTCTCGCTCACCGCCTCGATCACCACGGCTGTGCCAGCGCATGCCTCCGCCAGATCATGCATGAGGGAGACCCGTGCAATGCTGGCCTCGATCTCCGTTTCGGCGCCGACGCCATGCGCCGCCAGTTGCGTCAGGTTCGCCCGTATGCGTTGGGGAGCTTCCGCCAGAATGGTGGCATTGGTGTCGAAGAGCCGCACGGGATGGCCATGCGCGGCAAAGACCTGGGCAATGCCGTGGCCCATCAACCCGGCCCCAACGATCGTAATAGGCTCAAAGGTGCTCATAACGTTCTTGCCTCCTTTTGCCAGTGCAGGGCGCTTATTAGCCCGCGGCATAGCCTCCATCCACTGCGAGGATGGCTCCGGTCATAAAATCGGATGCAGGTGAGCAGAGATAGATCATCGGACCGACCAAGTCGTGTGGTTCGCCCAGCCGTCCGAGGGGGATACGCACGAGAAAGTTTTTGTAGACCGCTTGATCGTCAAACATCCATTGCGTCAGTGCTGTACGGAATACCGTTGGAGCGATGGCATTGACATTGATGCCGTATTTGCCCCATTCACAGGCCAATGAGCGCGTCAAAAGATTGATCGCCGCCTTCGAGGGCGAATAGGCGGTATAGTTCGCCATGCCCTGTTCGCCACGCGCTGATGAAATGAGAATCACCTTGCCGCCGCGTCCCTGCTCAATCATGACGCGGCCCACCTCTTTACAGGCCAGCCACGTGCCCTTGACGTTGACATCCATCACCTCCTCCCACTCGGCGAGGGGATACTCGATGATGGGATGCACATGATTGACGCCCGCGATGGTGATGAGAATATCGATGCCCCCGAACTGCTCCACGGTGGCTTTGACGACGCGGCGCACCTCGTCGGCATCGTCGGGTCGGCCAACTATGTAAGCCGCGCTACCCCCTACCTGTGTGATCGCGGCGGTGAGTGAGGCCAGTTTGCCCTCGTTGCGTGCCGTTAACATCACCTTCACCCCGACCGCGGCCAGTTCTTGTGCCGCCGCCTCGCCCAGACCACCCGTGGCACCCGTGATCAGCGCGACTTTGCCTGTGATGTCGAAGAGGGAGGATGGGTGAGTTGTTGTCATGATGGTATTCTCCCTTTCTACGAGCTATAGGGCATGATGACCAGCATCGTCGCCACCCGATTGCTGTTGTTACGCACCGCGCGTCGCTCGTTAGGGGCGAGATAGACCGAATCCATCGCATGCAGGACGGTCTCTTCATGCTCCGTGGAGACCGTCAATTCGCCATCGAGCACGACATAGATTTTGTGCAGCGGCGAGGCATCCCACTCTGCGGTTCCGCCCGGCAGATAGTAGGAACACCCCACCCAGTAGGGCGCGTCAGCACCAAGGTTTTTATGTTGTAGGTGCATGGCATGTATGGTTGAACTGTGTTTGGGTGGATAGTAGGCAACCGCCTCATCCAGGCGTGTTACTTTCATCGCATGCCTCCTTCTTCCTTCGCAAGCGGACATCTTACAAACGGTAGTCACCTGTGGGGTCGACGATCGCGACCATACGGACAATGCTGCCGTCGCCCTTGACCCAACGGATCGGGAAGGCGGCAATGGTGACGCGCATGCCTGTTACCTTGTCGATGTCACCGCCGACATTCTCGAAGCCTGCGATGCCGTTGCCGAGCAAGTAGCGATGGCAGGGTTCCCAGTCGGGGAAGGCCTCTTTGACAGGTTTTCCGGTCTCGCGCTCAAACTCGGCACACACATCAGGCATGAGGGGACCGCCGGGACCATGAGGGCCGATGGCGGTGCCGAGAGGATGGTCGAGGGCCTGCTGATCTACCCCCACCGCTTTGACCTTTTTCTCGGCCAGCCATTGTCCCGCTTCACTGTAGAGGCCGGGCGAATAGGCGAAGTATTTGCGATTGTCGCCGTAGTATTTGTGCCAGCCACTGTTAATGATGACGATATCGCCGGGTTCAATCTTGGGTCGAGCCTTTTCAAGGTCTTCGGGCATGATCTTTTCCCACTTGCCTTTGGGGATGGAGACGACGACGGCGGTCCCGAAGAACGATTCGAGGGGCACTTCATCCATAAAGGGTGTGCCCTCGATGACATGGGCGGGCGCATCGGTATGGGTGGTGCTGTGCATAAAGGTAGTAATCTGCTGTGAGAGGACGCCCGATTTGGCGTGATAGTGAAAACGCTCAATCTTGATGTCGGGGAAATAGGGCCACAACGGCGCCCCTTGTCCCCAGGGATGGCTCAGGTCATAGAATTGGAGGTCTCGCGTGGAAGAGGGCATTGCACTGCTCCTTTGCTTTGCGATGGTGTTCCATAAGGTGGTACACATAACCATAGTATGGTACAAAGCAACTATAACTGAGAATGCTTCACTTTGTCAAGAGGGGGAGAATATCTGTCAGCGTGTCCTGAATTCTTGCCGTATGCGGTCGCGAGCCTGTAGAAGCATTGAGACGAGTTTTTGTTCATTGTGGTAGAAACGGATGGAGGGAAGTGGCATTGAGATGGCAACGAGATTACCAAATACGTCTCGTATGGCTGTGCCAACAGCGCAAACTCCCATGGTGTACTCTTCTCTATCATAGGCAACTCCCTCAAGGCGAATGCGTTTCAGCTCTTCCAAGAGTTGCTCACGGGCAGTCATGGTATAAGGTGTATATTCCTCACGAGGCTTGGCAAGGAGGCGTTCGACGGCATCTGGTGGCAACTCGGCCAGAAGGGCTTTACCGGGCGCAGTGCAATAGAGTGGAAATGTGGCCCCGACCGCCGAGACTGCTTGTAGGCGGTGTGGAACGGCGATTTGATCGATGAAGAAGACTCCATCTTCCTTCAACACTGAAAGATCAACCGTCTCGTCAGCTTCAGCGGAGAGGTGCTCCAAATAAGGATGAAGTTCATCACGCAGTTCAGTGTTCACCGAAGCCGCCAGAGGTGCGAGACCGAGACCGAGGCGGATACGTCCATTGGGGGTAGCGGTAGTCACGAAGTGCTCTGATTCAAGTGCAAGCACGATGCGATGAACAGTTGATCTGGCTAGCCCTACCTCTCTGGCGATTTGTGACAAGCTCTGGCCTTCAGGGTGGCCGACGAGTGCTCGTAAAATTTTCGCTGCTCGTGCAATAACCTGAACTCCTCCGCTATCACGCTGCTCTTCCTTTGCTTCCTCTGACTGCACCATGGGTTTTTTCTCCCTTATCTGTTTGGAAATAGTGGTTGCTCTCCTTGCCATTTTACCACATTGTGGGACAGCATGTCAGTATTAGGGCGGAAGGCTTCTCTTGACAAGCCTCTCTATTCTCTATTATAGTTTTCGTCTAAGGTAGTATGAGGAAAGGAAAACGCTCTGTATGGCCATCACCACACTCGAGTTACGGGGGCGTGACCTCATCATCACGCCGCCAACTGATCTGTTGTCCCAGGCATTGCCGCTGATGCAAGAGCGACTGTTCGGTGCGTACTTGCCTGTTGCGGTACGTGGACGGATGAAGCAGGATATGCGTCATAGCTTTTTGCGCGTGCCGCCGTTCTATTTCGCGCAGGTGAAGCAGGCGTTGCGAAGGCAGCAGACGCCGTTTCAAGTGACGTTTGAGGAGCGGCCCGCATTGCCGTTTGCTACTACGTTGGCATTGGAGGCGCGCCCGTATCAAGAAGAGGCGATTGCCAATTGGCTCGCGGATGGTAGTGCGGGTGTGGTAGTGTTGCCAACGGGCGCGGGCAAGACGTTTGTGGCGGCTATGGCGATCTCTGAGACGGGCTTATGGACGTTAGCCGTGGTGCCGACGATTGACCTATTGCAACAATGGCGGGTTGCGTTGAGCTCTACCCTTTCCCTACCAGCCGAGGATATCGGCGTCTTTGGCGGTGGCGAAAAAGACCTCAAACCGATCACGATTATTACCTATGACTCTGCTGTGCTCTATCCACGCGAATTACACCGCTTTGGCCTACTGATCTTTGATGAATGTCATCACCTGCCAGCTCCCACCTATCGTATGATTGCGGAATGCGCCTTTACGCCGCTACGTCTGGGCTTGAGCGCGACCCCTGAACGCAGCGATATGGCGCATGCCGAACTGGAAGAACTGATTGGGCCGGAGGTGTATCGTCGTTCGCCCGCCGAGTTGACCGAGGGGCGTTTCCTGGCACAATATCGCGAGGAGCGCATTGATATTGCCCTTTCCCCGGAGGACGAGGCACGGTACGCCGAGCAGCGGAATATCTATCGCTCCTTCTTGCGCAGGCGGCATATTATTATCCGTTCACCAGAAGATTTTCAGCAGAAAGTGATTTACATGAGTGCCCGCGACCCAGAGGCACGAGCCGCTATGTTGGCGTGGCGTGAGACGCGTGATATCGCCATGAATGCGCCCGCAAAGTATGCCGAAATCGAGCGTTTGCTTACTAAGCATGCCAACGATCAGGTGATTCTCTTTTCGGAATACAATCAGGTGGTGGATGAAATTAGTCGTCGCCTCTGTCTACCGAGCATTACCTATAAGACACCAACGGAGGAGCGGCGCGCTATCCTTGAACGCTTTCGCGCTGGCCAATACACAAAGCTGGTTTCGGGCCGGGTCTTGAATGAGGGGGTGGACGTACCAGATTGTCGCGTGGCGATTATCGTGAGTGGCAATAGCACCAAGCGCGAGTACATTCAGCGCCTGGGCCGTGTGCTGCGCCCGAAAGCTGGTGAAGCCCTGCTCTATGAGTTAGTCACAGCGGGCACAACGGAAGAAGACATCGCGAAACGTAGACGTTAACCCTAGCCCATTCCCTGAGGCTAACCCAGTGCGCAGCTGTTCGCATTGCCCGCACAATGTATCACATTAAAGGTGGTCGCGGTGCTAGAAAGCTTGGCATAGTAGGCACGCAAACTGGGATCTGGAGCCGGAATGGTGGGTACCCCCATAGCTGCATCTTCGAGCGTAATCTCAAAGAAACTATTAGGGCGTAAGAGATTGCTATACCCTGCATAGGTCAGATGATCTTCCTGGATAACACCATTTTTGGGTGTGAGTTGCCAGCGTGGAATATTTATTACCTCCAAGCCAACTCCATTGATCCATGCATAATAGACTTTTCCTGCTGGTGGAGTCGGAACGTTATGCAGGTTGATATGCAGGACATCGTAGCCGTTGGAAGAGATGCCCGTACTACTGCTAAATTGAACTTGTCCCGCGGCAGTGGCTGTAACAGTCGGTGTTGCGGGTGTGCTATGTGGTCGCGTGAGCGTGTACAAGCCAACTCCGGTGCCCAGGATAAGCAGCAGTGCCAGCAGCGAGAACGCGATGAGCCAGACGCGGTGGCGTGGCTTCTGTCCAGAGGAGTTTGCTATGTAATGTGTTGCCGCATCTTCAATGGGCAATGACGGTAGTTGCGGTGTGTGCTGAACGGCAGGTGATGGCGTCAGCGCGTTTGGCTGGCCTGGATAACTTATGCCAGCCCACGATGGCTGCGAGGTGTTAGAGGCAGTTGCTGGCAGCACTTCATTTCCTGTTCCCCCAGCCTGAATTGGCTGTGTCGATGGGCGTAGTGGTTGCAGCAGCGTTGTAGGTGCTACCACGTTTAAGGCTTGTGCTAGGGCAATGGTCATTTCCGAGGCACTGGCATAACGCTCTTCTGGCTTTTTGGCGATACTTTTAAGTATGACTGCGGAAAGAGCAGGGCTAATCATTGGATTCAGCAGGGCTGGTGGCGTTGGCGGCTCTTGTATGTGTTGACGCAGAATGGCCATCACCGACTCGCCACGGAATGGTGTGACGCCGGTCGTAATCTCATAGAGAATGATGCCGAGCGAATAGAGGTCACAACGATAGTCACCGCTCTTGCCCAGTGCCTGTTCGGGTGCAATATAGTTGGGTGTGCCGAGAATAGAGCCAACGACGGTATGCGTTGGTGAGCTTTGGAGTTTTGCCAGACCAAAATCGGCCACAATGGGTTTGCCCATTGCTCGCACGATGGGTGGACGCTGGTCGAGCAAGATGTTGGCAGGCTTGATATCGCGGTGAATTGTCCCCTTGCTATGGGCGTAATCAATAGCTAGGCTCACCGAGGTAAAGAGATACACCAGATCGTTTGCAGACGGAAACTGTTGTTTGCGCGAGGTGTTGCGAATATAATCGGCGAGTGTCTGGCCAGGGACATATTCCATTACCATATAGGCCACAGTATCGTTGTTGCTCTGTTGCTCCGAGGCAAAGTCATGGATCTCAATAATGTTGGGGTGGCGCAGCGAGGCAATGACACGCGCTTCTTGCTCGAAGCGCGTGACAAAGGTAGGATCACTTTGCAGGTTTGCATGTAAGAGCTTCACAGCTACATGTCGTTGTAACTGGGTATCAAGAGCCTTCCAGACATCACCCATACCGCCATGCCCAAGTTGCTCTTCTAATTCATACCTGCCTAGTCGTTGCGGGCTAATGCTCATGCGTTAGGTCTATTCCTCTCCTCAAATGGTAGCTGGCACCTTACTGGTAACAATAAATGCCGCGAGTTGCTGAATAGCATAGTGCATCTGTAAGACGCCTGAGTGTATCTGATTGGTCACCGGATCAGGTTGCCCAATAAAGGCATAGGTCATTTGCTGCACTGCGTCATCGAGCAGGGTGCCCGCCTGTGCGCTTCTCATTTGTTGCGGCGACATTGCAAAAAGTTGTGCAATATCCTGATGTGCGTTGAGTAGCCAGACCTTTGTATTTTTTGTGGCATCAACGATACTTGCCGTCAGTTTACGCATCTCTGGCGAAATGTCCGTTGCTAAGGATATCTGATTGATATGCAGCTGCACGTGATCAACATAGCCTGGTGGGTCTACGTCAAAATGGGCAGGAACTTGTTGCTTGGGATTAAGCGTCAGCAAGGCCACACGCGACGTGACAGGGTCGGCCAGTATGGGTGTTCCAGGCGGCACATCCACCTGAACATTCGCTGAGCCATCCAGGTAATCAAGCATGCGAATGAGTAGTTCGTGAATAAGCGTGTACTCGGTGTCGCTAGTCGTTGCACCGTGCCAGTCGTCACGCGCACCTATCGACCATTGTAGCACACTCTCGGTGTTTCTAAAGAACCAGAAATCAAGCCCACCTGGAAGGCCAAGCACGTTGATGCTTGACTCGTTGTAGAACAAGTGACGGATGTGGATGAGCGCACTGAATTTTCCACTAGCCCCCGGAATAGGTGTCTGGGGAATTTCCGCATAGTAGCGCCATGCCGCATGGTTGCTTGCATAGGTGGCTGGCTGAAGGTTCGCGTCTTCCTCAGTAATCAGCAAACGACTGCCATAAGAGATGAGATTGTTATGATTGGTGGCTTTGCCATCATAGATGTAATGGACACTATGATTGACCACTGGTAGGTTATTTGTGAGCAAAAGCGGAACCTTCACGGGAGCCGGACCGGTCTGGTCCTTTACCACAATCGGCTCTTTGTCGCCCAATAGCCACAGATAGTAGCTTTTTCCCTGGGCGGGTGGAGGAATTTGCAGGTCAATCTTCAGCGTGTCGGCAATGCCTTGAGCACTGCCCACCGTGATATCACCACTACTCACGAAAAAGGCGTGTCCAACGATGGGACTGGTAACGACTGGCGGGATTGGGCGCGTGAGGTAGAGAAAGCCAGCAATGCCGGAACCTGCCAGGACAACGAGGAGAATGAGCGCGATCACGAGCCAGCGCATACGTCCACCGCGACGTGGTGCAACAGGCGGAATTGGCGTGTTGCCTGAGCGTACCGGTAACGATGGCGTAGGCACCTCTGTAGCATTGGTGATACGGCCTTTACTGATGCCAACTGGAGCGGATTGCAGCACGGTGGATGGTGGTGGTGTCATCTGCCCTGAAAATGCTGTGACAGGTAGTAACGGTGTCACGGTTGGCGTAAGGCGTGCTTCTTGCAAGGGAAAGGCAGGAGTATCGAGGCCATCGGGTACAGGTAAGTGAAGCGATTCTGCGATGGCGGCAACCATTGACGATGCACTGGCGAAGCGCTCCTCTGGTTCTTTAGCGATGCTACGCAAGATGACGAGTGAGAGTGCGGGTGGAATGGCCGGATTAATCAGCGTTGGCGAGAGTGGTGCGGCATTAATTTGCTGCATCATGACTTCCTGTGGCGAGTCGCCACGAAAAGGTGTGACGCCAGTCATGATTTCGTAGAGAATAATGCCGAGTGAGTAGAGGTCGCTCCGTTCATTACCCGGCTCCCCCATGGCTTGTTCAGGTGAGATGTAAAGGGGTGTGCCAACTTGTGTGCCACTCAGACCACTCGCGGTATTGCTCATCAGTTTTGCCACGCCGAAATCGGTGAGAATGGGTTCGCCCATGGGATTAAAGGTGGTATTGTGTGCATCCAGCAGAATGTTGGCCGGCTTAATATCACGGTGAATCATACTATTCTGATGGGCGTAATCAATAGCACTGCCAATCGAGGTGAAAAGTTGCAAGACGACCCGTGGCTCAGGGATATATCCCTGGCGCGAGTTTGCATGAAGATAGGCGGCCAGCGTCTGCCCTTCAACATAATCCATGACCATGTAAGCGAGGGGTCTGGCACTATCAGCAGAATTGGTCGTTTGTGCGATCTGAAAGTCGTGTACCTTGACGATATTAGGGTGATGGAGGCGGGCGATAAATTGCGCTTCGCGTTGAAAACGTGTCGCGAAACTGGGGTCATCGCGTAAGTTGGCATGGAGCAATTTGATCGCGACGTTGCGTTGTAGTTGTGTATCCAGGGCTTTCCATACTTCAGCCATACCCCCAAAGCCCAGGCGTTCCAGTAATTCATATTTTCCGAGTCGTTGTGAACTGGTGCTCATACAGGTCCTTCCTCTCTATCTACTATGTTTTTAGGCGCATGGGTTGGCTTGGTTACTTCCCTGGCACGCTGTGATATCAAAAGTTGCCAGACGTTGAACTGCATAGTAAATCTGCACGACACCTTCACGGACCGTAATGGTGTTCGGGTCAAGCTGACCAACGAAGGCATTGTTTGTCAGCACGGTGATTTGGTTCATGGTCGCTAATGCAGCTGGTTGCGTCATAGCTGCCGGATCGAGCTTGAGCAAATTGATCGTATCGACGTGGACGGAGGTTAATAGAGCCACCACGTTGTCGATGGCACTATTGATCTGCACTGCTAGCGCACGTTGTTCCGGTGTTGTGTCAGCTAACGTCACAATTTCACGTAAGTGATTACCGATATGCTTTAAGTAGCCTGGCGGGTCCTGCTGGGCCGAAATGGTGAGCAGGGCCACACGTGCAATCACCGGGTCAACGATGACCGGTTGCGCGCTCAAATCAGCGGGCAAGGGTTCTGTACCGACAAACTGTGAGCCATCCAGGTAGTCCAGAATACGTAGCAACTGGCGACGGGCAAACGCAGTATCTCCATGTTGCAGCGCGTCGCGTGCGCTACCGGCCCACTCCAGAATTTTTTCGCTGTTCTTGAAGAGCCCAGTGCTCAGACCACCAGTGAGACCCGCTTTTTGTAGCTTTGGGTCCTGTGCGAGTAGGTGGCGGATATGATCGAGCAAGCTATATACGGGTGTAGCACCGACGACGTGGCCTTTTTGTGAGAAAACGGCTGCGTAACGATGGGTCGCGGCATCAAGAGACGGATTTGATGGTGTTGAGTTGGCATCCTCTTCCGTGATCAGAAAACGGCTATAGTTGATGAGCAGATTGTTATGTTGTGTATTGCCTGTGTACGAAAAGCTTACGCGTCCGTGATCGACTGTCAACGCTCCCAAGAGAATGGGGGAGATATCGAGATTTGTGTCGTTGTCACTGAGCAGCCAAGCATAATAGCTTTTGCCGGATTGTGGATCGGAAACGTTCTGCAAGTCAATTTTCATGCCATCCGCGATGCCTTGATTGCCCACGAGTCCAAGCAAGCCACTACTGACAAAGTAGGCATGACCCGCAATAGCCTGTGTCGCAGGGGTTGCTGGGCGTCCGCTGAATAGCAGCATGTAGGCTCCTACCGCCCCACTGAGTAATACCACAATCAGAACGATGACCGCAGTGATATACCACGCACGGTTATTACGTCGCCTGGGTGCGGTAGGCGGTATAGATGGCGTTGGGGTAGGCGTTGTAGCCGTCGCTCGCTGCGGCGTGTTGGCCGTGGTCGGCACCTGTGAAAATGAGGGGGCGGCAACAAGAGGCGTCGCTGCCGCCAGTCCAGGATGAGAAACGGGGCTGAGATAGGTAGCACTATTCATTGAGTCATTCGGGTTGGCTACGATACCAGAAAAACTGGGCGTATTTTGTGTGGGCAGATGATAGGCCCGTGCGATAGCCACAATTAGTGCGCCTGCACTGGCAAAGCGTGCGGCTGGGTCTTTCGAGAGGCTCCGTATAATCACCGCCGTCATCGCGGGTGGGAGTTGTGGATTAAAAACGATGGGCGATGAGGGTGTGTTGTGAATATGCTGAACCATAACCTCGGCAGGGGTATCACCCTGAAAAGGCACTACGCCTGTGCAAAGCTCATAAAGGATCACGCCTAATGAGTACAGGTCGCTGCTGTTTGTACCCGCGTAGCCCTGCGCTAATTCGGGTGCCATATACTGAGTGTTGGCTAAAGGGAGGGCACGTGGATTATACAGTTGATGGATGCCAAAATCGGTGAGCTTGGATACTTCTGGCGTCACGTGCTTGTCCAAGACAATAGCACTTGGCATGATGCCACCGTGAACGATATTTTGTTGATGGGCATGATCGATGGCCGCAGCAATCGGAGTGAGCATACGCACGAGGTCGGCCCCTTGTGGAAATCGTCCCTGGTGTGAGTTCATGTGCAGGTAGTCCACGAGTGATGGCCCATCGATATAGTCAGTAACGATATAGGCATTTGGTATATCTGGTGTCGCTTGAATATCAAGTACTGAGGCAATATTGGGATGCCGCAATGAGAGCAAGGGACGCGTGGCACCGAGGAACGAGCCCAGAGACTCTGGACTGCTCTGCGGTGGCACACGTAATTTTTTCAGAAGAACATAGCGTTGTTGCTGTGTATCGAATGCTTTCCAACTCTCGGTAAGCATATCACTGCTAAGATGCTGTTGTAGTTCATAATGCCCGAGGGTTTGCTGATTCGTACTCATATATATAGCCCTACATTCTACTGTACAGCTTTTATTCCTGTGTGGTTGTACAGCATGAAATGACAAAGAAAGGATAGTCTGTGCAATACTACCTTAATTATTTATGATAATCTCGGCTATGTCAATGAAGTATGTCACAGTATCAGTGTATATAGCAACACAGTTTTGCAAGGATAGGTGAGTTACTGATGCTAACGATCATGCAATAATCGTTAGCATCAGCAACTCACCTCGATTATTACATCTGTTTTACATCCAGTGTTGCCATGTACTGACATTCAACATACGCTTGATAGGCACCAGCAGACCCCGCTATCGGCTGCGGCCCCGTACTGGGCGGGACAGTGCGCCCTGTGTAAGAGTCGGCTGCTATCTGCTTGAGTTGGAGAGCTACACCTACGAGTGCTGGGTCATTCAGGCTAGCAGCCTTCACTAGTTGAACGTCGTAAGCACGTAGTTTTTGTAACCAATCTTTGAGGTCGCCAATGGCGTTGCGCACATGTTGTATATGCGTCTGTAATGGTGCATTGTTGTTGGCACTCTGTTGCATCTTATCGAGTTGGGAGGAAAGCACATCGAGATAGCCTTTGTGTGCGGGAGAAGAGAAGAGTCCAACGGGAACGCTCAACATGCTGGGCACTGTGGCGGGTTGATCGCCACTGCTGACTGCATATTGCGTACCATCAATGATCTCGATAATGCGCGTTGCCTGTCGTTGTGCTAGCGCGTAGTCATGCGTTATACGCAAACTATCAACAACACTGGATGCCTTATCATCAATAGATTTTAGTGCATCGATGGTTCCGCTAACGACCCCTGTATTTGTGGGCAGATCGGGCGTGGAGTACAGGATGTTTTTGAGATAAGGGAACCATGAGGCATCAAACTGAGCACTGTAGAGGATAGGCCCGTGGGGGGATGACACTTGCTTCCCACTATTTTCTACGGTCACGAAGACGCGATGAATAACGGAAAGGAGGTTAGTATGCTGAGCATCTCCCGCATACGATAATGAAGCAGAACCATTCTGTATATTCAAGGTTCCCAGTGGTAAAGTAACGCCACTGTTTTCTTGTAGCCATGCTATCTGCTGTTGATTCGCAGAGGACGAAGGCACATTCTGTAGCTCGATGTGTAGCAGGTCGTCATGACTTAAGGCATCATCCTGGAAAAATACATGCCCGACCGTTGCTCCCGCCTGAATTGAGCGGTGCGAGAGCAGATCCACGCCGATGCTAGCTAGGACCACGAGCAGTAAGAGTGCCAGCACAGTGATAAATATATACAGAGGGATGTGCCGTCTTTGCTGTGAGCGTTGAACAGGAATCGGTTGTATGGGGGTATAAGGTGGCGGTGGTGGCATCTGCGAGAACGGTGCCGCTTGTTGATAAATTACTACGTTTGGTGGTGTGTTCACCATTGGCGAAATTGGTATGGGTGCTGAATTACCCGACATACCCGGTAGAAGCGGTAACTTGCCCGTTTGAGCGGAAAGAGCAGGGTTATTTGGGCTGCTTGCCGTTACTTTGATGGCCCCTGTTGAATGAGTTGTCAGTGCTTTTGCTGCTGGTTGCGGCTGCGTTGTTGGTTGCACCACTGGATATTTGCCGGAGACCGCGGGAAGTGGTTGTGACTGCGATGCAGCAGGCATGGGTCGTATCGGCATGGTATGGCGCGGTGTGGCTGGTTGTGATGGGAGTTGTGGTAGTGGTTGCGAAACGCCTAGCAGTGTCTTGTGATATTGCTGTCCTTGTGAGGGCTGCTGTGCCGCTTCATGGGCTTTAGCTTGCTCAACGGCTGAATGTGGCAGGGTAATCGTCGATTGAATGGCGTAAGCATCAGCAACAGCTGCTCCTAGCAGCGAGGCCAAGGAAAAACGGTTGGCTGTGTCCTTAGCCAGCGCACGGAGAATCACTTCTGACAATGCTGGTGGTATAGCTGGATTAATCAATATGGGTGGCGTGGGTAGCGTATTGATATGGTTCATCATGACCGCGACCGAACTTGAGTCGCGGAAGGGCTGAACGCCTGTGCAGAGCTCGTAGAGCAAAACACCCAATGCATAAATATCACTACGATTATTCGCGGGTTCTCCTTTAGCTTGCTCTGGCGAGATATAGGTAGGAGAGGGAATAGTCGAGATATGGCCAAAGAGTTGTTCAAAGCCAAAATCGGTCAGCATTGGCTCACCATCACCAAGGTGTGATGTATTGTTGCGGTCAAGCAAGATATTGCTGGGTTTAATGTTGCCATGAATAATCTCTTGCTGATGGGCATAATCGATGGCAACGCCCAGACTGGTGAAGAGGTATACGATCTCTGCTGGCGTGGGAAACTTTCCTTTATGCGAGGTTTTTGCTAAATAGTCAGCAAGCGTTTGCCCTGTGATATATTGTGAAACGATATAGGCTGACATGCTGTTATCTGCTTGCGAAGGACGAGAAACAGCAACATTCTGTACACGCACAATATTTGCATGATGTAATGCCGTAAGACGTTGTCCTTCTTGCGTGAAGCGAGCCAAAAATTGAGGATCGGATTGTAGATCAGTATGGATGATTTTAACGGCAACATCATGGTGCTCTTGCAGATCGTAGGCCTGCCATACTTCGCCTACATTCCCCCGACCCACCTGGTGCCGTAATTCATACCTTCCTAAACGGCGCGGGGTAGTGGTCATAGAAAGCTTCCTCTCACCGAGCGACACTCGACTTGTATAACATATCAACAGTACCATACCAGATAAAGGTACGTCTGTTCAAGAGGGTAGGACGGAAATGCTATCTGTTAGGGCAATTTTCTGTTATAATAGCACCCGTCAGGAGGAAAAGAAATAGGTGCGTTTTGGTCTTCAAGATGTCAAAAAGTCGATCCAGCGGCGCGGTGGGGCTGCGGGAACTTTGGCGGTCTCATTACATTTTTTGCAAGGAGGCGAGCTACAGCATGAGCTTGCACGCCTGATTGCCTATCATGAAGCATTGCTTGGGCAGACACGTAAACAGTTTTCACACGATGATGCCCGCGCCTGTGTTGCTGACTATCGGCTTGCTCATTGTTTGCTTGCCACTCTCAGTCGCTGGTATAGCTGGCAACAACGTGCATGGCCCGAAGTAATAGCGCAAATAGCGCATGCCCTTCCTCCTGAGATCACCTCATCAGTGCAATTACGCCTCGCGCTCTATGATTATGTCAATGCACACTATCATGGATTTTTAGAGGCGCAACAGCGTAGCGCAGCATTGCAAGCGTTTGCGCAAGTCTATCAGTTACAAATCAGCGATCTTGAGTACTTGCTTGCGCTCGATAATGAAGATGAAGCTGTGCTGATACGGGAGAGCGCACAGGCTCCAGACCCGCAGGATGTTGCTATTTTGTATAATCAGTGGGCCTTTGAAGCTGCGCTCTTCAATGCCTCACAGGTACGAATGGTGATCGATTGTCAAGCCTTCGGGCGCACCGCGACAGAGCAGGGAACGCCTGTGGGGACAGGGGTGGGAGCGGTGATTAAACGTCTCTGTTTTCTGGCACGGAAGCTCGGCGTCTACTATGATCTCGCCTATGATGAGCCGCTCGCGGGAACGCCACCACTGCTGACACTTACACTGTATGGGCCACAGGAGGTGACAGGCACCGCTCAACAATACGGCTTGCGTTTGGGGCGGCTGTGCAGGCTTTTATTAGGCTATACGCTTCCTTATGTTGAAGCTGGACGAAATGGCCGTGGCAAAAGAAGTAACAAGGCAACGCTTTCCGGAGGTATTGTAGAGGCAGGGGCAACGGTGCATTTTCTCCAGCGCAGCTATCATTTTGCCATTGATGCGCACGTCTTGCAGGCTATCAGCAAGGAAAGCACACCCAATGCCTCTGCCCAAAATGACCTGCACGCTCCCATTGACGGTGGCGATCAATTCGCTGCAAAAGCCCGCCTTAACGAGGCTCCTGAGGCTCAGAGTGCTGTTTTCGATAGTAGTATAGAACAATCCTTCGCTGAAGCGTTTAGCGCATTAGCACGTAGCCAGGGCGTTGATGGCTGGCGTCTGGAACGCGAACCGGAACCACTGCTGCTTGAGCAGAGTATATTTATCCCCGACTTTGCTCTGACCCGTGCCCAACATCGCATCTATGTAGAAATCCTCGGTTTTTGGACGCCTGCCTATCGTGAGCGTAAAGTGCAAAAGCTACTCCAATTGCGTACGCGCGATGATTTACTGCTGGCTATTCCGCTGGATGCGAAAGAGGCATTTAGCGCGATTGCCACGTCGTTCCCTATCGTGTACTATAACGGGCAGCTATCCGCGACGGAGGTCATACAATCGTTGCGTCTACACTACGACGACTTCGCGACGCGCCTTGCCGCAATTGATCCTACCTATGTACGTACACGCGTGCTGACAGAGCAGGTGATGAGTGAGCGCATGTGCTATGAGTTGCTTGACTGTTATCGCCGTTCAGAACTCATGGTAGCTACAGAGCAGGTTGTCGATGAAGAGATTGTCTTCCTCTCCGGTCTGGGCCTCTATGCGAAGACATGGATGAACAGTGTAGAGCTAGCCTTTCTTGATTGGATGAATACTGCACAACGAGTTGCACTCTCTGTCGCTTTCACTGAAATACGAACACGTTGGCAAGCCTTCGTCCATTGTGAAGACATGGGCCTAGAAGCGTTGATCGCGACATGGCCCGGTGTAGAGATCAATCACAGTTCTATTTTCGATGCGACGGTGGAACTGGTGGATGCTCAAGCTACACCAACTGCCTCATCCCCGCCTTTCCTGTTAGCAACGGCAGTAGAGACCGTACAACCGCTAAAGAGGCAGCTCCGTGAGCGACGCGCTAGTATTATAAAGAAGCGCAGCGAGGACGAGACAACGCAGGGAGACCTCTGGTCATAAGCTTGAGGCAAGTGCGTGTTTTATGCGTTTGTACGCGCATAAGCGAAAACTATGATATATCTCGTTTGCTCTGATACAACGTATAGAATGCCCAAACACTTCCATATTACAATATAGTGCAATATGCCACCTGTTACATGTTACTTATGGGGGCTTTATACGTATATAATATACGCAAGAGTAAATAGAACGCGTCTATAGAACAGCGATACAGTATACACAGACCTGAGATGCTTACCAGAAGGGTGAGGGACGAGTAATTATCTTTATCTTCTTTTTCTTGCTCCTAACATATATTCATGTGTACTCAGGCTGGCACAAACAAGCTTGTTCAATCGGTTAAACAGTATCTATCAGTGTGAAGCGAAGCAGTATCAAGGGTGGGGCGTACAAGGGTACATCGGGCACAGACAGAGAACAGACAGACCAATGGGATGCCTGTAAGTACATTTGGTGCTTATAGGCATCTTGCGTTGTTCTTTTGCTGTCTGTTTTATACATGCTCCTCCTTAACAAAGCGTAACGGCGAGTCATGACGAGAATGGTGCCGAAACTGGTAAATTTGTTCTACATAGGTATTGACAGGTTCAAGGAACTTGTGTATAATGCACTTGTTTTATTAGAACATACGTTCTGGTACTCTCAATAAATTAGGAGAGGATGGTGACAATGTGGATCAGCGTCACATTCAACGCACCAGATCAATGTCTGTGAGGCAAGCACAGACCAACCCCGATGTATTCGATGAGGAATATGACGACATATGGCCTTCACGCAAGCCAACCAGCACACGCCGTTACACCACTGATGTCAAGGCAGAGACAGATCGCACACGAGGGGACATGCAGCCCCCCCCATCGCGAGCAGGGTATATCACAGGGAGTGGGAGTGGTCGCAAGAACAGCATACCTCCGCGACGTACCGCGACTCAGACACATCTTCCGGTCGTGCAAACGCCCCAACCCACTCCGCGCCGACGCCCGGCTGAGGTGGATGATGAAATTGAACCACAGCGGAGTGGAGGGCTACCAGACACACGAAGTGGTGGGGTCCGCTTGCACTGGCTATTCTACGTTGGTGTATCTATGTTAGTGATGGTTGTCGCATGGTTTGCATTCACCTCACTGATGAGTTGGTGGCAAGTGACCCAGGACGATTTGCATTATGGTCGTCCGCGCACCTACCAAACAGATTTTGTGGTTGGTCACAACCATGACACTAGTTCGAGCCCGACACATTTTATAGCCATTAATCTCAATAGGCATATACAGATTATTGAATTTCCTGGTGGTGATTCGTCGAAAGCGAAAATCTATGTTGGTCCAGTTTTGATTGGACAAGGACAAGACCTGGCAGTAGCCACACTGACTTTCAAAGATGTCAATGGCGATGGCAAGGTGGATATGATTGTGAGCGTGCAGGCGAGCCGCTTTATCTTTATCAATGAAAATGATTCTTTTCGCCCGGCACGGCCAGGCGAATCTATTCAATCGGTATAACGTGAAAACGTGCCAGGGTAGTGCGTTGGAGCGAGGTCAGGCCAGCATTCT